>DATJUF010000182.1:0-9553 GCA_035502655.1 Binataceae bacterium (SeqCode)
GAGGAAGCTGCGCAAAAGACTACGATCAAAATTCTTTTTCCGCTTGTACTATTTATCTTACCCGCAATGCTGATGGTGATCGTGGGTCCGGCGATCATTGAAATACTGCATACTTTGAAACACTAGACTTTCCTGCGCCCGAGTAGTGTGTCCCGATCTGACACGCAAAACAGGCGCTGAATGATCAGCCACAGAAACTATACTTTGCGCCATCGCTACGGCTTCCCCTCATTCGCGGCTCCGGCCGGGGCCGGCTTTAACTCCCCGTTCGGCATTGCGATCGATGAGTCGGGCAACATCTGGATCACCAACAACGGAGGCAACAGCGTGGCCGAGTTCGTCGGCGTCGCAGGTCCCGTGCTTACGCCGCCGGTGGCCTGCCTCAGCACGTCCAACATCATCTGCAAGCCCTGAACTCTGTAGCGCGCGGGAGGGAGATCCTCCCGCGCCGAAGCTCTTTCGGCAGAAAAAATCCCTCCCCTGAATTCAGGGGAGGGATTTTTCAATTTGGCCTCCATGCGATGTCGAGCTTAGGAACGCCGCGAGAGTCGTACGTCAAAATCTCAACGTGCGCGTGAGGCCAGCAAACGAACGGATTTAACGGAAGCACCGCAACGGGCCTGCCGTGCTTCAGCCGAGGCCCAGGCGCTTCATCAGGCGGTACAGCGTAGTGCGGTCTACGCCGAGCAGCGCAGCCGCCTCGACCCGGTTGCCGCCTGCACGATAAAGCGCATCGCGGGTGCACGCGCGCGCGGCCTCGTCGAGGCATTCCTGCAACGTTGTCCCCTCATAGCGAGGCGGAGACGCTGCGGCCATCCCGTCACCCGGTTCGACCACCGGCGCCTCGAGTGCGAGCGCGTCGGCGGTCAGTACTTCGGCGCCGCTGATCACGACTGCCCGCTCGATTACGTTCTGCAATTCACGCACGTTGCCCGGCCAGGTGTAGGCGAGCAGCGCCTGCTCCGCTTCGGGCGCGAGACGCAAGGAACGTTCGGCCTCAGCCGCGTGGTAAGCGAGGAAATGCCGTGCCAGCGGAAGGATATCGCCGCGGCGTTCACGCAGGGGCGCGAGCCGCAGCGGGATGACGTTGAGCCGGAAGTACAGGTCTGAACGAAAGCGCCCGCTAGCGACTTCAGCGCGCAAGATCCGATTGGTCGCGCCAACCACGCGCACATCGATCTTGCGCGGCTTCGAGGCGCCGACGCGGAAGACCTCGCCGTCCTCGAGCACGCGCAACAGTTTGGCCTGGAAATCGGCGTCGGCCTCGGCCAGCTCGTCGAGAAACAGAGTTCCGCCCGAGGCCCGCTCGAAACAGCCTGCGCGGCCCGCGATCGCACCAGTGAACGAGCCTTTCTCATGGCCGAAGAGCTCGCTTTCCATCAAGCCGCTGGCGATCGCCTTGCAGTTGATTGCGACAAAGGGCCCTTCAGCGCGCTTGCTCCAATAATGCAGCATGCGCGCGACCAATTCCTTGCCGGTACCGCTTTCGCCCTCAATCAGCGCGGTCGAACGGGCAGGCGCCACGCGGCGGATCAGAGCAACGAGCTGCTTACTCTGATCGCTTTCGGCGACGAAGCTGGCGGCAGTGCTGGCGACGTTAAGCTGCTGGCGCAGGCGGCGATTCTCGCGCCGCAGATTTCCGACTTCGATTGCGCGGCCGACAACAGTAATCAGTGCTTCGTCTTTGAAGGGCTTCGCCAGGTAGTCGAAAGGGTAGTGTCCTAATTCGGTTTCAGCGTTGTGGTGCTGCAACACCGGCTCTGATTCTGGCTGGGTTACTCCCAATGGAAACAAGACGATTTCTCCCATATTGGTCAACTCCCCTTCCGCCCGTCAGCCGCGCAGCGAGAGCAGAGCAGGGGAATGATCAGCGCGGCAGCAAAGTTGAGCCGTCAGCGAGAGCTATCGCGCAGATTTGTAGCTGGTTCGGACGATTTCGCTGGTGGATTTGCAAGCGCTATCAATCGTGGCTGGCGAGACCCTTTCAAGGCTATAAAGCCGAAGGGGTTTTCGCCGGATGCTTCACGACATTTGGATCTATGCTGGGTCGTTTGTCGGTTATTGGTTCGACGGCTATTGGGTCTTGACGACCCTACCAGAAATCGCCGTGAAATCCGCAGAATGGTTTCCTGAGTGGGCCGCTTCAATTTCTACTTGGCTGGATCGGTGGCTGTTGACCGCTGAAGGCCGGAGACGCTTATCGGCTGCATTATTTGTAATCGGTATCCTTGCCGCAGGATTTCTTGCTTGGGATGATCAATATCAATTGGCAAATACCGTTTCTCGGCCAGCGGCACAAACGCAAATCGATGAGGCAGTTCGAGACCAAATTGCGCCACTCCAACGCGAAATCGACTCTCAAAGAGTGCAGCTGGCAGCTTTTCAAACAACCGTTGCGAATTTAGCGCATAAACAAGCAGCAGTGATTAAGCCAGTTAATTCAATAGCGATTCTCAAAAAGCAGACGCTGGAATTATCCTCCAAACTTTTGAACACCAGCACGGAAGCAATAAGCCTAATGGCAGCACATCCGCTCAGAATGAATCCACCTTCTGGATCGGCGTGGGCTGTAATAGAGCAACAAAGTATACAGCGGGCTGAATCGATGCAGGCACAAGGTCGTTTAGAAGCGACTACGTTGTTCAGCAATTATAAAAATGAATACGCAACTAAAGTAATCATGCTTCGGCAGCAATTTATTAATCTTGGGCAAACTAACTGGCGCAGCGTTCAATATTACGCAAATCCAGCGAATATCCACGATATTCAAGTGATCGGCTTCGAGCTATTTCAACACGCGAACTTATTGAAGCCAGGAAATGGTGAGCCTAATTGATTTGGCTTGCTGGGTTCTGCCATCTTTAAGGGATGCCTAACCGCTCACGTAAGCACGAGGACGCCAACCAGATCGCCTATCGGACTATCGGCCAGATCACTGGCGAGATTGAGAGACCGAAGGAAAAAGACCCTGCTGCCGTCTCATTAGGGCGGCGTGGCGGCCTCAAGGGCGGAAAGGCGAGGGCTGCTAAGCTATCGAAAGAGCGCCTGTCAGAGATTGGCCGTAAGGCCGTTGAAACCCGCTGGCGGAAGCATAAAGAGCAAGACCATTGACCGTACCTATCCAGTCAAGCAAAATGCTAAATTGACGTGACAGGCCGGGCTGGAGAGTGCCTTACTAAACGCCACCTAAATGCCAATCTAAGCGACATTCATTTGTCGCAAGCGCTCATTTATGGTAGGTAAAGCTCGGCAACGCATTGTCTATCATCATTTGGCGATGCGGGCTGTTTCTTGCTAAAATAGCAGGCAAGAGCAGCCCGAAGGGAAATTCGGGGAATGGCTCAAGGTGTCACGTGCTATCATCGGCTCGATTCGACCACTCAAACTCAGTCAGTAGCACGCCTGCAAGCCGCTTCATGCGAGCTGTGGGGTGGGCCACCAAATTCGCCCATACCATGCGCCAAGGCTTACCGGAATGCTTTACCATCGACAAAGAAGGGCATAGAGTTCACTACCCCAGCGATGCCTTGTGCAGGCAAAGGTACACCATATGAAGCGCGTTGGTATCATCCAGCTAATCCAATGGTGCGGCGCAATAACTTAGGTTATGCCGTCATCGATATTGCGATACATCTGAATCGGCAGGTGCCATGATGATACAAAGGATGCCTTTTTCAGAGATCACTAAATTAGACCTCGTGCCGCAGGCGATATTGCGAAAGCCTTTGTCGTATTTTCAACGGCATCTCCACATGGATATTGTTCGTGGTGAAGACGATCTCGATGCTTTCGAAGGCGCAGCCTTGTCGTTAAACGGTACGTTGCCCTTTGCTCTAAAGCATTACGCGGGATATCCAGAGAATACCACGACAATTTATCTGTCAGGCAATGTCACTGACATTGATGCAATTACTTCAATTATCAACACTATCGTTAGAGAACTTGAATTAAACAACGAAGCTGTTGAGTGGCAACGCTCAGACGATCCAGATCTGTAAAAAACATTTGATTCGCGGAAGATGAAAAAAGGGCCGGATCGAAAGATTCGGCCCTTTCGCTTTCGCAGAGTTGACGTTTACATAACCGCTCATGTATAATGCTTATATGAATCGGTTGAGCATTGAGCGGCAGGCGCAAGTCATCTCGGCTCTAGTTGAAGGCAACTCGATTCGCAGCACTGAGCGCATGACTGGCATTCATCGCGACACGATCATGCGGCTGACGGTGCGTATCGGCGATGCTTGCGATCGCTTGATGGATGAAACCATGCGCGGCCTGACGTGCGAGCATCTTCAGCTTGATGAACTCTGGGGTTATGTCGGCATGAAGCAAAAGACCGCGCATCGCCTCGGCAAGGTTGGCGAGTATGGCGATGTCTATACGTTCGTCGCGCTAGATGCTCAAACCAAACTGATTCCGGCCTTTCACATAGGCCATCGCGATGCCGAAAACACGCGCCTATTCATTCATGATCTGAAGCAGCGCATCGTAAACCGGCCTCAGATCACTACAGACGCCTATCAGGCCTACTTCGGCGCAATCATCCGGTACTTTGGGCAGGACGTTGACTACGCTCACGAGCAGAAAGTGTTTGCGTCAGAGCTGAACAGCGGGCGCGGACGCTATTCGCCGCCAGTGCTCACGTCTTGCGACAAGCAAAACCTGATCGGCGATCCCGATCCCGCGCATATCTCAACCAGCTACGTTGAGCGCCAGAACCTGACCATCCGCATGTCCATGCGCCGCTTCACCCGCCTGACGAATGGCTTCAGCAAGAAGCGCGAGAACATGGTGGCGGCGCTCTGCCTTCACTTCGCGCATTACAACTTCTGCCGCACGCACAAGACGCTCAAGACTACGCCAGCCGTGGCACACGGCTTGGAGAATCATATATGGTCAATCGAAGAGATGCTGTTCAACGTTGCAGCCACGCAACAGCCGGAAATTTCAAATTAGGACACTACCGTCGAAAGCGCCCTGTCGCATAGCTGCAACGGCGGCGGGCACGCTGGGATCCTCAGCGAGCAGAATCAGCGGCAAATCCACCCGCCGCTCCGCAACGATGCGCAAAAAGTCCGCACCATTGATGGTCTCGGTGCGGGCCGGGCAAATGATTACTTCAGCGCCGCGGGTTTCGATCACCGCCAGTGCGGCGCCAATTGAAGAGGCTGTCTGACATGAAAAGCCAGCATTGATCAGGACATTAGCCAGATGACACGCGGCGGCTGCTTCCTCCAAAATGAGCACCCGTGCGTTCGGCGACGGACCGAACTCCCCCATCTCCCACCCCCTGCGGCAAACGAGCGGTCGGAATGTTGCATAGTCGAACAGTGTTGTCGATGCCATCTAGAGGCCTCGCGTGCGGAGCCGTGCGGCATAGTTGCATTCGGAGCGGGCGACGCTGCCAATCAGCGAACGCGGAAGCCGAGGATTAATCGGAAGGCGGACGCAGCGGCCGGAATTCCGAAGCTTTGCGATTGTGAGCTTAGGCCGCAATGCAGGGCGAGTCTCGCGTAACGCTGATGCGCGAACGCGAATCTGGCGTGAATCTTTGAGCGCAGCGGGCGGCATTTCGCCATTGAACAGGCGCACTGGCGAAGGAGACAGGGTGAAGCATAAGCGCGGATTCCTCGGCCCCGCACACGCTAGATTTATGCCATTGGACGCGATCGCTCAGCGCGCCCAGCTTTTCCGCGCTAAATAGATCACGGACGGGTTAATTTTAACGGTTGGACAGCGATCTGCGGGCAAAATTAACACATCGCTCTGTGGCGCTTGTGCAACGCTCTGCCAAAAGTGAAATCAGCAGTGCAATCGCTCACCATGGCACGGATCTCAAATGCCGATGGATAAATACTAGACGAGCAGAATCGCCCGGAACGCCGGCTGGGTTGGGCTGAAACTTGTATGGCTGGCGGCGGCCTTTTGGATTAGTCAGTCGGTGATATTGACTGGCAGATTGAACGAAACCTTGCGCGGCATCTTGCAGAGAGCGTTGTTGCATTCCTGAAAACTCAATGAACCGGCAAGGAGTTGCGGACCTGGCTTGAGGCCATGTACGAGGCTGATCTGGCCGGAGGCGTCAAAATTCCCTTGATAGACCGGCAGGGTCTCGCCAAGCGCGTCAAAGTGCATCATAGTGGGCGCCGCCATTTTAGCGGAATAAGAAGCCGCGGCGGGACCCTCGAAGCTGACGGTCGTTGGGGTCAGGTCCTCGCCTGACGGCAGCGGGGCACCATAAATATGCCATCCGGGGGCGACGGTGAAATCAATCGTCACGTTAACGACACCGCCTGAGCGAAGGTGCGCAGGATTGGTGATGCGGATTGCGGCCTGAACATCCTCGGCGTGCACGTCGATACCGTTTTTGACGGGTGTGGTTTCGACAGCTTTGGCGGAAGGCTGTACGGCAGAATCATCCGGCAGGGCGATAGGGGTGGACTGAGCGTAGAGCGGTGTGGGCAATGAAATGCTCAGGATAAAGAAGGCAGGCGCGATCAGCAGTCCGAGACGCCAGTGCGGCCAGATTGAGGCGTTACGCCGGCTGCAGGACCGATTTAATGGATGAGAGGGGGAGTTATCGATGCGCTCTGCGTAGTGGGTGTTAAGAATCACGATTTCATTGTTAGCGAGCACAACGAGGCAGTGCAAAGGGCTATGGTGAGGGAGCGAAACCAAGCGCCTTAAGCGCCGCTATAGGCGAACTAATTATTAAGCCGGCGGACGAACTCGCGGCGACACCGGCTGGAATCGGAAGGAACAAGGCGTCAATGACAAATGGACTTGAGCCGCTTGCGCAACTCATAATAGATTTTAAGCCTTGGCCATCAGGAGCGTGGTTTGCCGTACGCGATCGAGTGCACCCGGCGCCTTTGGAGACCTAAAGCCGCTAATGAGTGTTGGTGACTTTAGCGCGGCCGCTGGGCGGCAGCTTGCCGATGCGGACCAGCTCTTCGCGCAGGCTCGCACGGGACAGCGGCTTGCACAGGACGGCCGAGGCGCCGAGTTCATAGCTTTGCGCGATATCCTGATCGTAGAGCGAACTGGTGATGACAAAGGCGGGGACCTTCACGCAAGTCTCGTGAGAGCGGATCGCGCTCAAGACAGCGAAGCCGCCGTTATCCGGCAAACGGAGATCGACGAGCATCAGATCGGGATGGTCATTCTCGGTAAACTGGCCGATAACGCTGACTGCCTCCTCGGCGTTTTCAGCGACAATAACTTCACTGCACTCACCCAATAATTGCCGGATCACGGTGACCGCGATGAAGGCGTGTTCCGGGTTATCTTCAACCAGGAACACACGTACGCCCATATCTGGTACGAACTGGCCGCTTTCCATGGTCTCCATGCTGCCCCCCTTTTACTTACGTTGATTAGGTCGAAATAGATACAGGATCGAGTAGTAGGAACCGGGTTACATTAGATCCAATTGCCGTGCCATCTGTGGCCTGCGCGATAGCGAGGAAAGGCAGAGCAGGGAAGGGCCGGGCGATGCGGCGTTTTAGCGAGGTAAAATAGAGCGATTTCAGATGACTGCGACATATCGGCATGGGCATAAGACGAGGAGATGGAGAATCAAGGAGAGTACCGGGCGGCTTTGATAGCAGGCAATTTACGTTTCACATCTGATACACGTGCTGCGGCGTTATGATACACGAAACGCTTCTTCAGATGGGCAGGCGCCTAGCCCGCAGAGTCAGAGTCTGATGGCGGATGCTCGCAGCCTCGCATCGCCATGGCCGCGCTGGCTGGACTATGGAGCCGCACGGATTGGCGGACGAACCCTGCCACATTGGCTGAGGGCAGAAGAGGACGCGTGCGCATGAAGCTGCCCGGCTATCTGCTTGATTCGCGACTATTCAAGAATCCGCTGTTGCGCCGGTATGCGGCGATTGTACGGCGCGACCTGAGCACCACTTACTCGCGCGACATCCAAAAATGGCTGTTAATCGCACCAATAATCGGCATCGTGACCGGGCTGGTAATCACGATGCTGACGACAGTGGTGCTCGGTCTGATCTGGGGACGGCTGTTTCCATTTTACCTGAACCATCGTTGGCTGATCATACCAGGGATTGCGATCGGCTTTGTGCTGACCGGACTGATTATGCAGTATCTCACGCCGGACCCAAACCTGCATTCGACAGAAGAAATCATCACCTCGTACCATGAGCATCAGGGAGATATCAACACGCGGCTGTTTTGGTGGAAGCTGCTGGCGTCGATAACGACGGTTGGATCGGGCGGGAGTGCGGGGCTCGAAGGACCGAGCATCTACAGCGGGGGCGCAGTGGGATCGTGGCTGTGGACGAAGCTGCGGCGGTTCGGACTGACGCCGCGGGATCGGCGGCTGATGCTGATCAGCGGGGCTGCGGCTGGGATGGGGGCGGTGTTTCGTGCGCCGCTGACGGGCCTGGTTTTCGCCCTGGAGATGCCGTACAAGGATGACCTCGCGCATGAGGCACTGCTGCCTTCGCTAATCTCATCGGTGGTGGCGTATGCAACGCTGGCGGTATTGACCAACGCCCAGCCGGTCTTCAAGTTTGCGGGCACGGTAAATTTCCGGGCGCCGGAACTAGCGTGGGCGGCGCTTCTCGGCATTGCGATCGGTGTAATTGGCATGGCCTACGCAATCACCTTTCGCCACGTGCGAAACTTCGCGATCAACGTGCCGACGGCACATTGGCACAAGCTGCTGGCGGGTGGAGTGCTCACAGGAATCGTCGGCGCAGGGTTCCTGACGTTGTACCCTGGAATCCTGGTGCCGATCGGGCCAAATTACGAAGCAGTGCGCCTAATTCTCACTCGGCAACATGCGACGAGTGAACTGATCGTTTTTGCCGCGGGAAAGATAGCGTCCAGCATCTGCTCGATTGGATTTGGCGGGGTCGCTGCGGTTTTTGTGCCGGCGTTTTTGACTGGCGGCGCGATCGGCAGCGCCTACGCGCAGATCATCGGAAAGGGCGCGGTGTTTGAGTTGTACGCGGCGGTAGGAATGGCGTCATTTATCGCTGCTATCTACAAGACGCCAATGACGGCAGCGGTATTCGTCGCGGAGGCGACCGGCGGCTATAGCTTCATTATTCCAACTCTGATCGGCGCAGCATGCGCATATGGGATTTCTGGCAGTGCCTCGGTTTCTGCCGATCAGCGGTTGCATGAAATGGTCAGGCTGGGTGGCGTGACGGGAGTGCCGGTCCGCGAGGTGATGCGGCGCGATGTGATCACAGTGGCGCCGGATACGTCGCTCAAGACTTTTGCAGCAGACGTAGCAGGCCACCATCGGCATCCAGTGTTTCCGGTCTGCGCCGAGGGCGAACTAATCGGGACGATTGCGGTATGGAGCTTGAGCAAAGTGCCGCCCGAGCGGTGGGAAGAGACGCCCGTCGAAAAGGTGGTATCGCGGACGATCACGCGGATTGAGGCTGACCAGGATCTGGCCGAGGCGCTGCGGCTGCTGAATCGCGAGGATGGCGATCGCATGCTGATAGTGGGACGGGAGAATGGGCCGCTTGAGGGGATCGTAACGACGAGCGATATCCTGCGAGCC
>DATJUF010000183.1:0-5361 GCA_035502655.1 Binataceae bacterium (SeqCode)
GTATCCGGTTATCGTCCCGGTGCCGCGGCTGGCGGCAACCGCGCTCGCGCCGGTGCCGGTGACATAGACGTCCTCGAAGGTCCCGCCGTTATAGAAGCCGGAGGGCATCGGAAAATAAGAGACATCGTCGCAAAAAGTTGACGACGTCGCACCTGCCGGGACAATCACCACGCGGCCCGAAGTCGCGGCTTCGAATCCCGGATTTGCGAGAAGGTTTTGCAGGTAGTCAGCTGACCCGCCCCAATAGGTCCACTCACCCAGATTAACGCCAAGGCCTTGCAGATTAGTCACGGTGGCGACGTTCGAGATAATCGCTGCGCTAGTTGTTTGTGCGAAACACTTCGAGTTCGCAGCTATCAACAAGGTGAGCAATGCGGTGGCGAGCCATGAGAGAGATTTTTTCATAAGCATCCCCGCTATCCGATAACAATCGAATAGACTGCTTCTCCTTCTCCCCCATGTCGCAGACGCGCCGATTATACATAGAGCGCGCGGTTAGCAAACGCTCCAAACTAGAAATGTGTACAGAATCGAACTAGGGCCGATGCAAGAGAAGCAAGCGCAGGGAATCAGGCCGATAGTCCGCTGCGACTTCACAGCTCGGCTAAGACTAGCTAGTGATAATATTGGAGAACGAAACCTCAAGAGCTTTCCAAACTACTAACGCACCCGCTCGCTTGATCGCACGGCTTGCGAAACCTGTGCAGAAACCAACTGAGGTATTCATGCACATAGACATAGACTAGCTGGCGTTTATCTATATGATTTCTATCCTGCACTCATCTATAGCGTGATACGGAATTCTTAAGTTTGATTTGTCGGGCAGATCTCCTGAACCGCAGGCTCTGCTCGCATCCAGTTCTGACAACTGATCGCCGCGCGCACCAGCTCCACCGACAACACTGCACTGCCGCCGCGCCCAACTCTGCCGGCACCATATCCGGCAAATCGAGTAGAGTGGAACCATCGCGGCCGTGCTTTTGGTAAAGTCGGCCAACAAAATTGTTGTTTAGGTTGGTTTAATCCGCCTTGGCGTTGCAGCGGCGGTGAATCCTAATTGTGCCCGCGCAATCGATCCAGCGAAAAGCGGCCATAGCGTATCTGTGAAACTAAGACGGCGGCGTCAATGCGAGATACGCCATCTGGATCGCAACTATATCCCGCCGCTGAAGCAGCGAACTGCCAAAGATCAGCAGCAGCAAAGTGCCAGCGCCGCCCAGTCAAAAACGCTGCTGATTAAATTCCGGATTTATTGGTAAAGCACCTGCGCACGCAAATCCCGCCACATCCCCCGCGCAAATACCTTCGTCTCTGCCGCTTCAGCCGGCGTGCAGACATTCTCCGGCGTCCGATCTTCCAACTCCCGCACCACCGTCACGACATCGCCCTTCAACTGATACTGTGCGCGGTAGCTAAGGTCTTTGCCACTGAGTACTACATCGTGCGGCAGCGCCAGCACCTTCACTGTACGCGGCAGCGTAATTGAGTATTCCTGCTTCCAGTCAACGCCATAACACTGGAAATTCATCGTATGAGGTTCGTTGGCGCCTTTGACATAACTGAGTAGCAGCGCTCCGCCAAACGGCGACCGAATCGTCAGCGCCGCCGGTCCCGGCATTATGTACGCATCCGTCAGATGATAAGTGCCGCCATAGCTGTAGCCCATAGTCAGCACGTTCGGATCATCTTTGATTAGCGTCCCGGTTCCTGTGAAGCCGTTCCCGCCCAGCATCTGTTGTACTAGCCGATCCTCCATATTCGGTTCGAGCGACGCCAGCTCGGCCCGCGTCCCGTCCGCGAGCAGTCCCGTCTCTTCGATCTTCGTCACACCATTCGCATCCCCCTCCGCATCAATTCCCAGCACTGTCGTCAGCCGCATCGTGTTATCCTTGTACGTCGATACTGGCGTATGGCGAATCTCAGTAAAGCCCACTGTCACGACGGCCGGCTTGTCAGAATCGCTGAACGGCAGCGCGCCGAACGGTGTATAACGAGAGGTCGAATCGGCATATAGGTTCAACGCCGGTATATAGTTGATCAGATGATTGAATACGTCGGCACTAGCCACCGGCGGCAGGGAGTAGGTATTTCCGGCATTGATCAACACCGGCGAGCTCGCGATTCCCTTCGCTGCCAGCAGTGCCTGCATCAGAATCGTATGGTCCTTGCAGTCGCCCATCCGATTCGCCAGCACCAGGCCCGCCGCATGCGGCACCACCGGCCCCACGCCGACATCATCGCCTGCATACTGGATATTCACTGCTACCCAGTCGTAAATCGCTTTCGCTTCCTCGCGCGTATTATGCGCATTCATAGTCAGTTGATCCGCCAGCTTTTTAATTGCGGGCGTCACCGCGGCTTTTGGCTGCGCGCGCACATCGAAGGCCATCGCCACTGCCGCATAGTCTTTGAAGGTACTCGCGACTATCATCGGGCCGTAATCCAGCGCCGATACCGACCCGGCCTCAGGCGCCGCCACCTGCTCATTGTGGTAAGTCCAGCGCCAATTCCGCCGCCCATCCGCCGATCGCGCGATTTCTCCACCATCGACTCCGCGCTGATAGATGTGCAGCGTGAGCGCCGCCGGCGCACTAATCGAAATCTCGGCACTGTCATACGCGATAAACTTCGAGAAAGCTTCCGTGAATGAGAAATTGCCCGGGAACATCGCCTCCTTTTGAATGATCTTGTACGACATGACCACCGTGTCACCCACCGCGACGTCCGGAAACGCAACCGTCTTGGTTCTTATATCGGAGAACATTGGCGACGCATCGCCCTTGCCTTTATTAATCTGCTCTTGAAAATTTGCCGCCGGCACGTTGATCCGCCGCCCGTCCGCCTTCAGCGTATAGGCAGACGTAATCTCCGCGTCCTGCAGGCTCCCGCTATAGTCAATCGAAGCCTGGTTCGCATCGCTAATCCCCTGCTCGTCCAGCACTTTGATCGCCCACTGATGCGTCTCGATATCCGTCCCGTCCGCATTTACCTCGTAGTGCGACCGGTACAATACATATTTGGTATCGCCGCTGAAGGGCGCCGGCTTGGCCTCAGCCGCATAGCCACTCCCTGCCATCATCGAAAGCACGAGCGCTATCGCCATGCCTGCTAAGTAGACCGGCCGTGCCATGCCACCCCGCCAATTCGCAATGTTATTCATGATTATTTCCCATCAGGATTAACAGACCGCCGCCCTTAACCATAGAGAGCATGGAATCTGCCGGCCATTGCATGGCACTTGGCCGGCACATTCCTCCCCTCTTTGACCCCATTGGCATCCATTACACGCATAGGCCTCAGCGCGGCTCGCGGTTCTTGCAATCGCGCGCCGCGCCGCCGCGTAGTGGGTCAATCAGACTCAGGCTTATCGGCGTTCTCCACTTTTGTCATTCTCGCGCGTGGCTGCCGCGCGAAGAATCCCGACCTCCCCGTCTCTCTTCCCTCCCGCGTTCGCGGCAACGCTCCTTTGCCGCTCTTGCCGCGCCCTTGAGCAAAGCGGGCGGGCAGGCTTCCACCTGCCCGCCCGCTTTCCAATCCGAGCGGCTATTGCCCCCTCACGTCCGCGTTAGCAACTCCAATACGTGTCCGTCCAGGTCCCGAAAATAGACTCCTCGGCCGCCCAGCCGGTTATTTATTTGCCCGTCCTCCAGCGACCACGGCAAGCTTCCATACCTGATCCCCTCCGCCTTGATTCGCCCGAAAATATCATCGAATTCCTCATCGCTCACGTGAAAGGCATAATGATGCTTCTCGAAGTCTTCAGATCGCCGATCGTCAAAGTCCAGCGTCAGCGTGTCATTGACCCGCACTTGCGCGAAAGGCCCCATCCGGCCCTCGTATTTAACTCCCATCAGATGCGCAAAATGCTTCGCCGACGCTTCCTTGTCATGCGCCGGCACTATCGTATGGTTCAGCGTGATACTCATGCGTCACCTCGCATATCCGCAATCGCCGCCAGTCACGGCAGGCTTTCGTTATTATTATAACTGGTTTAGATTGACGTTTTCCGCTTGCCAGAATCCCTTACCGACCCAACTGGACGATCGTTGCCCCCGCTCCCCCGTGATGCGGTTCCGCCTGCCGGAACGACGCGCAGTACGGCGACGTCCCCAGGTAATCCTGCACCGCCTTCTTCAGCGCCCCCGACCCGATCCCATGGATCACCCGCACCTCCGTCCGATTCGTCAGGTAGGCCTGATCGAGGAATTCTTCGAGCCGCCGCAACGCCTCGCCAGTCCGCATCCCGACTAGATTCAACTCGGGCCGATCGCTCACCACCGCCTCGACCTTCACTTGCGGTGGACGCGCCGTCGGCGCCGTCCCCCGTACCCGCCGCAACCGGCTCGCCGAGACTTCGATTCGCAGCCCGCCGCGCCCTATCGTCGCGCGCTCGCCGTCCAGTTCCAGCAGCTCGCCGCGAATCTCCCCCAACTCGACCTGATCGCCGGCCTTGAGCGGCTGCTCGATTAGCGTATCCGCTTGGGGATGCGCCGCCGGCGCAATCTGATCAATCGCCGCCGCCGCCCCGCTCAGCGTCCGCCCGAGTTCGCGCCGGCTCTTCGACCCCGCCTTGATCTCCGCGATCACCGCCGCGCCTTCGCGCCGCAATTCCTCGATCGCATGCGCCGCCTCGCGCCGCACCCGCTCGCGCTCGCCGATCGCCCGTTCGCGCTCACGTTCACTGCCCTCGGCGAATTCCCGTTCGCGCTCCGCCAGTATCACTTCCCGCTGACGCAGCCCGTCCGCCTGCATCCTTATCTGCGTCCGCTCCTCTTCCAGCCGCCGCAACGCCTCGGCCAGTTCCGCACTGCCCGCGGGCAACGCTGCCTCCGCCGCATCGACGATTTGCGGCGGCAGTCCGAGACGCCGCGCCACCGCCAGGCCGTAGCTCTGGCCGATCGTATGCGGCTTGATTCGGTAGAGCGGCGTCAGCCGCTCTGGATCGAAATCCACCGCCGCCGCGTCGAAAGCCGCCCGCGAGTACGCATGGAGTTTGACGGCCGTCGAATGGGTCGCGACCGCCACCAGGCAATCACGCTCGCCTAGGTAGTCCATCAGCCCGATCGCCAGCGCCGCCCCCTCGACCGGGTCAGTCCCGCCGCCGGGTTCGTCGAGAATCACCAACGCGGGCTCCTCCAGCCCCCGTATGATATCCGTCAAATTCGCGATATGGCCTGCGAAACTCGACAGGCTCGCCTCAATCGATTGTTCGTCGCCGATATCCGCAAACACGCTGCGAAACACCCGCAAACGGCTGCCCACCGCCGCCGGAATCAGGATTCCCGCCTGCGCCATCAAGGCGAACAGTCCGATCGTCTTGAGCGCCACCGTCTTGCCGCCAGTATTCGGTCCCGAAATCAC
>DATJUF010000184.1:0-13748 GCA_035502655.1 Binataceae bacterium (SeqCode)
GGAGGCGCAGGCGCATCACCGGCGGGGCCAGGCGCCTCCGGTATTCATACGCATATGACTAATACATTGAATACGCCGATCGAGGCGCTCGAAGCCTATTATCCAATGCGCATTACCGAATACCGTATCCGGCGCGCTTCAGGCGGGCGAGGTCATTTTGATGGTGGCGATGGACTGGTTCGGGAGCTCGAATGCCTGGCGGAATCCAGCGTCAGCCTGCTCGCTGAGCGACGTGAAACCGCTCCGTGGGGTTTGAATGGCGGCGGTGACGGAACCCCAGGCAGTGACTATCTAGTGAGTAGTGACAGTAGCCGTTCGCATTTCGCGGCCAAGGCTAACGCACGGCTTAAGCCCGGCGAGCGCATTCGAATCGAGACGCCGGGTGGGGGCGCATGGGGCAAGTGTTAGCGCGATGGCCGAGGCACAATTCTGGATCGGCGTACATGGGGTGATTAGTGCCGGCGGCCGGATCCTGATCCTGCGGCGTGCATCCTCGATGGCTTACAAGCCGGGCTGTTGGGACTTGCCGGGCGGCCATCTGACGCTCGGTGAGACCTTCGAGCAGTGCCTGGTCCGCGAAATCGCTGAGGAGACATCACTTAGAATCACACCGGGACCATTGCTGGGCCTGAATCAGGCGGCGGACGGTCCTTACGTTCAGCTTATCTTTGCCTGCACAAGCGCGTCACAAGGGCCAATTGAATTGCAGCCGTGTGAACATGACGGCGCGAGCTGGCTGACGCTGGATGAAATCGCTTCGATGAGCTGCCTGATTCCCTACCTCGAACGTATAATGATTCGGGGCATGCTAAACCACCTCCGCTAGTCAGGCAGCTTCGTGCCGCACAGTCAGCATAATAATCGCAAATGCGATCAGGCCCAGAAATATGATAGTCAATCCGCCGGCGCCACATGCCAGCCACGCCGCCATCCAATGGTGAAGCAGCAATACATATCCTGCGAGGAGACAGACCACTCCGAGGAAGGCGCAAAGTCCAAGCACCAGAAACGCGGCGGCACCGGCCACCGCCCTCTTTATTTCTACTGCTACGTTCCGCCCAAGACGGTTCTCCAGCAATAGGATTTCGGCGCGAACAACGCGAGCGAGGTTGTCTGCCAGCCGGGCGAGCAGCGTGGGCCAATCCGGCGGCGCATTCGGATAATCATGCACAGGTTGCCGATCATTAGCGGCGAGCTTCATGGTTCGCGCCCTCGGCGGCGCACAAGTTTCAAGCCACAATAACCCGCTGCAGCAAAAACCAGCGGAGTGAGCCGATGGCCGCGCCTGCTGCCAATCATAAAACCAAGGCCGGCTGCGAGTGCAACCGCAATACTCAAAGCGGGCGCATACAGTTTGTCGCCGGTGGCCGCGGCTTTGCCACTAATCGCAGCCAAGGTCTCACCGAGCTCACGGCGGGCCTCCCCAGCTTCAGTCTCGATCTCGGCGATGCTTTCGGCCATTTTCAATTATTGCGTCTGAGAGCGCGTTCACGACCGTTTCACGGACAATCACCTGACCCGCATATACAAGGAGGGCGCGGCCGAATTTGCCGCCCGCACCACCACCCCATACGAATCCGGCCGCGGCCCCGATTGCGATGGCCATGAAGGGGCGGCGCTTGATCCACTGCGTTAAGTCGCTATCGTCTGCAAACAGGCCGGCGGCATTTTGAAACGCCATGCGCCGGGCCAATTAGCGCGAAACGCGCCGCATCATTTGCGCCGAAAGGTAACCGACCACAAACGCTCCGGCGATCGCTATCCAAGGCTCGCGCGAAACGAAATCGGCGAGATTCTCCGAGAAGCCGCCAACGTAGTCGATTCCCCGCCCAACATATTCGCGCGCTTGATCGTAGCTCTCGGAGGCGGCTTTGCGCGCGTGTTGCTTCGCAGCCTGTGCCGAATCGATTGCATCAGCCGCGGCATCTGCCGCTGAACCCAGCGCATTCGCCGCCGATTGCTTGATTTTGTCTGCTTCCATCACAAAGTCTCCATAAACCTTTGCCCGCCTTGAACCTTAGGCCGGCATTACGTTTGAGCGCCGTCACCTTATTCGCAAGCAATTCACCTGCCAGCAATGATACTGTTAACATAAAATCGATTGCAGTTGTTGAAATGTTATAAATGACACGCGCAATCAGTACGTGTATCGCTTGTTACCAGTGATACGGCGGGAAGACAGATCCGCTATTGAGGCCCCATGAAGCCGAGGACTGCGCCACGAAACCCTCCTACTGAAGAGGCGGAGCCTGCCGGGTTTTCATGGATGAAATTTTTTCCGAATTTCACGATTCAATTTCGCCGAAACGCACTGAGCCTGTAATTTAATCTCGGCGCTCTTCTTGCTGCGAGTCAGCAAGGGAAGGCTACAGATGCCAATACGTACGGAATTGCATTTACTGGAAATTGCGGCGCCAGCGAGAACGTCCGCTTCCTCAACCGGACCTTCGGCAGCGGCGGCGCCGTATGGAGTGCAACGGCACATCATTGAGGCTGTGACGCCATCGGTAGACTGCGGCCGCTATCCGGCAAAGCGCATTATCGGGGAAGCATGCATTGTCGAAGCGGACATCTTCAGGGACGGGCACGCGATTATCCGCGCCGCGGTCAAATGGCGGCGCAAAGACGCTGCGGAGTTCAAGGAGGCTCCGATGCAACTGATCGACAATGACCGCTGGCGAGGCTCCTTTCCACTGAACGAAAATACCAGATACGTTTTTACTATCGAGGCCTGGACAGACAGCTATGCGACTTGGGCGGCGGATTTCGTGAAGAAAGCCGCGGCTGGACATAACGTTGCGGCCGACCTGGAGGAAGGTATCGCGATCCTGCGCGCGAACGCGAACTACGTTGATGAAAGTGATCGTCGTCTGATCATTCAGACGGCCGGCCAGTTCGCCGCTTTGCTGGATAGCGATCCTGCGCAAGCGGCACAAATCGCGAATAATCCGGCTCTTCTTGAACTGCTTGCGCGTTCCGGCGAGCGCAACGAATCATCCACATTTTCCAGTCTTCTCGAGGTCATAGCGGACCGCCCGAAGGCGCGTTTCAGTTCGTGGTACGAAATGTTCCCGCGTTCGCAAGGAACGGTTCCCGGCCGGCCGGCAACTTTGCGCGAGGCGGAAAATAGATTACCTGCGATCCGCGCGATGGGCTTCGACGTACTGTATCTTCCACCCGTGCACCCTATCGGGCGGACCAATCGGAAGGGCCCTAATAATTCGCTGATAGCCGACGACTCAAGTCCCGGCAGTCCGTGGGCGATCGGAAGTCCGGCGGGCGGCCATATGGCTATCGAACCGTCGCTCGGAACGCTGGCTGACTTCGATCATTTTGCCGCCGCGGCGCACGCGCAGGGACTCGAAATCGCTCTTGATTTCGCGATCCAGTGTTCTCCCGATCATCCGTGGGTGAAGCAGCATCCCGCATGGTTTAATCACCGGCCGGACGGCTCGATCAAATATGCTGAGAATCCGCCAAAGGAATACCAGGATATCTATCCGGTTAACTTCAGCACGCCCGAGCGCGGCATCCTTTATGATGAGCTGAAACGAACGATCAATTTCTGGATTGAACACGGCGTCCGGATCTTTCGCGTCGATAATCCCCATACCAAGCCGCTGGGCTTCTGGGAATGGCTAATCAGCGGCATCCAAGCCGGCCATCCTGAGACTATTTTTCTGGCCGAGGCGTTCACTCGTCCCAAGATAATGAAAGCGCTGGCCAAGGCCGGCTTCGCACAATCGTATACTTACTTCACCTGGCGCAACACGAAGGCGGAGTTTACGGAATATTTAACCGAACTTACGCAAGCCCCGGCAGCCGAATATTTCCGGCCTAACTTTTTCACCAACACGCCCGACATTCTCGCAGGCGTACTTCAAGGCGGCAGTCCTGCGGCGTTCAAGCTGCGCGCGGTTCTTGCCGCGACGCTATCGCCATCATGGGGTATTTATAGCGGATTTGAACTCTGCGAAAATGAGAATGTGCCCGGTAGCGAAGAATATCTACACTCGGAGAAATATGAGATTAAAATTCGCGATTGGGATAAGCCGGGGAATATCAAGACATTCATTACGCTATTGAATCAGATCCGCCGGAATAATCGCGCGTTGCAGGTTTTGGACAATCTGATGTTTCTGCCTGCCGATAATGATCAAATCCTCTTTTACGGCAAAGCGGCGCGTGAGGAAAACAATATACTCCTGATCGCAGTCAACCTCGATCCCTATCAGCCGCAAGCCTGTACAGTAACCGTTCCGCCGGCGTTTTCGGGTGCGGGAATTAATGCCCGCTACGAAGTTACTGACCTTTTAACTGGCGCCGTCTACAATTGGGGAGAGCACAATTATGTACGGCTCGACCCAAACCTCGAGCCGGCTCATATCCTTCGTATCGGCAGGCGCATATGAGCGAAGGCGGCAACAATCTCACAGACGATCCGCTCTGGTACAAGGATGCGATCATCTATGAACTGCGCGTGCGTTCATTTTACGACAGTTCGGGCGATGGTATCGGCGATCTGCCGGGCTTGACCGCCAAGCTTGATTACTTGAAAGATCTCGGGGTCACCGCACTATGGCTGCTGCCCTTCTATCCGTCGCCGTTACGCGACGACGGCTACGACATCTCAGATTATATGAACGTTCATCCCGATTGCGGGTCGTTAAGGGACTTTAAGATCTTTCTGCGGGAAGCTCATCGGCGCAACCTTCGCGTAATCACCGAGTTAGTAATCAACCATACTTCCGACCAGCATCCGTGGTTCCAGAAAGCGCGGCGTGCAGCGAAAGGTGATCCGTCCCGGGATTTCTATGTCTGGAGCGACAACGCCGACCGCTACCGTGACACCCGCGTGATTTTCCAGGATTTTGAACCCTCGAACTGGACGTGGGATCCTGTCGCACATAGCTACTATTGGCACCGCTTTTATTCTCATCAGCCGGATCTGAACTTTGACAATCCTGCTGTCCGCAAGGCTATCTTCAGGGTTCTGGATTTCTGGCTTGGAATGGGTGTGGACGGCCTCCGCCTCGACGCCGTCCCTTATCTTTACGAACGCGAAAATACTAATTGCGAAAATCTACCTGAAACGCATGAGTTCCTGCGGG
Source organism: Binataceae bacterium (SeqCode) (assembly GCA_035502655.1). GTDB lineage: Bacteria > Desulfobacterota > Binatia > Binatales > Binataceae > DATJUF01. Next base: position 5,112 of record DATJUF010000184.1, read on the forward strand.
AACTGAGACGGCATATCGATCAGAAGTTCGCCAGCCGCATGCTGCTGGCGGAAGCCAATCAATGGCCTGAGGATGCGGTTACTTATCTCGCCGAAGGGAAGGAATGCCATATGGCATTTCACTTTCCATTAATGCCACGCATCTTTATCTCTGTCCGCATGGAGAATCGTTTTCCGCTGGCGGATGTCTGGGCTCAGACTCCAGCTATCGATCAAACCTGCCAGTGGGCGCTGTTCCTGCGTAATCACGACGAACTGACACTGGAAATGGTAACGGACGAAGAGCGCGACTATATGTACCGCGCTTACGCCAATGAGCCGCGCATGCGGATTAACCTTGGCATCCGGCGCCGCCTCGCTCCGCTGCTGGGTAATAACCGGCGCTCGATCGAACTGCTCAATGGCCTCCTGCTGGCGCTGCCCGGCACGCCTGTCATCTATTATGGCGATGAGATCGGGATGGGCGATAATATCTATCTTGGCGATCGCGACGGGGTGCGCACGCCAATGCAATGGAGCGGAGATCGCAACGCCGGCTTTTCGACTAGCGATTCCCAGCAGCTTATACTTCCAGTAATCATAGATCATGAATATCACTACCAAACGGTAAACGTTGACGCGCAACAGCGTAACCGCCATTCCCTGCTGTGGTGGATGAAGCGGCTGATCGCCATGCGCAAGCAATACAAAGCATTCGGGCGCGGTTCGATGGAATTGCTCAATCCGGCAAATCCACGCGTGCTCGCCTTTATCCGCAGTTATGAGAATGAGCGCATTCTAATAATCTGTAATCTTTCCCGCTACGTTCAATTCGTCGAACTGGACCTGGGCCGGTTCAAGGGAATGTCGCCGATTGAATTATTCGGACGCACGCCCTTTCCTCCGATTGGCGAGCTGCCCTACCTGGTGACCCTCGGTCCTCATATGTTCGCATGGTTCTCGCTGGAGGCTGTGAGCACCAGCGTCAGCGCCGCGGCGCCGCCACGGCATCAAATTCCAACAGTCGAACTCACTACCTCGCTGGACCACTATCTCCTGAGCAGCAATCGTGAGCAGGTTGAACGTGCTCTTGTAGATTACCTGCCTCTCTGCCGATGGTTTCGGAGCAAGGCGCATAGAGTCCGAGCATGCCGCATCGCGGACAGCATTCGGCTGCAGGAGGACAACGATAGCCCTTTGCTCGCCCTGGTAGTTGCTGAATTTGCCGAGGGCGAACCGGAGACTTATCTGCTCCCTCTCGCTGTCGATGCGCATCAAGGGGCTGAAGCAATCGGGCAGGTTAATTCGCGCGCGGTCCTGGCTAACGTTACTATCTCCGATCGCGATGGATCCGGGAGCGGAGTATTGTTCGATGCTACGGCCGATCCGCGCTTCGCCAGGCTGATCCTTGAAACGATTGGACGCAAGCGCCACCATCGCGGCGCCCATGGCGTAGTGACGGGCGCGCCAACGAGCGCATTCTCAACTATATCTTCTGCGGCCGGCCTTGAGCCCCGCGCCCTGACCGTCGAGCAGAGCAATTCATCGATCGCACTTGGCGACAAATACATTCTCAAGTTCTTCCGGCGCATCGAGACCGGCGTCAGTCCCGATCTTGAGATAGGCCGCTTTCTCTCGGCCAATGCTTCGTACGCGCATGCTCCTGCGCTGGCGGGATGGCTCGAATACCGTGTCGATCGAAATGAGCCGCGCACGCTTGCGGTATTGCAGCAGTTCCTGCCGAACCAGGGCGATGCATGGTCGTATGCGTGTAATGAGCTCGATCGGTATTTCGAGCGGGCCTCGACCCAGCAAGCGATACCTCCGGTGCCAGCGGCTTCTCTTCCCGATCTAGCTGGTGGCGAGGGACCGGACCCGGCTTCCTCCCGGATGATTGGCGCTTTCCTGGAAGCAGCCCGCCTGCTCGGGCGAAGGGTCGCTGAACTTCATCTAGCCCTGGCGACTCCGACTGAGGATGCGAACTTCGCACCAGAACCATTCACGCCCTTCTGGCATCGCTCAGTATATCAATCTTTGCGGAATCTCGCGGGTCAAAATTTCCGCTTACTGCGCAGCCAGTTTGCGGCGCTCGCACCCGAAGAGCAGCCGCGGGCGGCAAGGCTGCTTGAGCATCCTGAATGGGTCAATGGGCGCTTCGATGATTTCCTCCGGCAGCGCCTCTTATCAGTGCGAATCCGCTGTCACGGCGATTTGCATCTCGGACAGGTGCTATATACTGGCAACGATTTTTTTATAATTGATTTCGAAGGTGAACCTGCGCGCCCGCTGGTTGAGCGGCGCCGCAAGAGGTCGGCGATGCGCGATCTGGCGGGAATGATTCGCTCGTTCGATTACGCAGCGTACGGCACACTTCTTGATATGATTCGAGCAGGGTCTCTCGCCGGACAAAATTTCGCTTTGATGCGGCAATGGGCCGCCCTATGGCAGCGCTGGAATTCAGCTGCGTTTCTTCGGGAGTATCTCAGCGTAGTGGCTAATGCTCCTTTTGCGCCGCAGGATCGCCAGGAGTTGCGCGTTCTTCTGGAGGTCTTTGTGCTTGAAAAGGCAATTTACGAACTGGGCTACGAATTGAATAATCGTCCAGCATGGGCCGGCATTCCCCTTCATGGGATCGAATCTGTCCTGGGTGTGGAAAGTGAGTAAGTCAACTATAAAGTCAAGCGAGATCGCCGGATTCGATGATCTTCGCGCTCTTCATCATCCGGATCCTCATTCTATTCTTGGAGCCCACCCGGGTCCCGATGGCTTGATTGTGCGCGTATTCAATCCACTCGCTGAGGATGTCTCACTGGTAGCCGACGGACTAGTGCCGCAAGCGATGCGCAGGATGAACGGTGATGGCCTTTTTCAACTTGAACTAGACAGTCACAAGGAGCCGTTTGCCTATCGCCTGCGAATAAAGTACCCCGATGGCAGCGTCGATACGCGCCACGATCCATACGCATTCCTGCCAACGATTGGGAACCTCGATCTGCATCTATGGAGTGAGGGCCGCCACAACCGGATCTACGAAAAACTAGGTGCGCATCTGCATACCATCGGCGGCGTTTCAGGTGTAGCCTTTGCTGTTTGGGCGCCCAACGCGATTGGTCTCAGTGTAGTCGGCGACTTCAATCGCTGGGACGGCCGCATCCATATGATGCGCGTGCTGGGTTCTTCCGGTATCTGGGAATTGTTTATTCCGGACCTGAAGCCTGGTGAACATTACAAGTTCGAAATCCGGACCAAAGAAGGCAACCTGCTGATTAAAGCCGACCCCTTTGCCAACGCCTGCGAGGTTCCTCCGAAGACCGCCTCCAACGTCTACGCCAGCAACTATACTTTCCAGGACGCAGCATGGCTTGAGCACCGCAAAAATCAGGACGTGCTCCGTTCACCGATGGCGATCTACGAGATGCATCTTGGCTCGTGGCGGCATGTACCGGAAGAGAACGGCCGTCCTCTAAGTTATCGCGAACTTGCGCCGCTGCTGGCTGGCTATATCAATGATCTGGGTTTCACTCACGTGGAACTCATGCCAGTCATGGAGCATCCATTCCTGGGTTCATGGGGCTATCAGGTAACGGGGTATTATGCGCCGAGCGCGCGATGGGGCAGCCCGGACGACTTTCGCTATTTGGTCGATTATCTGCATCAGCACGGAATCGGCGTAATTCTAGACTGGGTCCCGGGCCATTTTCCGACTGACGAATTCGCCCTAGGGCGTTTTGACGGAACCGCACTTTACGAACATCTCGATTCGCGCAAGGGATATCAGCCGGAATGGCACACTTACATTTTCAACTTCGGCCGGAATGAAGTAAGGAATTTTCTAGTCGCTAATGCGCTTTACTGGCTAAGTGAGTTCCATGCCGACGGCTTGCGGGTCGATGCAGTTGCCTCGATGCTCTACCTTGACTATGCACGGGGGGATGGCGAATGGATACCCAACATATACGGCGGCAGGGAGAATCTCGAGGCACTTGAATTCATCAAGGCGGCAACCTCAACTGCATATCAGCAAAATCCAGGCATTACGATGATTGCTGAGGAATCCACCGCGTGGCCGGCTGTAACCCGGCCGCCGTACGCAGGAGGGCTTGGTTTCGGATTAAAATGGGATATGGGATGGATGCACGACACGCTAGACTATTTCTCCCTTGATCCGATCCATCGCCGCTATCACCAGCGCGATCTAACGTTCGGCTTTCTATACGCCTGGACGGAGAACTATGTGCTGCCGCTCTCACACGATGAAGTCGTGTATGGCAAGCGCTCTATGCTCTCCAAGATGCCGGGTGATCGCTGGCAAAAGTTTGCCAATCTGCGCGCTTTGTATGGCTACATGTGGGCACGGCCGGGCAAGAAGATGATCTTCATGGGCGGCGAATTTGGGCAATGGGATGAATGGCAGCACGACCACAGCCTTGACTGGCATCTGCTGCAGGGCGAAGAGCACCGCGGCGTGCAGGAACTGATTCGTACTCTTAATCGAATCTACCGAAACGAGCCGGCCCTATGGGACGCTGATACCGAGCCTTCGGGCTTTCACTTTATTGACGCCGATAATGCGGACGACAACGTAATTGTCTTCATGCGAATCGCTCCGCGCAGTGGCCGGAGAGTGATCTGCGTGGGCAACTTTTCCCCAGTCGTACGGCAGAATTACGGCATTGGCGTTCCTTCAGGCGGCTTCTATCGTGAAATCCTTAATACAGACTCTAGCTACTTCTGCGGAAGCAATGTTGGCAACAGCGGAGGGGTAATGGCTTCGGCGCATCCGCGCCACGGTTTCGATTACTCAATTACGATCACGCTGCCGCCACTTGCAGTGATTTGGCTTGAAGTTCCGCAAAGCTGATCATGCAACCGCTATGACCGAACCGCGCGCAACCTACCGAATCCAGCTGCACAAAAACTTCACGTTCGACGACGCTGCGGCGATAGCAGACTATCTGGCCGCATTGGGTATCAGTCACCTATACTGCTCGCCTTATCTACAAGCTGCACCAGGCAGCATGCACGGCTATGACGTCGTCGATTGCAGGCGCTTGAACGACGAACTCGGCGGGGCTCCCGCCCATGAGCGGATGCATGCGGCTTTGCGGCAGCATGGAGTTCGCCAAATACTGGACGTCGTGCCGAACCACATGGCGATTATTACGCCGGATAATCCGTGGTGGTGGGATGTGCTCGAAAACGGCCCGTCAAGCAACTATGCAGCGTATTTCGACGTCGATTGGGAAAGTCCCGAGAGGCGGTTACGGAATAGCATCCTTCTCCCTGTACTGAGCGACCAATATGGATTCATTCTCGACCGCCACGAGATCCAGCTAGAGCGTGACGGGGCAAAGCTGACCGTTCGCTACTACGACAACCGGTTCCCCGTCGCGCCGCGATCGCTCGATACGATCTTAGGTGCTGCTGCCAGCGGGTGCGGCTCAGAGGAACTAGCCTTTTTAGCCGATGCTTTCGGCAGCCTGCCGCTCTCAACCGCGACTGATCACAACAGTATAGCGCGCCGGCATCGGGACAAGAGCGTATTGCAGTCCAGTCTAGAACGGCTGATCAATTCCCGGTCGGAGGTTGGTCCGGCGATCGATGGAGTAATCGCCGGATTGAACCGGGATCAGCAGGCGTTGCACGCTTTGCTTGAACGCCAAAACTATCGCGTTGCGTACTGGCGAGCCGCATCGCGGGAGCTTGGCTACCGGCGTTTCTTTGACATAAACACACTTGCCGGCCTGAGGATGGAAGATGAGCGGGTGTTTGAGGATACTCATTTTCTGATACTGCGCTGGCTCAAGGATGGGATTCTTGACGGTTTACGGATTGACCATATCGATGGGTTACGCGAGCCGGAGCATTATCTCAGCCGCATCGCGGAGCACGCGCCAGATGCATGGCTTCTAGCCGAGAAGATTCTTATGCCGGGCGAACGCCTGCGCGGCTCGTGGCCGATTGCTGGTACGACGGGATACGACTTTATAAGCCGGGCAGGCGGGCTATTCGTGAACCGCGAAAGCGAGGCGGCGTTGACCAAACTTTTCTGTACTCTCACTGGCCAATCGGCGGAATATGACAGGCTCGCAGTAGAGAAGAAAAGGCTGATAATGAGTGAAGTGCTGGGGAGTGATCTCAACCGGCTTACCGAGTTATTCGTTGAGATCTGCGAGCACCATCCGCACCACCGCGACTACACGCGCCATGAGCTGCACGAAGTGATTCGAGAGCTGGCAGCTCATTTTCCAGTTTACCGCACGTACGTGAGCTGCCTGGCGAGTGAGATCAATCCGGACGATCAGCGATATCTGAATGAAGCAGTATCTGCTGCAAAAGCCGATTCACCCCAGATAGATTCGCGGCTGTTCGATTTTCTTGTTGAGATTCTGTCGTTGCGTTTTGAAGGCGAGCTCGAAGAAGAGCTGGCAATGCGCTTTCAGCAATTCACCAGCCCAGTAATGGCCAAGTCGATCGAAGACACTGTTTTCTATTATTTCAATCGGCTTACCTCACTGAACGAAGTTGGATGTAATCCTGCGCGCTTCGGCACCAGTGTTGAAGAATTTCACAACGAAAATGCCTACATCCAGAAGACCTGGCCGCTTGCAATGCTCGCGACTTCAACGCACGACACCAAGCGGAGTGAAGACGTGCGGGCACGGCTCAACCTGCTAACTGAAATTCCTGATCGATGGTATGAGACGGTAACTGCCTGGACTGAGATCAATCGTAGTTACTGGAATAGCGAAGAACCCGATCGGAACGCAGAATATCTTCTGTATCAGACGCTGATTGGTGCGTGGCCAATCGAACTCGCGCGCATTCAGGAATACATGCTCAAAGCGGTTCGTGAAGCCAAGCTTCATACGACTTGGACGCAGCCTAATGAGATATATGAAAACCGGCTCGCTAATTTTATTGGTGGAATCTTTAGCGATCGGAAGTTCATCGATGGAGTCAAAGCCTTTGTTGAACCGTTGATTTGGCCTGGCCGGATCACTTCGCTTGCCCAGACACTGCTCAAACTGACGTCCCCAGGTGTTCCCGACTTCTATCAAGGTTCGGAGTTGTGGAACCTCGCACTGGTCGATCCCGATAACCGCCGCCCAGTTGATTATCACTTGCTCCAGCGGCTGCTAATAGAGCTGCGCAGCGCGACTCTCCGCGAGATCCTTGAGCGTGCCGATGAAGGACTGCCTAAGTTGTGGACAATCTACAAAGCACTGGCCCTTAGGGCAGATCATCCGGAATGGTTTGGGCGCGGAAGTACCTATGAGCCGATAGCAGCCCGTGGCGATGCTTCGGATCACGCCGTCGCGTTTATGAGATCAGCGCGCGCGATCACGATCGTGCCTCGGCTAGTCTTGAAACTCGGAGGACGCTGGAAGGATACGGTCGTCAAGTTGCCGAATGGCGTCTGGCATAATGAGTTGACAGGCGATCGAATTAACGGCGGCGAAACTTTGCTGGCGGTCCTGATGGAGAAGTTTCCAGTTTGCCTTCTTTCGCGGGAGGAAAAGCCATGAAATTGCGCGTATGGGCGCCGGCCGCCTCCAGCGTCAGCATAGAACTAGAAAACAGGCAGCTTCCAATGGCCAAAGCAGATAATGGCTATTGGGAATTGGATTCACCCGATCTTCAAGCTGGCACGGATTACCACTTTGTACTCGATAAGCAGAAGGCTTTGCCCGATCCGCAATCGGCGTTTCAGCCTTTCGGCGTGCATGGCCCCTCGCGGATGCTTGATCATTCCCTGTTTACCTGGCGTGACCAGGGCTGGAATGCTCCGCCTGTTTCGTCGGGAATAATTTACGAGTTGCATACTGGGACGTTCACTCCCGAGGGAACCTTTGAAGGCGTGAGCCAGCATCTCGGCCATTTGATAGAACTCGGCGTCACCCACGTCGAACTTATGCCTGTTGCCGAGTTTCCGGGCAATCGCGGGTGGGGTTATGATGGAGTAGATCTTTTCGCACCGCATCATGCCTACGGCGGCCCTGAAGGACTGAAGCGCCTGGTCGATGCGTGTCATCAGCACGGCCTGGCGGTATTACTAGATGTAGTTTACAACCATTTCGGGCCGGACGGTAATTACCTGCCGCAATTCGGACCATATCTTACTTCGCGCTATGCAACACCGTGGGGCAGCGCAGTCAACTTTGACGATCGGGGTAGTGATGAAGTCCGCCGTTTCATTTGCGACAACGCAATCATGTGGCTGCGGGATTACCATTTTGACGGCCTGCGAATCGACGCAATCCACGCCATCATCGATATTTCAGCGACGCACATTCTCGAACAGCTAGCGGCGGAAGTGTCAGAGCTTGAGAGATCGCTGGGGCGGAGGCTGGTCCTGATCGCTGAAAGCGACTTGAACGATCCGCGCATAGTGCGCCGTGATACTGCCGGCGGATATAACATGGACGCTCAATGGAGCGATGATTTCCATCATGCGCTTCACAGCGTGCTAACGGGTGAAATATCTGGCTACTATGCCGATTTCGGATCTATCAAAGATCTCGCCAATGCCCTTCAGCATGCGTTTGTGTACGACGGGCGATATTCGAAATTTCGCGGCAGGCGGCACGGCCGCGCACCCGCAGGGATCCCGGGCTACAGGTTTCTAGGTTATCTGCAGAATCACGATCAGATCGGA
>DATJUF010000185.1:0-4123 GCA_035502655.1 Binataceae bacterium (SeqCode)
GTAGGGCGCAGCCTGGCCGCCTCGCGCAAAATGTCCAGGTCCATGGTCAGCTCGCCAACCTTGCGCTTGAAGCGATTGAGCTCTTCCTCGCGCAACGCTTCGTCTTCCCTCGGCCGCGCCCGCAGCGCGTTCTCCGCCCCGGGCAGAAAGCGATCACGCCATGCTTCTACCTCGGCGACTTTCAACCCGTGGCGCCGCGCCGCTTCGGCCGCCGTCGTTTCACCTTTGAGCAAACTGATTACCAGTGCGGCACGACGCTTGGCCGTCCAGCGCTGCCCTTCTTCTGGCCGTTGTTCTTCTGCCATTGGCCACCTCGCGATCTCTTCGACCTTGTACTATTGGTGGCTCGATTTCCAAGGGGAGCAAGATAGTTTGGGATATTCGGCGAGCCACCCGGCGGCAATACTCGGCCGAAGAAAAAGTGAGAATTGTGATTGCCGGGCTGCGCGGCGAGGACAGCATCGCCGAGCTATGCCGCAAAGAGGGAATTAACCAGAATCTGTATTATCGCTGGTCCAAGGAGTTTTGGAGGCGGGCAAGAAGCGGCTGGCCGGCGATACCGCCCGCGAGGCGACCAGTGACGAGGTCAAGGGGTTGCGGACGGAGGCCCAGCAGCTCCAGGAGTTGCTGGCCGAGGTCCTACTTGAAAACCGCTTGCTCAAAAAAAGCGTGCTCGGCGGTGGGGAGTCCGATACATGAGATACCGCGCTGCCGAGAAGCTGGAAATCATTCGCCTGGTTGAGCAATCGCCGCTGCCGGTGCGCCGTACACTAGCGCAACTGGGAATTTCCCGCGCGACCTTTTACCGCTGGTATCAGCGGTATCGGGTACGCGGCGCGGTAGCTCTGGCAGACGGCCAGCCAGCCCCGCGGCGGGTCTGGAACAAACTTCCTGACTCAGTAGCCGCGGCGGTGATTGATTTGGCGCTCAAGGAACCAGAGTGGTCGCCGCGTGAACTGGCCACGGCGTTCGTCGGCCAACAGCAATACTTTGTCTCAGAAGCCTCGGTCTATCGGCTCTTGAAGGCGCGGGCGCTGATCACCAGTCCGGGCCTTCATCCTGCTCAAGGCCGCCGATCACTTTGCCCAGCCCACCACAGAGACTGGCCTGTACCCCGATTTGCCCGCGATCATGTGCAGAGTCCGGAGTTGATATTTTGCCCCGCGCGGGGCGGTGAAGCAAGATTAGTGACCACAGAGCCATGAGCTTACTGGTTTGCGTTCACTCGCCGCTGTGCGAATTCGTGCGGTGTGAGAGCGCCGAGGCTCGAATGCGGCCGTTCGCGATTGTATTCTTCTCTCCAGCATTCGATGATTTCCCGTGCTTCATTCAAATTGCTGAATAGATATTCGTTAAAGCATTCGTCGCGCAGGCGGTTGTTGAAGCTTTCAACGAAAGCGTTACGCGAGGGTTTGCCAAGCTCGATATAGTGCCAGGCGCGGCGGCTCGGAACACATTGGATAATTGCTGTACTAGTCAGTTCCGGGCCGTTATCACTGACTATTACTTCGGCATCCCAGGCTCGCTAATGAGGCGCGTGAGTTCGGGCGCCACGCGCACACCACCAATCGAGGTATCCACCACACAGGCTCGGCATTCCCGGCTGAAATCATCGACCACGCACAGGATCCGAAACCGGCGGCCGTCGCTAAGCGTGTCGCCAATAAAATCCAGGCTCCAGCGTTGATTAAGCGGGCAATCGCAGCGGCGCCCGTGTTCCCAGGGCGCGCTTGCGCCCTCCGCGCCGGCGCACCATCAGTTTTTCCTCGCGATAGATCCGATAAAGCTTCTTGCGATTGATCAGGTGCCCTTCTCGCGCGAGCAGCCGGCCCAGGCGGCGATAACCGAAGGGGCGGCGCATGCAGCCAGCTCCCGCAGGCGCTACCGCAAAGGTTCGTCATCTGGCCGCCTGGCTTGATAGCGCAAAACCGAATGGCCGATGCCCACCAGCCTGCAGGCACGCCGCTGGCTCAGTCCGTGTTCAGTACAAAGCCGCCGCACCATTGCTTGCCGCACCGCAGGCCCTAACCGTTTTTTCCGAGCAGGTCCTTGAGGGCCACGTTATCCAGCATCTCTTCAGCCAGCAGCTTCTTCAGCCGCCCGTTCTCGTCCTCAAGATTTCTCAGCCGCTTGGCATCAGCCACTTCCATCACGCCGTACTTCGCTTTCCGTTTAATGGGATGGACGGCTCCTCCCAGCGATCACAGGATGACGAACTATACCATCGGAAGGAGCCCGACAAATGAAAGTTCATATACTCGGTATCGGCCTTGTGAAGAATGTTTTCCAGCTCCACGGCGTTGACCGCAAGGGACGCTAATCAGCCGGGTCCGTCGTGAGCAACTGCTCAAGGTCATTGGCGAGCTGGAGCCGTGCACGATCGGCATCGAAGCCTCGACCGGGGCCTTCTATTGGCAACGACAGTTCGAGACGCTCGGCCACACCGTCAAGATCATGGCGCCGCAGTATGTAAAGCCCTTCGTGCGGCGGCAGAAGAACGATAGCAATGACGCCGAAGCGATCTGCACGGCGGTCCAACAAGGCAATATGCGCTTAGTACCGAAGAAAACCCTCGAGCAGCAGGATATCCAGGCGCTCCACCGCGCGCCGCAGCGGTTAGTCAATCATCGCACCGCACTGATTAGCCAGATGCCCGAGCTCTTGCTCGATCGCGGCATCGCCATCGCGGTCTCGGCCACACGAGCGCGAAGGCTGATTCCAAAGATTCTGAATGGTGCCAATGATGAGCTGACTAGGATGATGCGCGAGATTATTTCTAGTCTCTACGCTTTCATGCTGCAGATTGATGACCGCATCAAGGCTTTCGATCGGAAAATCGCGGCGGTCTTCAAGGCCAGCGAGGTCTGCCAGCGCATCGCCAAGATCTGCGGTGTCGGACCTAAGACCTCCACGGCGATGATCGCTGCCATCGGCAATGGCGCCGACTTCAAAAACGGTCGCCATCTGGCAGCCTGGCTGGGCCTGGTGCCGCGTCAACATTCGAGCGGCGAGCGGCACGTGATGATGGGCATCAGCAAGCGCGGCAATCAGCACTTGCGAACACTCTTGATCCATGGCGCTCGGGCCGTCGTCCTCACCGCCGTGAGAAAAACCGATGCGCGAAGCACGTGGGTCAACGAGCTGCGCCAGCGGCGCGGCTACAACCGCACGACCGTAGCGGTCGCCAATAAGAGCGCACGGGTAATCTGGGCCGTGCTGATCAGCGGCGAAGCTTACCGCGCCGCAGCGTGAAAATGGATAGAGGTTGCTCGAAGGATCGGAAAATGGGCTGATCGGTCGAACCGTCACACTCAAACCCTGTTTTTTTATAATGGCCCGCGAGGCCGGCCATTTGTCGAGGAGAGTGGGAGCGGATTTCCGATTTGGGCGCACCAGCTCGGTGACGCCGAATAGATGTTTGTAATCGATCAGATCAGTTCAGAAGTCCAACCCTTCTTGCCACGGGGGAGCCGTCCATAGATGTAGAAGGTCGCGTCTGAGATCCCGTGCCGGCGGCATACCTCGGGCGTCTTTGCCCCCCGCCTCCGCCTCCCGCAAAATCCCGATTTTTTGTTCCTCGCTGAACCGGCTGCCCTTCATCCGTCCGTCTCCTTTGCGTGACCCAAAACCCGAAAATCCCGCCATCGCCAAGTTGAGCGAAAGCCGCTGGGCGTGGTCTTGTGGCGTAGCGCCAGGAGGAGCACAAGGTGGCGAAGAAGGGACACACCGAAGAACAAATTTTGCGGGCGTTACGGCAAGCCGAGAGCGGCACGCGGGTGGCCGATGTCTGCCGCGAACATGACATCAGCGAAGCCGCTTTTTACGTGTGGAAGAAGAAGTACAGCGGTCTCGCCCTGAGCGAGTTGCGCGAGCTACGGCAGTTGCGCGAGGAGAACGGCAAGCTCAAGCGGCTGGTCGCCGACCTTTCGCTAGACCGCCATATCCTGCAGGAGATCGTGCAAAAAAAGCTGTAAAGCCTCGCCAGCGGCGTGAACTGGGACGCTGGACGCAAACGGTCTTTGCGCTCAGCACCCGGCGGACGGCGGGGCTGATGATGCTTGATCGGTCGACCCTGTACTATGAGAGCCGGCGCGATCCGCAAGACGCGCTGCGGGTGCGCCTG
>DATJUF010000186.1:0-12226 GCA_035502655.1 Binataceae bacterium (SeqCode)
CGAACTAAATTGAATCGGTTCCCGGAATCCATTGGATAACGGCCTGCGCCGCCACGTCATAATGGTGGGCTGTGCCGCCTTGGTGCCGCAAGTAGAAGCGGGATGCCGCGTCCACAATCCAGCGGATATCTCAACAAGGAATGCGAGGCCGAATCAGACCACAAGCCACACTGGATCGCCGACTCGGACGGTGCCGGGATAGCTGATTGAGGCGAACACGCCGAGGGTCGCGCGATGATGATCAGCGGCGGCGCGCAACACCCGCGGGTCGCGCGGCAAATCCTCCTGCGGATGCGTCGTCATGACGCAGCGAAGCGCGGGTTCCATCGAGACGATGCGGAGGTTCTCACCGACTTCGAGCCGCCCGTTAAGCCATCCGTCTTCGACGAAGCCCCGCGCCTCCGGCGGCGTCTCAACCACGATGTTGGGGCGAAAACGGCGCGCGTCGATAAGCGCGTCTGCGCCGATCAGCGTCCGCATGTGCGCAATCGTTCCCGTCGTGATCACATGCACCGTCGCCGAATCAAAAAAAGTGCCGCGCTTGAGTTTGAACTCTGGCGGCATCGTCGTTTCGTCGAGGTTAGGAAAAATGCGCGAGACGCCGACGCCGGTGAAGATTGTCGCTGGGTCAATACCGGCCCTGGCCTTTTGCGCCGGCTGAACCGACGCTAATTTCAGCTTGCGGTTCAGCCGTTGGGATAGCACCGCCGCTGCGGAGGGATCATCGCTCAACAGCGAGCCGCCATCAGGAAATATAATTTTTGGTGGTACAGTGCTTTCTGCCGTTGGCGGCCGATCGTAAACCGCGCGCAGCTCCAGCATCGCGCGGAATTTCTTCGCCGACATCACGCGTCCGTCGCTCTCGTCGATCAAGGCCCACGCGCGATCGCCAATTACGCCGTCCCTTGTAGCGTCGAACTGATCAAGCCGCTCGCCAAGCATCGATTTGAGCGGATAGCGATAAAGTTCCTTGACGGTGCCAGCCTGGCGACGCTCCATGAATGACCTCAGTGCTAAGACGCAACGCTCATTGGATTGAACCATACCGGATCGCCGCGCCGAATCGTACCGGTTGCAGCGACGGCTGCGAATACGCCCACATATGCCTGATGATGCTGATACGCAGTGCGCAGAATCGAAGGATCGTGAGGCAACTCGTCTTGCGGATGCGTCGTCATGGCACATCGGATAGCGGGACGAAGGCCGGCGATCCGGACTTCATCGCCAATCGTGAGTGTACCGTCGAGCCATTGATCTTCGAGGAAGCCAGGGATCGCGGCTCCGGTATCGACGAAAATGTTGGCGCGGAAGCGGCGCGGATCGAAATCGGCTGAACCGCCTTGCAGGTTGCGCAGATGCGCAAGCGTTCCGGTGGCGACGGCATGGATCACGTCCTCGTCGAAGAAATCGCGGCTCGGAGGCAGTGCCTCGCCGCGCATGATCGCTTCGAATTCGGCCTGCGTGGGGCGCATCGTACGGACGCGTTCGAGGCGAACCTCGCGCTTCAGCAGCGCTGATAATATGGCCGCAGTAGCAGGGTCATCAGCGGCTACGGAATTCCCATCGGGGAGTTCGATCAGGACCGGAGCATTGGAGTCGAGGGCAGGATCGGCAGCATACGACGACTTGAACGCAAGCAGCATTGGGAATGAACGCGCGCTCATCACTCCGCCGTATCTGAGCTCGCGCAACGCCCATTGGCGATCTCCCGCGACGCCGCGCTCGGTGATCAATGCTTCGGTCAGCGGCTCACCCCGCATCGACTTCACCGGGAAGCGCCACAGTGCGTCGACGATCCCAAGCTGATAACTGTTAGCCACGTTCGCGGGTTTGGACGAAGCTGTTGGCGTTCTTCGCGTCACGGTCAATGTACGATAGGCGTAAAGGAAGCGCAAACGCACTTCGGCGGATGCAAAGCGAATTTGAGCGCGGGATGCTTGACCCATCTGGCCGCGCTTGACGAAAAGCACTGCGGCTGAGAGTTAGTCACTGCTCCAGTGCCAGTTCGTCCGATCAAACCCGGCACTGGGCATAACAATCCCGAGGATTACCATGAAAATACGGCCAGTGAGGCGCTATTACCTATTACTCATACTCAGTACAGTTGCGGCGCTGGCGGCACTACCGCCGGTAGCACTCGCCCAGGCAGGGTCATTGGCCCAGGCCTACAAAATAATCGAGTCGAAGCAGTTCGTTGATTTGACGCATTCGTTCAGCCCGTTGACGCCCGTATGGAAGGGCTTCGGGCAGGCTGCTTTTGCGGCGGCTGCCGATCCGGGAACCGGGCGCCCCTATTCAATTGATCGCGACGGCTTTCACGCCACCTTCTACGCAATGGTGGGGCAGTACGGTACCCATATCGACCCGCCAGCCCATTTCGATCCCCACGGCGAAACCATGGACGAATTGCCGCTCAAGCAGATGATCTTGCCGCTCGTGGTCTTCGATATCACGCCGATGCTGGCGAAGGACCCGAATCATGCGCTCACGGTTGATGACATCAAGGCATGGGAGCGTATTCACGGGCGTGTACCGGCGGGCTCATTCGCGGCCTTGCGCACCGATATGTCCAAAGACTGGACCAGTAATCCCGCGCGTTTTAAGCGTTACCCATTTCCAGCGTGGTCGCTGGCCGCAATTCGTTTTCTCTATGAGCAGCGAGGCATAGTGGCTAATGGCCACGAGTCGATGGATACCGACACCACGCCGGGGCTCGATTCCGAAAGATGGTTGCTGCGCCACGGTCATTGGCAAATCGAAGTAATGACAGGGCTGGATAAGGTCCCAGCCACCGGCGCCTTGATCGTCGTTAGCTGGCCGAAACCCGAGCATGGGCTTGGCTTTCCTGCCCGAGCCTTCGCCATTCTGCCCTAGATCCAGTCCAGCATATTAACGTTGTGAGTAACGCCACATTATCTAGAACATCGCCTCGTCAGGATCGAGGCCCATCAGGAGCCGTCCGGCGGGACGGTACATGCGCAGATGCACGACGCGATGCTGGCATGCGGTAAAGATGTCACGCATATCCCGATCGAGCTTCCCACTGCGAAAAATCGAACTGGTCGAAGCAGTATCGTAGAGAGTCGAGACGACCTGCTTCGCCGTCTGATGCGAGTAGGTAATCATCATGCGGTATTGTGCGCGCTGCCGCGGCGACAAGCGGCCGCCGTCGTTCAGGGTTTGCCACAAATCCTCGAGCGTGGCATAGACGTAAGCGCGAGCCGCGCCGAGATGAGCTTCCGCCCACGCGATCGTCTCCTGAAACGGAGCGTCATCGCGCAACAGGTTATTCCCCGGCATTATGCGTTTGCGCAGGCTGACTTCTTCAACGAAGTCGAGCGCACTGCGGGCAATACCCAGCGGAACTCCCGCATGTGAAACCAGGAAAAGCGGGGGAAAGGCGTAAAGCGGCGAAGGGATTGCCGGACGCGCGGTCATGTCCGCACTATCGCTGAAGGGCACAAAGACATTGTCGATAGCCATGTCGTTGCTGCCGGTCCCGCGCATGCCAGTGGTATCCCAGACGTCGACGATCGTGGCCTTCGAGGCCGGCACCAGCAGAGCGCGGAACTGCGGATGGCGGCCGACTCGGCGCGGCTCACCATTCTCGTAAATCGTGCAGCCACAGATGATCACGCTGGCATGGCGGCATCCGCTGCCGAAGTGAAAAGTGCCGCTCACTCGATAGCCACCGTCAACCAAGTCCGCACGCTGAGGCGGCCGCACCTGGCCCGCGATTACGCTATCGAAGCCACCGAAGATGCGTTGGGCGGCGGCCGGCTCGACGAAAGCGGCGAGAAAGCTCCCAGCCGATGAGATCATGGAGAGCCAGCCTACTGAACCTTCAATACGCGCGAGCTCTTCGACGATTCGCACCTGGCTCATCGGATCGAGTTCCGGACCTCCGTACGCTCGCGGCACGCCCATCCGGAAGATGCCCGCCCGCATGAGGTCTTGCGCAAGTGCAGGAGGTAAGCGGCGCTCAGCCTCGATTGCTGGCGCAGCTTCGCGGATCTGCGGTTCCAAGGCCGTGATCGCGGAGAAAATCTCCCTGGCTACTGGCGAAATGTGATCCGGTTCCATCTGGCGGCTTCTCCTTGAAAATCAATCGATGACTGGCGCTAAAGGGGAATGTGGCAAAAGCAAGGCGGCAATCGCAAGCAGAGGATTTAAGAGAATAAAATCGATTATGAGCAATTGACTGTACAGCGGACCGCCTGCCATCTCGTCCCGATAGAATGCGTCAGGAGGCGTGCTTGACTTACCAACCGGACGCCAAACAGAATCAAAGGCAATATTTTAATCTTCGGATGGCGCCGCGGCCGCCCCGAGACGAGCCGGAAGGGTCTTTAAGATTCGGACTGTTCGGTCCATAATGTGCCGCAGTCACATGCAAGCCCATTCGGCTGGGCATGCAGCTTAGTCAGCGGCTCGGAAATCGGCCATAGCTGCGTCCTTGGCCGAAACCGAACCATAGCCTGATTTTCCATTAGCGCCTTGGGCGGGAGTTAGTCCTCTATGATGTGGTTAGTCAGACTGGCCTTGCGGCGTCCTATCTCAGTTGCGGTGATGGCGCTGCTGATGATGGTGCTCGGCGTGCTCTCGTTTGAACTGATGAACGTCGACATCTTCCCAGCGATTAATCTCCCCGTCGTGCTTGAGGTTTGGAATTACCAAGGGCTTTCCGCTTTCCAGATCGAGCGCCGGATGGTCTGGATCAGCGAACGCGCAGCATCGACCACCGTTAACGGGATTGAGCATATCGATTCAGAATCGATGAATTCGCTCGGCATTTTGAAAATCTATTTTTTCCCGGGTTCCGATATCGGCGGAGCGATCGCTCAAATCAGTTCGGTCGCTGAATCGATCCTCTCGCAATTGCCACGAGGCACTGTGCCACCGCAGGTAATTTCTTACGACGCAGCCAACGTTCCGGTCGCTCAACTCAACATTTTCAGCGATCAACTTTCCGAAGAGCAGCTATTTGACTACGGCCTCAACTTTATCCGCATCCAGCTTTTTACGATTCCCGGCTTTTCCAGTCCCGCGCCACTCGGCGGCGTCCAGCGCGAGGTCATGGTGAATCTGGACCCGACGATGCTGTACTCCAACGGCATGTCCCCCGCCGACGTTGGCAATGCGCTGGCCCAAGCCAACGTAGTTATCCCCTCGGGCACAGCCAAGATGGGCAACTATGAGTACGATGTCGATCTCAATATGAGTCCGAATACGGTGCCGGATTTCAATCATCTTCCGATTAACATCGTGAACGGAACACCGATTCACCTCGGCGACATGGCGCCGGTTTCGGATACGCATCCACCTCAGACCAACGTCGTGCGGGTGGATGGCCGTCTCGGCACTTATCTGATGGTAATCAAGCACGCCGACGCCTCGACTCTCACCGTGGTCGATGCGGTCAAACACAAGATTCCGATCATCCAGGCGAATGCGCCCAAGGGGTTGAAGCTCTCGCTCGCCTTCGATCAATCGACCTTCGTTAAAGGGGCCTTGTGGGAGGTGGTGCGGGAATCGCTGATCGCCGCTTTTCTGGTCGCGCTGATGGTCTTGCTCTTTCTCGGTTCACTGCGCAGCACGCTCATCGTCATAATCTCGATACCGCTCTCAATCCTGACCGCGATCATACTCCTGAAGCTCGCGGGAGAGACACTGAATATAATGACGCTCGGCGGGCTTGCACTCGCGGTCGGCATGCTGGTCGATGACGCGACGGTCGAGGTGGAGAATATCCATCGCAACCGTGCAATGGGCAAGCCGCTGCTGGTGGCGATTCTCGACGGCGCTTCGCAGATCGCCACCCCGACGCTGGTCGGCACGCTCTCGATATGCATCGTATTCTTCCCGGTCGCCTTGCTCTCAGGTGTGGCGAAATTCCTGTTCACTCCGCTCGCTCTGGCGGTCGTGTTCGCGATGCTTACTTCATACCTGTTGTCACGCACGCTCGTAACAACGATGGCGCATCATCTCCTCGCGCATGAAGAAGACAAACATGAAGGGCAAGGACACTGGGACCGCTTCAACCGGGGCTTCGAATCAGGTTTCAATCGCCTGCGTGAAAGCTATCGGAAGGCGGTCGCAGTATTCGTCGCAAGGCGCGGCCTCGGACTGGCCTGCGCATTCATTATCGTAGCCTCATCGATGGCATTACTGCTGGTCACAGGCGAGGACTTCTTTCCTGTTGTCGACGCCGGCATGATGCGCTTGCACGTCAGGATGCCGACCGGGACCCGCATCGAGTATACCGAGTATGGTGTAAATAAAATTGAGGAGGCCATCCGGCGGGTGATTCCGGCGAGTGAACTTCAGGGTATTAGCGACAATATCGGGCTTCCAGTCTCCTACGACCTTGCTTTCTATCAAACTGACAGTACCGGGCCGCAGGACGCCGATATACTCATTCAGCTCAAACTGGACCATCAGCGCCCGACTGCCTTTTATGAATCACGTATCCGGCGGCTCATCAGTCAGCAATTCCCCCAGGTGACGGCATATTTTCAGGCCGCCGATATCGTCAGCCAAGTTTTAACCTTCGGCTTGCCCGCCGCGATTGACGTCCAGGTCACGGGTGACGACTTGAATAAGGACTTCAAAATAGCGGCAGCCTTGCAAAGGCGGATGCGAGACATTCCCGGACTAGTGGACTCCCGGATCGCAGAGCCTCTCGATTACCCGACCTTCAAAGTCAACGTTGACCGCGACAGGGCGCTCGAAGTCGGGTTGACCGAGGAGAGTGTCGCGTCAAGCCTGCTGACGGCACTCAGCGGAAATGCACTATTGACGCCGACCTACTGGCTTGATCCCAAGAACGGAGTCAATTACGACGTGGTCTCGCAGGCGCCTCAGCATCTCATTAACTCCGTCGATGCATTGAAACGGTTGCCCGTCTATGGCGCCAACGCCACGGCGGCTTCGCAGCAGGCGCTTCAAACGAACCCGCTTCTGCCCCCCGGACAGGTATTGGGAAACGTCGCCAGTGTAGTGCATGACGTCGACCCAGCGGTGATTGCGCATTACAACGTGCAGCGCGTCATGGATGTGAACGCGGGCGTCTTCGGCCGCGACCTGGGCAGCGTCGCGAGCGCGGTGCAGCGTGTTATCGGACAAGTGAGGCAGGCCCAGCATATACCCTCAACTACTCGAATCGCTGTGCTCGGCGAGAGCCAGGCGATGAATCAATCCTTTCGCACCCTCGAACTGGGACTGATACTCGCTATTGTATTGGTATATTTGCTAATGGCGGCGAACTTTCAATCATGGCTCGAACCTTTAATCATCACGATGGCGGTGCCAGGTGCGCTTGCAGGAGCTTTGTGGATGATGGTCATTACCCACACCACCATCAACGTCGAGTCACTGATGGGCGCGATTATGGCAGTTGGCGTAGCCGTGGCGAACGGCAACCTGCTGGTAACTTTCGCCAATGAACTTCGCGAGGAGGGTTATGGCCCCGTCGAGGCCGCAATCGAGGCAGGACGCATCCGTCTGCGTCCTATTATAATGACGGCGCTCGCTATGATCCTCGGCATGTTGCCGATGGCGCTCGGCCTTGGTGAAGGCTCTGAGCTAAACGCGCCCTTGGGACGCGCCGTCATCGGCGGATTGATCGCCGCAACCGCGATGACGTTGTTTGTGGTGCCGGCCGTATACTCAATTTTTAGCCGAACGATCAAAGGAAAACGTGAACGTGATGCCGAGATCGAAGCTGCGACGCTGCCAGGAGCCTAGGCTGTACAATGAGTGAAGGTCAGCAGGAAGACGATCCGAAGAATTATAAGCCTCCGCGGCCAGGCAGGGCCTATGTGCCAGGCCTGATCGTCGGAGTTATCATCGTGGTAGCGCTGACGGCCGGTCTGGTGATGGGCCACGATTTGAATATCCGCCGGCAGACCAGTCAACTCGTCCAGCAAAGTGCACAAGGCAGTAATGTACTAGTTGAGAAAATAGGAGGGACGCCTCAGTCGCAGATGCTCGACTTGCCGGCCTCGATTCATGGCTATATCGAAACTGCAATCTACGCAAAGATACCCGGTTACCTCAAGAGGATCCTGGTAGATAAGGGTGACCGGGTAAAGAAGGGGCAGTTATTGGCTATTCTCGAATCGCCCGAGACCGATCAGGAAGTAGCCAACGCGCGGGCGAACTACCGTATCGCCCTGATAACGGATCAGCGTTATCAGTATCTTGTGAGACTGCGGGTAGTGCCTCAGGAAACTGCCGATCAGATGCACGCGACCATGCTCGCGGACAAAGCCGTGCTGGAACAGGATATTGCGCTACAGGCTTATGAAACAATCACATCGCCAGTAAATGGCGTCGTGACGGCGCGTTACGTCGATCGGGGCGCCTTGATTCCGCAGACGACAACCCCAGTGACGGCTGCGACTCCGATCGTTTCGGTTGCGACGCTTTCCCCGCTGCGCGTTTATGCCTACGTACCTCAGAGTACGGCACTTTTTATCAAAGACGGCGATCCTGCAACAATCACCGTAGCTGAGCGTCCAAACGTTATCTATAGAGGAAAGATCATACGCCATCCCGAAGCGCTGGATGACGCCAGCCGGACGATGCTTGCCGAGGTGGATCTGCCTAATTATGACAGTTCGCTTTATCCCGGCATGTACGCGCGAATGGATATGAAAGTTGTTACCCCGGAGCATGGGACCGTGGTGCCCGACGACGCACTGGTTTTCCGCGATGGCAAAATCTATGTTCCGGTCGTGCGCAATGATGAACTCCGGCTCATTTCTGTGACGCTCGGTTATGATAACGGCCAGACAGTCGTTGTGCATGGCGACGTTACAGAGGATGACATGGTTGCCGTGAACGTCGGGCAGGCAGCTGAGAACGGCCAGCGCGTGCATCCGATTACGAGCAGCATGCAATAGTATTTCACGCCATACATTAATACTTGACCAGCCGTGACGGCGTGATTCACACGGCTTTATAGCCAGGGCGAGCCTTTACGGATTCGCCATATCTTTGAATAAACTACCTGATGATATTGCCACTTCTCGGGTTTGGCACGCCGAATGCTTATAGTAATCGCTGATATATACGGCGTGAGCCGCTCAAAGCTCGCGCCTTCGCATCGGGAGAAACGATCATGAAGGCTTTAGGAAAATCGTTGGCGGCTGGCTTGCTCGGCTCGATGATGCTCGCGTTTCCTGCGATTCCGGTGATGGCGCAGGCAGCTCCTGCGCAGCAGGGTCAAGCCCAGACCACTCCAATCACCATTCAACGCGGAAATACGGAAATTGAGTTTCAAAGCGCCGCGTCAAATCCTGACCTAAATCTCCGGGCGTTACAGGACTGGGGCAACTTCGCACAAACTCATCCGGATGTCGCGAGGGAGCTAGCCTATCGGCCCAGATTAATGAGTAATTCGGCCTATTTGCGCAAGCATCCGGATCTAGCGAATTTCTTCACTTCACATCCTGAAATCAAAGATGCAATGGCTGAGAATCCAGGCAATTTTATCCCAGTCCATCCGGGTCGTTGACAATAGCCGGCGCTGCTGGTGAAGCTTTTTCAAGGTTCAAGGGCAACACATTAGGGCGATACCCTTGTAATACTTCCCAATAAATCCGTTCTTCGGCTACCAATCCGGGAACATCCAAAGCGAAAGCGGCCACACCTTTTCGGTATGGCCGCTTTGCCTAGCCCGCTACTACTACCTGTCGGCGTATCAAGAACTAAATCACGCCAATCAGGAACAAGATTAGAAGTACCACGAGAATCGTGCCGAGGCCACCGGCAGGATAATATCCCCAGCTATTACTATAGGGATAAACCGGCAAAGCTCCGATCACCAGCAGTATTAAGATCACGAGGACGATTGTTCTAAGCATAAGTAAGACTTGCTCCTTAAGATGCCTCCATCTGATAGATGAGCAAGCCCCGTACCGATATCGTTGCAATTGCAGTCAATTACATTAGATGAGGAACGTGCACGCCTGGCAGGCGGATTACTATCCCGAAGGCGCGCAATAGCCAGATGAGCACGACGATGAATACAACCAGGTTAAGCAGAGTCTTGATTGCGCCCGCCATCGGCACATACGTATTGATTAGCCACAAGATAATGCCAACAATGATCAGGATCACAACGATATTAAGCAAAGTCATGCGCTGTCTCCTCGTCAGAGATTAAGCGCAATAGCCGTTCCAGCCTGTCCAGATAAGACAGGCCACTGCTTTAGAACGCTTATTTGACGGCAGTGACTTGCTATTTACTGGGCTTAGCTGAATGGCTCAATTTCCTTGCGGATGATAACCGAAGCATCGCGGCCACTGAGTTCGGCGCCAGCGTAGTGCTCAAGCAGAAAGAAGAAGATTACCGCAGCAATTCACTTATAAGCCATTTATTACAAAGCCCCGGCGTAAAATTACTAGTGCGTAGTGTGGTGGCGCCCATTCCCCGGGTGCTGAAATGAAGTAACAGCGCGGCCAGCGCCACAGCGAAACTAAGAAAGAATTGTTGACCTATGCTCGTGTTGCTCATCAGCGATTGCGGAACGCCGGCATCCGTGAATGCGTTCAGGGCTGTAAATTGACAGGCCTCAGGCACAAGGTGAAATGAGCCAATGGTAATCATCCTGATGGGAGTGGCAGGATCGGGTAAGACGACAGTCGGCGAAGTCCTGGCGCGGCGGCTCGGCTGGCATTTCTACGATGCCGACGATTTCCATTCGGCCCGCAACCGCGAGAAGATGCATCGCGGCGAGCCGCTGACTGACGGGGATAGGCGTCCATGGCTTGAAGCCTTGCATCAACTGATTAGCCGTTGCGAGGGGAAGGATGAGCAGGCGGTCCTCGCCTGTTCAGCGCTCAAGCAAGCGTATCGCGAGCAGCTCACGGTAGGCTCGCGCGAAGTGCGGCTAGTCTATCTTAAAGGCCCCGCTGGCCTTATTGCTCGCAGGCTTGGCGCCCGGCACGGCCATTTCTTCAATCCGGCGCTGTTGCAAGCCCAGCTCGAAGCACTCGAGGAGCCGTCCGACGCGCTAACCGTTGACATCGCCGGGACGCCTGAGCAGGTCGCCGATGCGATTATCGCCGGATTGCATCCAACCGACGCGCCGGACTAATCACGCAGTTGTCAACGAATGGTCATTTTTTTGGCGGTGTCCACATATCCTGCCACTGACGGATGCCTTCCTGCAGGCTCTTTTGCACCGCTTCGCTCTGTTTACGCAGTTCTTCGCTCCAGCTACCGGCAGGGCCGGACGTAAAGGCCTCGGTAGCGGCACGCCAGTTTTCGGCCCACGCCTCCATTGGATTCTTGCCCTCGGCGGCCTTGGCACTGCCAGCCTGCGCGGCAGTACGGCGGATCTCGTTCTCCCAATACTGGAAGCCACTCTCGATAGCGGTGATGATGCCGTCCTTGCTCATGCGTGCGACGCGTAGCCAATTCTCGACGAGCCTCTCGCGGTCAGTGCTATTGGCCTGGCTGGCGAGGCTCTGGAGCGCTTTGGTAACGGTTGTCAGCGCCTGGACGTAGGCTTCGCTCGCTTTCCGCATCGCTTCCGAGATACCGAAGAGATTATCGTTTGCCATTTATATGCCCTCCCATGTTCGGCGGCGCTCCGCTCCTTGCCGAGACCCCAAAAGCTGGCCAAACGCCGCCTCAGGTTTAGAGATCGATCGGCAGCTCCAGGTATTCATGATAGATGAAGTCGCGATGGGCCAGCAGTTGCGGCGTCAAAGCCGCGCGGACAACCGGATCTTCGCATTGGTACATGCGGCGGTAACTCTCCGGCATGGGACAAAGGTTCTCGGGTAGAGGCTCGATCAACGCGGCGAAGGCTGCCCAATAAATATCGAGCGCCGAAAGCTGGCCTCCGATGAAGAAATTGCTGCCGCTGGCGCGCTGCGTCGCGAGCTGTTGGTCCAAAGCCGTGAGGATTTCAGCCGTCCGCGCCGGCGCCACCTCCGCTGCGGCAGGATTGTAGCCGTATTTTTTGCCCATGTGCGCGGAGGCTTTCCTTGCCGCCTCAGGAGCGTTGGGGTTGCTCAGCGCTGGATGGAGAAGCATAAGCCGCCGCGCCCATCCGAGGCCGGTTTCGCCGCAGATTTCATTTGCTAGGCCGAACATCAGGGCGCGATCCTTGAGATTCGCAGGGATTAGCGGCGGATTCGGCTCCAGCCGCTCGGCGAGATAAAGCTGATCGCTCCAGATGCTGCGCGGGCGTTCGTCATTATAAGCAAA
>DATJUF010000187.1:0-8312 GCA_035502655.1 Binataceae bacterium (SeqCode)
GAGGTGGTACGGAACAGCGTTACGGGCTTCGGCGCAGCGATTTCCGGTTGAACGAATCCATCGACCGTCTCACGCTCCAGCTTGATTCCCAGCGCCCGCTCAATCCGGCCCAGCGACGCTCGTTCTTCGGGCGTAACTAAGCTAATTGCGATGCCTTCACGGCCCATTCGTGCCGTTCGGCCGATCCGATGGATATAGTTCTCCGGTTCCTCCGGCAGGTCGAAATTGATTACGTGAGAAACACCATCGATATCGAGCCCGCGCGCCGCGACGTCTGTCGCGACCATAATCCGAAAGGTGCCTTTCCGGAATCCCGCCAACGCGGCGTTACGCTGCCCCTGCGAGCGGTCGCCATGGATCGGAACGGCGCGCAAACCGTAATGCTTCAGCATCTTTGCCACCCGATCAGTGCGGTCACGCGTGCGCGTGAAGACTATGGCGCTTTCGACCTCGGGCCGCCGCAGAAGAGCTAATAAAACCTCGGTCTTCTGTGAGGCCGTGACAGGGCAAATCGTCTGCCGAATCGATTCCGGAGGCGCCGCTTTATCACCGATATTCACGCGCTCAGGCTCATGGAGGAACTCGCGCGCCATCCGGCCCGCGCCGGAATCCATCGTGGCCGAGAACATCAGGGTCTGCCGCTCCTGCGGAGCTATCTTCATGATCCGCCGAAGCTGCGGCAGAAAGCCCATGTCGAGCAGGCGGTCGGCCTCGTCGATGACGACCACCGAGACGTTTGCCAGACCGGTTGTGCCGCGTTCGAGATGATCGATCAGGCGGCCGGGACAAGCGATTAAAATATCGACGCCCTTGCGCAGCTCGTCCATCTGCCGGCGCATCGAATCGCCACCGACGATCACTGCAGCGCGCAGGCGGGTGTGGCGCGCCAACAGCGAGAATTCCCGATAGACCTGTGCGGCGAGTTCACGGGTCGGCTCAATGACTACGGCCGATGGACCCGGCGGCCGCGTCCGATGGAGCCGGTCGATAACCGGGATCAAAAAAGCGGCGGTCTTGCCGCTGCCGGTTTCGGCGGTCGCAACCACGTCGCGCCCGCTTAGGATTACCGGAATCGCACCAGATTGGATTGGAGTGGCCTCGTGATGGCCACGGTCGCGGATCGAACGATGGATTTCGGGTGAAAGAGGAAAAACGGCAAAAGACAAACAGGATTCCTTAGGCGGACGGCTTAGTTTTTTAGCCTGAACATTGGCGACAGGCAGCCGGCGCTATCTTGTGAGTGATCTCCGCACGATTGGCGGATGCAGTAACGAAACATAAATTCTTCTAATGCCACAACTTACACGGATTGTGGCTCTCAAGCAATCAGGACCCAAATCGCCCTTCTCCCATGCCACCGGCGATACTGCTCTGACAGCCTGTCACGATCCATGGTGGAACTCGCCAGTTCCAACTCAAAGGCCGTCGCACCCGATCTGCGCGTGACTGCACGCCGGCGCTATTTCTGACTTTTTGCTTGATTATTAGCGCTCCCATGTGTTGCAATCGCGGTTCATTAAAGGGCCCATATCGCCGTTTTGCGGCCCATATCCATGAACCGAGGAAAAAGCGATGCCGGAGAATCTACGAAGCAAGGTTATCACCCAGGGCGTACAGCGTTCGCCCAACCGCTCGATGCTGCGCGCGGTCGGCTTCACTGACAACGATTTCACTAAACCTATAATCGGCATCGCCAACGGTTACAGCACGATCACACCTTGCAACCTCGGACTCGGCGTTCTCGCCGGACGCGCCGAAGCAGCCGCTCGTGCCGCCAACGCGATGCCGCAAGTCTTCGGCACTATCACCGTCAGCGACGGCATCTCGATGGGCACCGAAGGCATGAAGTACTCACTGGTCTCACGCGAGGTAATTGCCGACTCGATTGAGACCGCCTGCAACGCGCAAGCGATGGACGGCGTGGTCGCGGTCGGCGGCTGCGACAAGAACATGCCCGGCGCGTTGATCGCAATCGCGCGCATGAATATCCCGGCTATCTTTGTCTACGGTGGCACCATCAAGCCCGGCCATTACAACGGACGCGACCTCACGATTGTCAGCGCTTTCGAGGCGGTTGGCCAGTTCAGCGCACACAAAATCGACGAAAAAGAACTGCTCGAAGTCGAGCGCCGCGCTTGTCCCGGCGCCGGTTCGTGTGGCGGCATGTACACGGCCAACACCATGTCCTCCGCTATCGAAGCGCTGGGCATGAGCCTGCCCTACTCCTCGACCATGTCCGCCATCGATCAGGAAAAGACCGACAGTGCCGGGCAATCAGCCGAAGCCGTCGTCCGCGCTATCCACACCCAACTGCTGCCGCGCCAGATCATGACCCGTAAGGCGTTCGAAAATGCGATCGCAGTCGTGATGGCGGTCGCCGGCTCGACCAACGCTATCCTGCATCTGCTCGCGATGGCCCATGCGGCCGATGTCCCCCTCACTATTGATGACTTCGAGACTATCCGCGAGCGCGTCCCCGTCCTCTGCGACTTGAAGCCGTCAGGCCAGTACGTCGCGACCGATCTCCATCGCGCAGGTGGTATTCCACAGGTCATGAAGATGCTGCTGAATCACGGCCTGCTCCACGGCGATGCGCTCACTATCACCGGCAAGACCGTCGCCCAGAATCTCGCCGAAGTTCCTGACGCGCCAGCGAAGACTCAAGACGTCATCCGGCAATGGGATAATCCCATGTATCCCCAGGGCCACCTGGCGATTCTCAGGGGCAATCTGGCGACTGAGGGTTGCGTCGCCAAAATTACCGGTATCAAGCATCACGAGATTACCGGCCCTGCCCGCGTGTTCGAGCGCGAAGAGGACACCCTCGACGCGATTCTGGCCGGCAAAATCAAGCCCGGCGACGTCCTCGTCATCCGCTACGAGGGACCGAAGGGCGGTCCCGGCATGCGCGAGATGCTCGCGCCGACCTCCGCGATTATCGGAGCAGGCTTGGGCGATTCCGTTGGCTTGATCACCGACGGACGCTTTTCTGGCGGCACCTTCGGCCTGGTAGTCGGACATGTCGCACCCGAGGCGCAAGTCGGTGGACTCATCGCCCTGGTGCATGAGGGTGATTCAATTACGATCGATGCCGATAAGCGGCTGCTCCAACTCAACGTCCCGGATGCGGAAATCGCCCGCCGCCGAGCCGCCTGGCAACCGCCGGCACCGCGTTATACCCGAGGCGTCCTCGCAAAATACGCGGCGCAGGTCTCCACCGCCAGTCTCGGCGCCGTGACTGACTAGAAGTTCGATCTGATGGTGCGGACGGTCAGTCAGCGTCCGCATCTTTAATCATTAGAAGCTGCGAGCGGCGCGCCATACGCCGCGATCAACCACGATCGCGCGCTGCTTGCACAGGAAACGTCCTTCCATCTCCACCGGCGCCGCGGCGCTGCGGAAAACGCAGCTTTGGTCATCTCGCAGTTCGACGTGCACCGACAGTAGCCTGCTTTCCACTGAGACGCTGGTAATTACGCCGCGGTCATCGAAGATATCGCAAGCTCCGGTAATCTGCTCGCAACGATAAAAGCCGCTGAGACTGCCAGCCGTGATCGGCAACATTGTGAACGTGATATGTTTTAGCCCACGGCATGGCGTCATCCCAAGACAATCCGAAACCGAGGTGCCTTGCCACACTCCAGAGACGAACTTTTGCGCGACGCCATCCATAAAGGCTGGCGGGTCCTGAATGCTGGTCGGAGTTCCACGCAGAGCGCAGCCGTTCGCCAACAAAGCGAGCGGCATGAAAGCCAAAACAAGACGGTATACGCCTCGTGCAGGAGCTTCCATAGGAATCCCCGTTATGACTGGACTGAGTCGAATCGTCCGCGCGGGCCGATTGTGAGTCAAACCAAAGTGGTTGGCGCATCGAAACTCTGTATTTCCATTCAGTTATTTCTGCCCCACGCCGCTAGCGGGGCTCAGAACGGCTTCGCCTCAGCCTGCCCGCTGCTATAAATTTAACTAGTCGCTAAAATCTTAGTGATTGACTGCTAAAGGTCGCGCTCGAAGCCGAAACCGCCGGCGAAACCATCCGCCGAGAGGACATGAAGTGAAAGCTGGACAGAATTTCTTCAACTTCCACAATCACGGCTTCGTCCGCCTCGCCGTCGGTGTGCCCGCGATGCGCGTCGCCGATCCTGCTTTCAATGCTGCGCGTACGCTCGATTTGATCAAAGAAGCCGCCTCTTGCCAGGCTGCAATCGTCCTCTTCCCGGAGCTCGGATTAGCTGGTTATTCCTCCGACGACCTTTTTCATCAGCGCGCCTTACTCGACGGCTCATTGCACGCCCTGACCCAAATTCTCGAAGCCTCGGCTGCTCTTTCAATCGTCGCCGTAATTGGAATGCCGCTCGTGTGCGACAACCTGCTCTTCAACTGTGCGGCAGTGATCCAGCATGGACGCGTGCTCGGCGTAGTGCCGAAGACCTATCTACCCAACTACCGTGAATTCTACGAATTGCGCCAATTCACTCCGGGTGATTATGCGCTCAGCAGCCAGGTTGAAATTGCCGGCCAGCATGACGTCCCGTTCGGTGCCCGCACCCTATTTGAGGCAAGCGATGTTCCCGGCCTGACTTTTCACGTGGAAATCTGCGAGGACGTATGGGTGCCGATTCCACCGTCTTCTTATGCGGCCTTGGCCGGCGCGACCGTGCTGCTCAATCTTTCCGCGTCGAACATAACCGTCGGCAAGGCCGGTTACCGCCGCGAACTGGTGATGGGCCAGTCCGCCCGATGCCTCGCCGCCTATCTCTATTCAGCCGCCGGTTCTGGCGAATCCACCACCGACCTCGCCTGGGACGGGCACGCACTCATCTCTGAAAACGGCAATCTGCTGGCCGAGTCGCAGCGTTATCATGACGGTTCGCAGCTCATCGCCGCCGAAATCGACCTCGAACGACTCGCGCAGGAGCGCATGCGCCAGAACAGTTTCGGCGCCTCCGTTCATCGCGAACATGGGGTCTTGAGCGGCTTCCGCCGCATCCGCTTCGACGCCGAGCCAAAGCGCGACGCGCCACTCCTGCTAAGCCGCCATTACGAACGCTTCCCCTACGTGCCTGCCGATCCCCGAGGCCGCGACGAACGCTGCGCCGAGGTCTATGAAATCCAGGTTCAAGGCCTCGCCACTCGGCTCAAGGCGACCGGCCTCAAGCGGCTCGTGATTGGCGTATCTGGCGGAATCGATTCAACTCAGGCCCTATTGGTTTGCGCGCAGGCGATGGACCGGCTCGGTTATCCCCGTGCTGATATCCTTGCCTACACGATGCCTGGTTTCGCCACTAGTTCGCGCACACTCGCACAGGCGCGCCGCCTGATGGCGGCGATTGAATGTACCCCGCACGAAATGGATATCCGGCCAAGCGCCCTGCAGATGTTGCGCGATATCGGCCATCCTTATGCTGAAGGTCAGGAGCAATACGACGTCACCTTTGAGAATGTGCAAGCTGGAGAACGCACCAGCCATCTATTCCGGCTCGCCAACCATCACAACGCAATCGTGGTCGGCACCGGCGACTTGAGCGAACTGGCGCTGGGATGGTGTACCTATGGCGTCGGCGACCATATGTCGCATTACGCCGTCAACGCCAGTGTGCCCAAAACCTTGATTCAGCACGTGATCCGCTGGGTTGCCGAGACCCATCGCTTCGGCCCCGAGGCCAGCGCCGCGATGCTCGAAATTCTCGCCACGCAGATTAGTCCCGAATTGGTCCCGTCACGCGCTGGCAGTAATGAGCCGGATCAGGATACAGAATCGTTCATCGGCCCTTACGAGTTGCAGGATTTCAACCTGTATTACACCGTGCGTTTCGGCTATCCGCCACCGAAGATCGCTTTTCTCGCCTGGAGTGCGTGGCGTGATCGTAACGCCGGCCTGTGGCCCGGCATTCCCGAAGATAAGCGCCACCAATACTCACTCGCGCAGATCAAAGAACATCTGCAGCTCTTTCTTTATCGTTTCTTCAAACTGAGCCAGTTCAAACGCAGTTGCATTCCGAACGCTCCGAAGGTCGGTTCAGGCGGTTCGCTTTCACCCCGTGGCGACTGGCGTGCCCCCAGTGATAGCGAAGCCACTGCCTGGCTCGACACCGTGAAACTCATCCCGGATAGCGAATAACTGGCGTCTTTCCGCTTTCTCGTATCCCTCCCTGACCATGGGGGTTAGGTCGAGTTTTCTTAGGTCAGCCAACAACCAAGTGCGTTTTGATAGGAAAGGCAAGATTGCGGCGCATGGCTTAGTGCACTGCTGGACTGCCACCCCCGGCCGCCGCCCGCGTCCCGCGCAGCAGCAGAAACGACGGGATTGTCACCAGCGTCATCAACGCGAGCACCCGGTAAATATCGTTGAAGGCGAGCATGGCGGCTTGCTGCTGAATCATCCCGTAAACCATCCCAAGGCCCTGTTTCTGGCCGCTGATAAGCTGTGGCAGGTAGCGGAAGACGGGAGAGCCGGGCGCCTGTGGGGCCATCTGCGCCATCCGCCAGGCATCGAACACTGAGAAATGATCGACCAGCCGCGATTGATGAATTTGCTGATGGCTGAGGAGCATATTCGTCATATACGCGATACCCACCGCCGCGCCCGTGTTTCGCATCATGTTATAGATGCTCGCTGCAAAACCCATGCGCTCACGCGCTACGCACGACAGCGCCACCGCTGAGAGAATCGGAAAACACATGCCCAGGCCCAGCCCGAGAATCACCCCCGGCAGCACGATCTGGAACGTACCCACCTGCAGATTCCAGTGCGCCATCATCCACAGGCCAATCGTCATCAGTAGAAAACTCAAACCCACCAGCCGGCGCGTGTCGAAACCGGTCCGCGCCAATTGTCCCGCAAACAGCATCGCCACCATCGCACCGACCGCCCGCGGCGCCAGCACCAAACCAGCCCGCCACGCCGTATAGCCCATGAATTCCTGCAAAAAAACCGGGTTCAGCAAGCCCGTGCCGAACAGCACGAAACTCAGCACCACGCATAACGTAACGGCTGTAGTAAACAGCGGAATCCGCAGCATCTTCAGGTCAAGAATTGGGTCCTTGATGCGGATTTCACGCCACACCAGCAGGACCATCGCGAGTCCCGAAATTATCGAAGCCCATACCACCCACGGCGCACTGAACCAGTCGGAGCGTTGGCCGCGATCCAGCACGATTTGCAGGAGCCCAAGAAACAGCGCGAGATAAGCGATGCCCAGATAGTCAATCCGCCCGCCGCTCTTGCGATTGCTCAGATACGAGGGATCGTGCACGAAGATCGTCACCATAAAAAACGCGATCATTCCGATCGGCAGGTTGATATAGAAGTTCCAGCGCCAATTCCAGTTATCGGTAATCCATCCGCCGAGCGTCGGACCCAGAATCGGCGCACACATCAGGCCAACCCCCCACATCGCCATCGCCATCTGCTGTTCTTCCGGCGGGAAGGTTTCCATCAGGATCGCCTGCGACGACGGGATCATCGCCGCGCCGGCTGCACCCTGAATCAGCCGGAAAATCACCATCTGATCGAGTGATTGAGCGGCCCCGCATAGCCCGGAAGCCGCGACGAAAACCATTACCGAAGTGAGAAAATAGCGCTTGCGCCCGAAGCGCGAAGAGATCCAGCCGGTCAATGGGATCATGATTCCATTGGCGACCAGATAACTCGTCAGCACCCACGCGATCTCGTCCACGCTCGCCGAGAAGCTGCCCTGCATGTGCGGCAGCGAGACGTTCACGATCGAACTGTCGAGCACCTCGAGCGTGGTGCCGAGCATCACCGCCAGCGCAATCAGCCACTTATGTTGCGAACGCGCCGCCTCTGGTGAGCCAATCGCTTTGATCGCCGCACTCATGTGTCCCCCGAAAATTCCGCGGAAAATTCCGCGATGACGAGCAGGCTTGCGGCCTTATATTAGCGAGACCTTACGAATTGTGAATAGCAGGCTTATGCTCTCAGTTGCGCAATATGATCCTATCAGAACGCACGTGACCGATTCTGCTGATGCATCTGATCAAACATCATTGATCGTCTCCGCAACTGCGCTTTCGACTACCGTGCCCTTGAAGAAAGCCGGGTTGGCAGAGGTCCAGAAACGCACCGGATCGAGCCACACCATCGCGCGAAAGTCATCCTCAGTGATTACCCCGTCCTCAACCAGTTCGTGGGCTTCCTCGGCCGCCTCCGCCATTTCCGGCACGTCCCAATGGCCGAGGTCCGAGCCGTAGAGCGGATGGAGCCGCACGCCGAACGGTGAACCCTTGGTGGCAAAAGCCATCGCATTCATCGGATCGTCGCCCTCGCAGCCGAAATAGAACTGGCGCAT
>DATJUF010000188.1:0-4413 GCA_035502655.1 Binataceae bacterium (SeqCode)
TTGGGACTAGTCTGTCACCGGCGGCTGCGAACTTCCGGGATCCGGCGTTGGCTATCTTGCAAGCATCACTAATCTTTTACAGACGAATCGAATCAACGAATCCGCGCACAATGGCCTGTTAGCCGCGGCTAATCAGCCTTGGCTTCATGTGCCGACTCGGGTGAACTTGAGCTTATTATGAGAGCTTGAATTAACTCTTCCGAGCGGTTTTGGTAGCAACGGACTTGCTCTTAGCAGCTGGTTTCTTCTTCGCTGCTGGTGTGGGTCACCCCCAGTACCGATTCCTTCAGCGCTTTGGCAGGAGTGAAGCGCAGCCGCGTACGCGCTGGAATCTTAATCTATTCGCCGGTAGCGGGATTGCGCCCGACCGGGGCGGCGAGCTTGCGCTTGCGAAAGATGCGCAGGCCCGCCAGGCGGATCGAACCTTTCCTTCTTCAGCTCACGCACCACCAGCGTGTTCAGTTCATTGAGCGCCAGTTTCACGTCCTTTGCTGATGCCAACCGTCATGGCTAATGCTCCATTACGTGCGACTGCGTCATCCTCAACCTCGGTGGCCCGTCAACCCTATGGAGCGCCGGCCGCAACTGCGAATCCGTACAGGCTGAATGGCGCTGCGGCCAAATTCAAGTGCCGACTTGCGGTCAGCGTAGGTTCACCGGAATTGTAATGCGCGGTCGTGATTTCCGAGGCGCTGTTAGCGGTCATAAGAAGCGAACAGGGCGGAGCGCCAAAAGCCGGATTGCCCCCGCCGCTGGCTGCTGGCGGCGGAAAATGACTAATCACCAATCTGGAGTGATGGGATGGACCCAGCCCTTACTTTTCCAGTGCCGGCTGTGTGGGCCAAGATGATCAACGATCATTGCTGTTCGAAGTAAGGGAGAGTGTGCATGGAAATCACGACGCTAGGTACACTAATGCGGCCAAACGCGGCCTTGATGCCGGGAAAACCCTTGCCCAGCAAGACGCCAGCCGCTATGGTCAGAAAGATCCATAGCATCAAAATCTGTCGAGAAAGGACAGCCTCGCCGCCGCTGGCGAGTTCGCATAGCTCAAAGCAGCACTCATTCGACGAATTCCTCTTTAGCCGCACCCTTCCGTTTCAACCGGCCAGGCTCAACAGCCCTCAGATGCATGAGGAAGGTTTCGGTGATTACACTCGGCCACGAGCCAGGCTACGACAGTGTAGTAGATCACAACGGTTCCACATATCTAAATGCATTGATAAATGCTAATAACACTCCGGGACTCTTAACGGGAATGGTTTTATATATATGGAACCATGACCAAAGCCAACGTCGTCGCTGCCCTGGCTGCGCTCGCGCAGGAGACTCGCCTGGATATCTTCCGCATTCTGGCCGAGCGGGGGGCTGAAGGCATGCCCGCTGGTGAGATCGGTGACCGGCTGAAATTGCCCTCGCCTACTCTCTCCTTTCACCTGAATCAGCTCAGGCACTCTGGCCTTGTGACCTCGCACCGCCAAAGCAGGCTTATCATTTACGCCGCCAAGTTCCGCACGATGAACAGCGTGATCGATTATCTCACCGAGAATTGCTGCACGGCCCAAGCTAGCGGCGAGATATCCCGAAGTTCAAGTCCAGGTATGACAGCCAACCGTGGGTTCAATGTTCTCTTCTTGTGCACTAACAATTCACCCGCAGCATTATGGCGGAGTGCGCAATGAATCTCTGGGGCGCTGGCAAATTTCACGCGTTCAGCGCTGGCAGCAGTCCGCGCGGCGCCGTCCACGCGATCACACTCCAAGTCCTTAAACAGTTGAAGTATGAAACCTCGGAGTCGCGGAGCAAGGACTGGAAGGAATTCGCCGCGCCCGACAGCCCGCCGCTTGATTTCGTCTTCACGCTTTGCGACCGGGCCGCCGCGGAGGTTTGCCCAGCATGGCCGGGCCAGCCGGTAAAGGCGCATTAGGGGATTCAGGACCCTGTTGCAATCGTCGGCTCCAGCGCGGCCAAGCGTGCGGCGTTCCACAAAGCGTATAGCGAACTGGAGCAGCGTATCCGAATCTTCACGGCACTACCGATTGAAACCCTTGAACGTTTCGCACTAGAACGCTGGGTAACCGAAATCGGCAAACTGAATCTGGCAGCGTGATAGGGACGAGAGCAGTTATGCCTATCCGCATGGGAATAAACGGCTTTGGGCGCATGGGCCGTCTGGCCCTGCGCGCCGCGCTCGACAACCCTAAGATTAGGATTGTCCATATCAGCAAATTAAAAGGCGGCCCCGAAACCGCTGCTCACTGACCGGCTTCAAGAATGCTCTGAAGGGAGCCGGCTTCTTTCTCGGTGCGGCCCTGCTCACCGCACTTGGATTTGTCGGCTCCCTCGCCGCGATGGCCATCGGTCTCCTAATCGTCCTGCTGAGCACGGTCGTCGCGCTTCCGAGCGGAATGGGCAAGGCCAAGTCTAAAGTCAAATTCACCACTCTGTGCTCTAAGAGCATTGCGGTTAACCGGCTTTTGGCCGTGCGGCTGTTTCTATTTTCTTCGCGCGATGTCTGGTTTGTCGTTGGCTTGCCGGTCTTCGTGATTTAAACGCTTGGCTGGTCTTTTATGCAGGTGGGTGCATTCGTCGCCTCCTGGTTCGTGGGCTACGGGATGATTCAGGCAATCGTGCCCGAAATTCTCCGGCAACTAGGCGCGCGTCACGGCGTAACCGGCGATACCGCCCGTCTCTGGGCTTTATCTTGACGATCATTCCGGCCGCCTTGGCAGTCGCACTCGAATTCCATGCACGCCCGGCGCTTGCCCTTATGATCGGACTGACGATCTTCATGATCGTCTTTTCGATTAATTCGGCGGCGCACTCGTATCTTTTCCTCGCCTACTCAGAAGATGACGACGAAGTAGCGACCAACGTGGTGGATTCTCCTGCTCGCCCTCTGGTGCGCACCATCGCCACTTGCGCCGGCGCAAGCCGATCGCCTGGTGATCAACGGAGACCGCTCGACCTTCGCCTATCCGATGTACCGCAAATGGACCGGTGAATATGAGAAGGACAACCCGTCGGTGCATCTGACTTACGTTTCGAACGGCTCGGGGGGCGGGCATCCACGACGCGGTGATGGGTATCGTCGACTTTGCCGGCGCCGACGGTCCCTTGAACAAAGTTCAAATGCTCGGCTTCAGCACTCATCGCAACTGCGAAGTCCTCCACTTTCCCACAGCTATTGGCGCGGATGTTCCAATCTACAATATCCCCGGAGTGATTCAGGCGCTGAACTTCACTCCACAGGCTCTCGCGGGCATTTACCTCAGAACGATTACTAAGTGGAACGACCCGGAGATAGCCAAACCTAATCCCAATGTATCTCTGCCTGCCAGTGATATCTTGGTTGTTGACCGGCAAGAAGGAAGCGGCACCACCTATGTCTGGACCGACTATCTGACCAAGGTCAGCGAGGATTGGCGGCAGCGTGCAGGTACCTGAATTTCGGTGATGTGGCCTGTCGGCGTTGCCGCCAAGGGCAACGAAGGCGTGGTCCGGAAGGTCGCCCAGACGCCTTATGCGGTTGGCTACTCCGAACTGACGTGTGCAGTGCGTAATCGATTATTTTATGGGAGCGTCGCTAACCAAAGCGGTCGATTCATTCAGGCCAACCTGGCCAGCGTGACCACGGCTGCGGCGAGTGTCGCGGATCAAATGCCGGAGAACTTCCGGGTGTCGATTACCAACGCGCCCGGCGAAGCAGCATATCCTATTTCGAGTTTCACCTGGATGTTGATCCCTTCGGTCATAACCAACTCTGCGAAGCGCAACGCCATCGTTCAGTTTCTGCAGTGGGCTTGACCAAGAGCCAGGATTACCTCGAAGCCCAGTCCTACGCGCGGCTCCCCAGCGCGATAGTCGCTAGAGAATTGCAGGCGCTCGCGAGGATCAAATCATCCGACGACAATATCGCCGATCGCTAGATCAGCGGTTCTCAAAGAGGACGCGGCTCAATGCTGCTATGCCAACGGCGACAAATATTGGTCCTCGATCCTCAAGGTCTGGCCTGGGAGCACTTTCATACTTGGGGTGAAATACCAGTATTCGGTGAAGACTCGTCGATTACCCCTAACGGGAGCGAGGAAAACTGCTGCATCCCCCTCTATCAGAAAAAGAACGCGCCTAATGAGGCGCCCACCGCGGTGAATGCATCTCCCACTGCCTGCTGCCTAACCACCGGTCGCCGGGACTCGTGTTGCTAATCAGAATCTTGCCAAGCGCGAGGAGAGCGAGCAGTGGACAATCCTGAACAGGTATATCGCCAGTATAGGTCTGAACTGCTCGCGTTCATCCAGCAACGCGTCGGCAGCCGCGAGTTGGCGCAGGATGTACTTCACGATGTGTTCGTGAAGATTCTCGGCCGCGGGGATTGCCTCAGGGAGCCAGCCAAAATAACCGCATGGTTCT
>DATJUF010000189.1:0-12502 GCA_035502655.1 Binataceae bacterium (SeqCode)
TGGGTGCCGTCGGTGCGAAGGGCGCCGCCGAGTGGCACGCCCTTGACACCATAGAGCCGAAGGGTCGCGCCGCCGCAGACCTCAATGCCCTTGCGGAAATTGGGGTCGGGACAAGTTTCGGCCGGGCCACCAGCCCCCACGTCACGGCTGCCGGTGAAATTGACGGTTACCGTACCGTTGATGCTTCCAGTGCCGATTGGAGTGGCTTTGCTGCCGATAGCGAAAGTACCCTGATCGATGATGCCGGTGGTGGTGAGCACGAGATTACTGCCGCCCACATCTGAATCGCGAATACAGAGAGCACTCTTTGATTGAATCGTGATTTTGCCGAGAGTAGCGGATTTATCGACGTAGACCGCGTTGCATCCTGTGGGGCCAATGACGACGTCGTTGTTTGGGGGTAGCCGAACGCAGCTTGAGAGTGGCGTCAGGTTGCCGGCGCAGATGTCCTGAGCCAGGGCTTGAGTCGCGGCGCCAGGAAGCACGGTCAGGATTGCGAGCAAAGCAACGAGGATGGAAGCGAGAAGCTGGCGATGATGCGGCGGTGAGATTGAAAATCCGATCATTAAGGGTCCCCCAAAAGGCCTTCAGTCGTCCCGAATGGATAGAGATGGCCTTATTCTGTGCGCACACGGCGCGAGAGGCGTTTCCAGGAGCAGATACCGGGAGAGATAACGTCTGGACGACGCCCAAAAGCCGAAACGTTAATGCGCAAGAGACTATCTTTCAGGCAACAAATAGTCAATCCAAGGTGGTCTAGCCGCTATAGAGAAGCGGTAGCGACGGCGAGAAATCGAGTTTGAGGCTGAGAGCGGGTGCTGTGGCGAGGCGTCTAGAGGGAAATCCTCCGCAGAACGCGAGCCGTTCCGACGCGGCACGGGTCACCGGAGACCGGCTAGCGCGATCGGGAATTTCATTCGATGAAAAATTTCACCCTTAGCAAGGAATGCGAGGACTCGTAAGGTCGCATGGCCGCGGGCGTTGTAACCAAGGCGCTATCAAGATCGGCGCTGCATACCGGCGGCAAGCAAAGAGCGAGCGAAGAACGGCGAGATAATCGGGGGGTAGTAAGAATTATGGATTATGGGAACCTCGCGGGATTTGCGATCGGCGCGGCCGGCGGGCTGATCGCCGGAATGGCTTTCGGGCGGAAACTGGCAGCGGACGGGATGGCTATGCTCAAAACGATCGAGTCGCGGCTGGAAACAGCCGAGTGGAGGTTCGCTGGGAGCGCCGCGCAGGCCGTCAATTCGGCGCATGCAGGGGCAGTTGAAAAGCATGCCGGTGCGATCGCGCGGCTGGCGGATGCGATCGAGAAGCATGGAGCGGCAATCGACGATCATGGCGCAGCGATGGTAGCGGCGGCAGTCGAGACGCATACGGAACTGCATCCACAAGCGAATGGCATCGCGGCCAAGAATGCTTAGGCGACCATTTCCTGGATTATACGAGCGCGGCGGAGACTGCTTCTTATTGGGGCGGCGCGCAGTGGCCGGAGCTGGGGCGATGATGAACTGCGTCCTCCCGCTGGTAGTCATTGCCGAGATTCGGCTGCGCGCCGTTCCCGCGAATTGACGCACCAGCGTGATCGCGCGGATATCAGTGGCTATTCAAGCTTACAGCAGTGAGTAATGGCGAGCCGCAATTATCTAAATGAAATGGCTGCAGGACGCGCTTACAGGCAAGGACAATCTAACGATAGACGCGGCGAGGCTCGCCGGGGTAACGGGGGCGGCGGCGTACGTAGTTTTCTGGGGAGCTTCAGTCTTTAACCTGGGTCATTTTTCGGCGGCTGACGCAGCGGCCTATAGCGGCGGCCTGGCGACAGTCCTGCTGGCGATGTCGGGAGCAGTCAAAATCAAGGAGACCACGGAGCCGGCGCCGCCGCCGCGGGCGGGTGGCGATTGAAATTAACGGGAGCAGGAAATCCAAACGGGCAGCCGGGCGGCAGCTCGGCTGCAGGAGCCAACGTGCCTGAGAGCAAGTTCGCGACAAGAGCAGCGAGGGCAGCTTTGGGCAGTAAGTGCAGTAACGCGGATAGGAAGGAAAAAGCGGTTCAGATGATAAAAGGCCGCCGGTGAGCTGGGACGCTCTGGCGACTTTCGCCATGACCTTCGTCACGCTAGTAGGCTTAAACCTTGCGGCAATCCGGTGGCTATTAGTCAGAACGGATGAAGAGTTGAGGATCAGCGTCGCTACATTGAAACGCGAAGGGACTGAGTTTTCGCATGCACTCGAACGGGAGCTGTTGCAACTCCGAGCCCAATTACCAGTGGAATATGTCAGACGCGAGGATTGGATAAGATTCAGCAACACACTTGAGGCGAAGCTTGACGCAATGCGCGCCGAATCGCGCGCAGAGCTATCAGAGCTGCGCGAGCTGATTTATCAGCAGGGCCGGATGATACCGGGGGAAGAAACACTTGCATGAGCGGCCTTGATATCGAGCAGAAGCAGCGTGAAGAAGCGCGCTGGCGAATCCTGCGCGTGTTAGACGCCGGGCGGCCTATCGCAGTGTCGGAAAATATAGTCTGGCGGGTATTGCATGATGTGCGCCTGCCGCTGTCGATAACCGCGGTACGGCGTGAACTGGACTATTTGCGTAATCTCGGGCTTGGACAAATAGAGGGTGAAGAGAGCGGGACGTGGTTTGCGAAGCTGACCGCCCAGGGCGTTGACGTGGTTGAGTACACAGTGGAGGCGCCGCCGGGAATCGCCCGTCCGCGCAAATACTGGTGAGTGGGCGGGAAAAGATCGCCAAGACGTCCAAGGCCTCGGGCACGGGTACAGCGCGGGCGTTGCCCGATGCGGAGCTGAAGGCGGAACTAGATCGGAATCTGATGGCGGGGCGCCTGGCAAACTATGAAGCACTAGCCAAATGGCTAGGAAGCCAGGGCTGCAAGATCGCCCCGGCGCGTCCGCTCAGTTCTGGGCGCGGGCTCGAACAGAAGCTCAGCCTGGTGCGGCTGGTTACTGAGCAGGCGACTGCGGTGATCGAAGCTGCGCCTGACGATGACAACAAGCTAAGTGCAGCGCTATTGCGGCTCGTCCAGCAGCATCTGTTTGAAATGCTGGTAGACCTGAAGACCGAAGGCCTGGCGCAAAAGGATATCGCGAAGATCGCCAACAGCGTTGCACAGATGACGCGGGCGACTGTGATGCAGCAGAAATGGGCGAGTGAATTGAAGGCCAAGATAGCGGAAAAGATTGGAGCGGCTGAGCGCGAGGTGGTGGCGGAAGTGCAGCAAGCAGCGAGTGCAGGCGGCGGCCTGTCGGCGGAAGCCGAATCCCGGATCCGGCGGATCCTGCTGGAGATAACTGAATAGCCAGATCGAGCCTGAACGGGCGGTGCGGTGATTGGCGCAGGCGGCTAGCTATTAGCGTCGGGGGCGCAGAAGTGAGTATGACGGCGAAGCAGAATGCGACTGAGAGGCGGGCGGCTAACGTCCTGCTGCCCTACCAGATCAAATGGCTGGCCGACGAAGCCCAGGTGAAGGTTGCGGAGAAATCGAGGCGGGTTGGAATAACGTGGGCGGAGGCGGCGGACAGTGCGCTCAAGGCGGCAGTGCAGAAAGGGATGGACACCTGGTATCTCGGCTACAACCGGGATATGGCGCTGGAATTCATCGAAACGGCGGCGTCGTGGGCGCGGCAACTGAACAAGGCGGCGCAAGCGATCGAAGAGATTGCGGTCAACGACGAGCATCAGAATATACAGTCGTACAGGATTCGCTTCGAGTCGGGCCATAAGGTGGTGGCGCTTTCGTCGCGTCCATCAAACCTGCGGGGCAAGCAGGGACGGGCGGTAATCGATGAGGCGGCCTTTCATGACGATCTGCCGAGCCTGCTGAAGGCGGCGCTGGCCTTTACTATGTGGGGCGGAGCGGTGCGAATAATTTCGACGCATAACGGGGCTAATAGTGCTTTCAATGAACTAGTCAATGAGATTAGGGCTGGGCGCAAGCCTTACTCGTTGCATCGTATAACTCTGGACGATGCGATCGCAGATGGCTTGTATCATCGGATATGCACGAAGCTCGGACGGAAGTGGAGCAGCATAGCAGAGCTCAAGTGGCGCGAAAAGCTATTCGCGGAATACGGAGATGATGCGGCAGAAGAACTACTGTGTATTCCGCGGGCGGGTGGCGGCGCGTTCCTTTCCTCAGTATTGATCGAAGCACGCATGGCGGCCGATATTCCAGTCGTGCGGTGGGAGATGCCGGACGGCTTCGCGAGCTATCCGGAATGGGAAAGGACGAAGGCGGCGAGCGACTTCTGCGAAGAACGCCTTGCGCCACTTACGGCGGCGCTCGATCCGAGTGCGCAGTCGGCCTTCGGCGAGGACTTTGGACGGTCGGGCGATTTGAGTGTGATCTGGCCCTTGCAAATCCGGCGCGACCTGCAGCGGCGGACACCATTTATCGTAGAGCTTCGCAATATTCCATTCCAGCAGCAGGAACAGATTCTATTTTATATAGGTGATCGGCTGCCGAGGCTGGTGGCTGGAGCGCTGGACGCACGGGGCAATGGCCAATACCTGGCCGAGAGGGCGATGCAGCGATATGGATCGCGGATCCAGCAGGTAATGCTGTCGAACGAATGGTATCGGGAAAACATGCC
The DNA here is from genome assembly GCA_035502655.1 of Binataceae bacterium (SeqCode). Taxonomy (GTDB): domain Bacteria; phylum Desulfobacterota; class Binatia; order Binatales; family Binataceae; genus DATJUF01. The sequence continues at coordinate 4,621 of DATJUF010000189.1, forward strand.
ACGCTATAAGGCCGCGTTTGAAGATGGCAAGATAGTCATTCCGCAGGACGCCGAAGTTCTCGGAGACCATCGCAGCCTGGTTATGGACGACGGCGTGGTGCATGTGCCGGAACGCCGGGTGCGCAACGGCAGCGGCCAGCGCCATGGTGATTCCGCTATCGCAGGAGCCCTGGCGTTCTTTGCGAGCCAGGTGAATGCGCCGGAGATAAGTTACACAGCGGTGACGAATAGTCACAGTGGAACTTATGCATCGGAGAATCAGGCGGCGGACGAAAGCATAGGAATCCGGCGTGGCCGGGGCAGAATGAGCTCAATCGCAGGAGCCTGGTGAGGCGAACCCACTGGCCTGTCACTCTGCGATTGGGCTGATATCAATACATCAAGAGCTTTACCGCTTCGCTTGGCGGCAGCCGGAGTGAATCATGAGCCTTTTTGACGCGTACGGCCGGGAAGTGGATACAAGCCGGCTGCAGGAGGAGCAGGCCGGGCCGACAATGGCCGGGGTGCGGAACATCTACGCAGTAATGCATCCTTCGGCCGGGCTGACGCCGGAGCGCCTGACGGCAATATTGCGCCAGTCAGAGTTCGGCGATCCATTCCTCTATCTCGAGCTAGCGGAGGAAATGGAAGAGAAAGATCTGCATTATCTCGCGGTGCTGGGAACGCGCAAGGAATCGGCCGCGCAACTGGACTTAGTAGTGCGGCCGGCTTCCAACGAGCCGGCGGATGTGCGGATCGCAGACATGGTGAGCGACCTGCTGGTAAAGGGCACGCTCAACTTAGCGAGCGCTATTTTCGATATTCAGGACGCGCTGGGTAAAGGCTTTTCGGCGACAGAGATAGTATGGGACACGTCGGGGCGTGAATGGGCTCCGGTACGATTGATATGGCGCGATCCGCGCTGGTTCCTATTCGACTGGATAAGCGGTGAGCAATTACTAGTAAGAAGCCTGGACAACGAAGGCCCGGAGATACCAGTGATACCACCGGGCGGCTACGCGCATGTAGAGCGGCGGCTGGCGCCGGGAGCAGGGGCGGGCAGCGGCAGCGCGGTTTGGAATGGCTTGCAGCCGCTAACCGCGCCATTGCTGCCGTTTAAGTTCATTACTCACTTCGCGCAAGCTAAGTCGGGACTGCCGATCCGCGGAGGACTCGCGCGTGCGGTGGGGTGGGCGTACCTGTTCAAGAACTACGTACTGAAGGACTGGGTGACGTTTGCGGAAGTGTTCGGACAGCCGCTGCGAGTCGGCAAATACCAGGCCGGGGCCACGGAGAGCGACCGGCAAACTCTGCTGCGGGCGGTGGCGAATATTGGCGCGGATGCAGCGGCGATTATCCCGGAATCAATGATTATCGAGTTTACTCAGGCGCGCACTAGCGCGAGCACTGATTTGTACGAACGCTTCTGCCAGTATGCGGACAATCAGATAAGCAAAGCGGTGCTGGGTCAGACGCTGACGACTGAGTTGCCACGAGGAGCGGGGTCACGAGCGGCGGCGCAGGTTCATGAAGCGGTACGCAGGGACATCCTTAGTGCAGATGCGCGGCGGCTCGAAGAAACACTCGGGCGCGACCTGGTAAAGCCGCTAGTGGATTTGAATGCCGGCCCGCAACGGCGTTATCCCAGGCTTCAGCTCGCACTTCCGGACAGCCAGGACACGAAGCTATTCGCTGACATGGTGGCTGAATTGGCCGATCGCGGACTGCGAATCGGGCAAAAAGATGTCCTTGACCGGCTGGGCCTGCCCGAAGCTGCTGAAGGGGACGCAGTGCTGTCGCCAGCACGTCCAGGACCGCGAGACTAGGCTTGCCGATCTTTCCAAATATCAACAATGTCCGCAGCGCATTCGTACTAGAAAAATTCAATTTAAAACATTTCACCCTTAGCCGGAGGTTTGATGATTGGCATGATCGGCGCGATGGACGGCGCAGTAAGCAAGGATCATGGAGCTGAGATGGCGATTGCGGGAACCACGCTCACGGGCTCGGCCACGCCGCCGGAATGGATCGAACTAATTCCGGCGGGTGAGTTCAAGGGACGGGATGGCCGGGGGCCCTTTCGACTGACTAAGCCGGACAGAGTAATCGCGGCGACCCGCGCCCTCCAAATGGAAGCGGGGTTACCGATTGACTACGACCATGCGACCGATTTCGGCGCGCCAGAGGGACGCCCGGCGCCAGCAGCGGGCTGGATTTGCGGCTTCGCGGAGCGCGGTGGAGCGCTGTGGGGAAAAGTTGAGTGGACAGCGCATGGAGCCGACGCGGTGGCGACGCGTGAATACCGCTACATCTCACCTGTATTTGAATATGCCGAAAACGGAGAAGTAGTGCGGCTACTGCGGGCTGCGCTGACTAATAATCCAAACCTATTGCTTACTGCAATTTCTGCGCGGAATGGAAAGCGTCCCACAGAATCAAAACGAGGCAATCGGCGCGCTCGCCAAGAGGATAGTGAGTATATGGATGAATTTGTCAGTGAGGTGCGGAGACTCCTGGGCCTGACGGACGAGAGCACACCGGAAGAAATACTGGCGGCGCTTGCAGAACTCGCCAAGGAAAGCAAGGCAAAAAAGGTGAAGGCAGGCAGCGGATCAAGCCATACGCCGCTCGAGGAGATACAGAGTGCGGTTGCGGGAGCAGATGCGGCCCGGTACGTACCTGTTGCGGAGTTCGAAGAAGTGCTTACGGAGCTGAACCGCCTCCAGGCAGCGAGGCATCGTGAGCAAGCCGAAAAGGCGGTAGAGAATGCGATGAAGGAAGGGCGGCTCAGCCCTTCGCAGCGCGAATGGGCGATTAGCTATTGCCAGGCCGACTCGGACGGATTTGCGAAATTCATAGCTAACCAGTCGCCGCTTCTAACAATAGCAGGACGAGGATTTGGCTGGGGTGCCGGCCAATCCAGCCAGCGGGCCGGAGAAGCGGGGGTGAATGAGCGTGCGGCGGCCGGGCTGAATCCGGTCGAAAGCGCAATTTGCGTACGTCTTGGAATCAAGCCGCGAGAGTACGTGACGCGAAAGTCAGGAGGCAGAGATTTCCTCGAGTTCACATGAATCAAGCGCGGCCGGCCTGACGCATCGCACTAGACATTCAAGCAGTAGGAAAATGGTGACAGAATGGCGGCATTAACTAATTCGAGGAACACACCTGAGCTGGCGGACGGCGGCCGTATCCAGGTTTATCCGGTAGAGGCGAATACGACTATCTACCTCGGCAGCATCGTCGCGCTTGACAGCAACGGCAATGCGGTGCCCGCTTCGAGCGCGCCGAATCTCAGGCTGATCGGACGGGCCGAAATGGTGAGCAACGGGTTTCCGGGCCAGGATGCGGTGAATAATCCGGGAGCGGCTGGCGCGATCGCGATCGTGGCACGGCGCGGCGTGTTTATGTATGCGGTAAACGACGGATCGATTGGCGCGGCGCAGGTTGGGCTCACTGCCTTTGCGGTGGACGACAATTCAGTGTCGTTGTCTGACGGCAGCGGGGCGACAGCAGTAACCGCCCAGACGGCGGTTTTTCCGGCCGCAGGGTCAGCGCAAATCATAAGCCTGGGCCACGAGTTCGTCAGCAAGGTCAATGTACACAGCACGTCCGCGGGGGGAACTATCTATACAGAAGGCATCGACTACGTAGTAGACTTCCCGGCCGGCCTAGTGATGCTGATCAGCGGCGGCGGCATCGCAGCGGGAGCGACGGCCTATATTGACTATAACTGGGGGGCGCCGACGCGGAGCGTTGCCGGGCGTATAGTAGCAATCGATCCAAGCGGCCAGGTCTGGATCGACTTCTGGAATCAGGCGGCGCCAGCGATCTAGCCCTGCAAGGCTATCTTCCCTCGCATGCAACATCGCAACAGCCGAACCGCATAAGCTGTGGAGCAAGTATAATGGAAATAACGGCAGGAAATCTGACTGCTCTGTTCACTGGCTTCGATATTATATTTCAGCGCGGCTTTGAAAAACCGCCTTCGTACTATGAAAAGATTGCGACGGTAGTGCGTTCGACCTCGCGTCAAACCACGTATCCCTGGCTTGGCCGAACGACCAAATTCCGTGAATGGCTGGGCGACCGCGTGGTTCAGGCGCTGGAGACTCATACCTACACGATCGTCAACAAGGACTTTGAAGATACGATCAGTATCAGCCGCAACGATATCGAAGATGATACTTACGGAGTATATGAGCCGGTAATCGAACAGCTCGGATGGGACACGAAGGTTCATCCGGACTCCCTCTTATTCACGATGCTCCAGAATTCGGTCAACAGTCCGACGAGCGTATTAGCCTTTGACGGACAGCCGTTTTTCTCTGCGAGCCATCCGGTGGGGCCGCTCGGCGCAGCCGGTGATGTGCGCGACAGTGTGGCATCGAATATCAACACGTCGGGAAGCGGGCCGTTCTGGTACTTGATCGATGCGTCACGGGCTATCCGGCCATTCATCTTTCAATTACGGCGCGAATACGCAGTGACGCGAATGGACACGCTCAGCGACGAAGCAGTATTCAACCGGCGTGAATACCGGTTTGGGGTTGATGGGCGCGCGAATACCGGTGTGGGACTGTGGCAGCTAGCATATGCAAGCAATATGGATCTGAGCAACCCGGTGAACTATGGAGCGGCGCGATCGTCGATGCGTTCATTCAAGACGGACGCGGGCTTGCCGTTCGGCGCGTTGACGAGTCCGGATAATACATATTTGCTGGTGCCGCCGGCGCTCGAGGAACAGGCGCTGCAATTGCTCAATTCTGATTTCATGGTTGGAGCGTACGCCAGCGCAAGCGTGCCGGCGAGCAATATCTGGAAGGGCAGTGCGAATCTGATCGTAAGCGAGTATCTGGCTTAGGCGGCATGCATTCCGGAAGTACAGATCGCTCGGACGAAACGGAATCGGCCGCGGCGAGCGGCGGCAGAAGGAGGTGAGATAGCCAATGGTATACGCCAGTTCTGATGACATGATAGCGAGGTATCCGAACCGGGATCTCGTACAACTGACTAATGAGGATCCGGCGCAGACGGTGATCAATACCGCTGTGATTGATCAGGCGCTGGCAGATGCGTCGGCGGAAATCGATGGCTATCTGGATGGACGCTTCGCGCTGCCACTCACTGATGCGCCGGCCGTGCTGAATCGCCTCGCTTGCGACGTTGCGATGTACCGGCTGCAGGCGCTGCGGCCAATCCACGATATGGCAGACGCGCGCCAACGCTATGATGACGCGGTGCAACTGCTGATGCGGGTGGCGCGCGGAGAGGTAACGCTGGGACTTACGGCAGATAACCTGGAGCCGGCCGAGGGACTGAACGAAATCGCGATCAAGGAAGGCTGCGGCGGCAGGCCGATACGGATTTTCAGCCGCCGTACGCTGCAAAGCTATTAGCCGCAGGGAGAACGAACGGATGGCGGCAGTAATGCTTGACGCATCGTGGACCGGAGTTCAATTTGCGCCAGCGCAGCCGATCGATATCGCCACGATTGAGCTCGCGCTGGTGGCACGCCTCGCATCGCAGATCACTAGCGTTGAAGTAGCACATTTTCCGGATTCGCCACACGCCTACCGGCTGACTCATCGAATCGGGGCGGCCCTAGTACGTTATGAGGGCGCTGATTACGGGCCGCTGAAAGATACTGCGGCGATAGTTCAGGAGCGGACACTCAAATTCGCAGTATCGTTGCTGGTGAGGGACTTGGGATGGAGCTTCGGAGGCGAGCCGGACGGAACTAGTCCAGGCGGGTACGCACTGCTGGAAAGCATACGCGCGGCGCTGACGGGCTTCAGGATACGCGGGTTCAGCAAGGCCTACCCCGTGAGTGAAAAATTCCTGGAACGGGATAAGCAAGGCGGCGTGTGGATTTACGCGATCACCTTTGGACTCAAGACAATGGCGGTCGAGCCGTCCGTCATCGAAAACTATCCTTTGTTCGTGCTCGGCGTTGCGCAGGAGAAGGGGGGGATCACGACGATTAGCGTGGCACCAGCGCCATATGCGTTTGATGCCAGCGGCGAAATCACGCTGCCTAACGGCAACATCACTGCGCTCGAGATGCTGAATCCGTCAACAGGATTTGAGTACATAGCCGGAACTGACTACAGCGCAAATGCGGTGACGGGTGTGATTAGCGCGAATCCATCTGGAGCAATCCCGCCTGGCGCAACAGTGAGTATAGCATACAGCTACGGCGAGACGGTGACCGCGGTCCCAAGCCAGGCCGGTGATCCATCTGCCGGCCGAAGTTGAGAATGGGCTATACGCCAGGATTAGAGCCACAATCGCACTGGAATAGTAATGGCGGCCGCCAAGCAGCATGCGGCCGGTTCCTGAGAGCAACTAACAGAGGTAAACTGAATGCCTGCGTCATTTCTTCACGGCGTTGAAGTAATCGAAACGACAACCGGTCCCGCGCCGATATCAGTAGTCAAGTCTTCAGTTATTGGCCTAGTCGGTACAGCGCCGGTATGGAACGTTCAAGCACCGGCGGCTGCGCCGGGTACCAATGTTCCGACGCTGGTCAGTTCGGCGCTGGACGCTGCGAACTTCGGCGCCACAGTACAGGGTTATACGATTCCATACGCGCTGAATGCGATCCTGCAGCAGGGTGCGGGGCAGGTGATAGTGGTAAACGTCTTCGACCCCTCTGTGCATGCCACCGATCTGATTCTGACGGCTACATTTTCGGCAGCCGGGGCAATTAACCTTGGGCATATGGGGGTAGCGAACGTGTCGGTGCTGCCGACGGCCACGTCGCCGATCAGCGGAGAAAGCCATACGTTTGCTGGTTCGCCGGCAACGGTTCAGCTAAGTCATGGTAATGTTGCGGGCACGACAGTTGTAGTGACCAGCGATCCTGCTGGCACAACCTACGTTCAAGGCACGGACTATACAATCGACGCGGTTACGGGCCTGGTGAGCCAGCTGGCTGAAGGAGCGATCGGCGCCGCCGAAGAGGTTCTGGTTAGCTATAGCTATTACTCAGGGACAGCCTATGTTGCGGGGGCTGACTATCAGACCGACCTGATCAACGGCGTAGTGACGCTAGCTGCGGGCAGCGAAATAGCGGCGGGTGCCACGGTCGTAGTGTCATTCAGTTACGCCGACCCGACCAAGGTCCAGGACAGTGACATTATTGGGTCAGTAGTTAACGGCAGCTATAGCGGGTTGCAAGCGCTAATGAGCACGTTTGGAACGATGGGCTTCTTTGCGAAAGTTCTGATCGCGCCTGGCTATTCGCAAAACGCAGATGTGGCCAATGCAATGCTCGCCCTCGCAGAACAGATAAGAGCGATGGCCTTGATTGACTCGCCCCCGAGCACCACTCCCGCGACCGCGATCGCGAACCGGGGAGTGGCTGGTAATGCATTTGACACGAGCTCTACGCGGGCGATTCTGTGCTACCCGCAGGAGACTTTCTATGACACTGGACTGGTGCCCACGGGCGTGACGTTGAATGGGACGACGCCGGTTCAGGAGGTGGCGAATCAAAATGCGACCGGGCCGTATTCGCAATGGGTAGCGGGAGCAATCGCATACCAGGATCTGCAGAATGGCTATTGGTGGTCGCCGTCAAACACCTCCGTAAGCGGGATCCTGGGGCCGGACGTGACACTTTACGCCTCGCTGATCGACGCGGCGTCAGACGTAAACAATCTGAATGCCAATGGGATCGTAACCGTGTTCAATGCGTTTGGAACCGGACTGAGAGTATGGGGGAACCGATCAGCAGGATTTCCCACGATTACTACGCCGGATAATTTCATCAGCATCCGCCGAACGATGGACGTGATCGAAGAATCGGTCGAGTTGGCAATGCTGCAATTCATGGATCAGCCGATAAGTAATGGGCTCATCACAGCGATTCTAGCAAGTGTAAATGCGTTTTTAAGGAGCC
>DATJUF010000190.1:0-9014 GCA_035502655.1 Binataceae bacterium (SeqCode)
TCGGCAATCTCACTCCGGCCGATATCTACTTCGGGCGCGGAGCAGCCATTCTCGCAAGGAGGCAAAAGATCAAACAGCAGACCATTGAGTTACGGCGGCGACTGCATCAGCAAGCTGTCGCCTGAACCCCAACCCGATGGCTCATCCCCCTCTTCTTTACCGCAGCGTTTTGGCGCAAATGGTCTGACGACATACAATCGAAAGCCTCAAGGGCACCAAGTGGGGGCAGGCGCCGGTATGCCGATGCTATCGTGCTGATTCGGCCCGTCTTGATCGCTTACCGGCACTCGGGCGACTGGTGGCAGGCGCTGTACAAAACCATTGAAAATCCGAGACTTGGCCTAGCGCTTGGCGATCGTACGTTCCTTTTGAGTAAGAATCACCACGATTAGGTGGAATCGCCCTGGAGATGCGCATTCTGGCTTATATCAAATGGTCACTTCCATATTGGCCGTGGACATTTCATCCGGAATATGAAGCCGCGGCTAGACGATCCGTCGCGTTTTTCAGAAGCGCACAAATATAAGCCGGGCTAATGGCGATTTTTGGGCTGATCTCTGAATTGCCTCCGACACCCACACCGCCAACTCAAGCGTCCGCCTACAGCGCAACAATGCATCTCACGCACTTAGGTGGCGCGCCATCCTCCCGCATGAGCGGAAAGCTTGCGCTGCGGCCATTACGTCCCTAACCTTTGTGTTGTATGAGTGAGCAGATCACCGAGAGTCCGAAATCGCCCGAGCCGCTCGTCCTAGAAGAGTTCTCAGGGCTTCAGATTCCTTACGAGGTAATAAAAGGGGTTGGAGTCAGTCTCGGATTAACCCTATTCTGGATTCTAGAGAAATTCCGCGACGGGATCTTTCATCTGCTCGATCGGATGAACATAAAGCCGCGCGTGCGCCGCGCCAGTGCGTTTCCTCCGGGCCGCGCACCCCGCAAGCGGCATATCGCACTCCACGGTTAACGTAGGCTTTCGCGGATTTTATCCGCATTAAGCGCGGCGCCGTTTCCCTTTACACAAGTCTTATGATGCTGGCTTGTTACTGTTTGGCGGATTTTTCGCCACGCCGAAGAGCTGTGGGCCTTGTCCTCCGCACCGAGCCGCTGGCGGTGAGTACTTGCGGCGCAATTCCGGCAGACCCGTTAACCGCCCCTGCCATGCGGTTTTCGTTCAGCAGTTCATCCAGGTATGTCGCAAGCTTATCGTCGAGTACGCGGATCAGAGCCTCGGTCTGAGCCGCCTGGGTGATCCTGAGAAAACCTTCCAGCCGGCCGTTGGTGTCGTGTTCTTCGATTAGACGCGTAATTGCGCTATGCGAGAGTCTCGCCAACTTGGCATTCAAGGCTCGCTGCGTTTGCTCGAATAATTCCTGCAATTCGATCCGCGGTGAGTGCGCGCCGATGCTGAAGTCACACTGCAGGCATCGTGGCCGAACCTCAAGCGCCATTTCGTCATCAGCATCACAGTCGCGAATTCCAGAAGAAATCACCTCCATACGCGAGTTCAGATCTTGAGCGACAGGTTCGCCCAAGGCAGCAATCCGGTTGAGGCGCCCCAGCGCTCCAAGATGAAGCCGGATTTCATCCGTGATAAGGGCGAGTTGCTTCAGCTCGCGGCGCCATTCAAAGTGCGCTTCCCGATAGAGCCGCATATAGGTCCACTTGAACTGATGAAAGCGTGATTCAAGCGCGCCGAGATTACGGCCGCTGCTGAGCAAGGCGGCAGGCGCGACGGCCGCCTTGAGTAATTGGCATTCGGTCTCCAGTGCCGCGAGAACAGGATCCTTCGCTGGATCACCCTCGAAGCTAGCGGCAAGGCTGGTAGCCTCCAGATACTCGCCAATCGCACGAAGCCGTGGCGCAGCCAGTGCTACGACCGCCATTGCGTCGTAATCCGCTATCACCTTGAGCGCCGCATCGCGCCGTTCCGGGTCAGCGGCTAGTTCAATCAGAGCGGCGACCCCACTTTCCGCCATCTCGCCGAAAGCATCAAAGGTCCGCTGCTGCTCGCGGCTCAAGCCACCATTACCGTTGTGCAACGCAGCGGCGATCAACTCTCGATTGCGGTAACATCGTTCGACCGCGGTGGTGAGCGCTTCCGCCAGCCGCCGTGATTTGATCTTGAGTTCGCTGATATCGGACGCCGCTGTTAGCGACGAGTCAAAGTGCCGCGCGAGGGCGAGCGCCTGATTGAAAGCCGCCATCTCGGGCGTGCCGGCCGCTTGCGGATTGAAATAGACCTGACCGGCCTCAAAGCGGATGATGCCGTTGGAGCGTGCGGACAATTCCGCCAGCATCCGGTCACCGCCGCCAGCGGTGATCATCGCATCCTTCGGCAGGCATTCGAGCAAAGTGGAAACTGCAAGGCCGGAGGTTGCGCACAGATGATGCCATGCAAGCGTATCGATCAGCGCATTCCCCGCCGTCTGCGTTACTTCAGGCAGCTCCGCCGCCGCTCGGCGCGCTAGCGCGAGACCGGCGCTCCCGGCTTCGCCGAGGTTCCGCTCGAGCTCCCGTCGTACGCTGGCTGACCGCATCAGATCGGCCGGCGTCAGGAGCCAGTCGTGACGCTTCGCCGCATCCCATAGCACGATCGACTCCCGTAGCAGCGCCGCGCCCGTGCTCAGAACAGCACCGGAAGTCCTGAGCCGCTTTAATCCCTCGGCTGCCGCTGGATGCAACGGATAAATCTGGCGGGGCTCATGGCCGCCCAACTCGAGGCCGCGGTATAGAAGCGCGGCTTGCGGCCAGGCGTTATCGTTCAGGCACCGTGCTCTTCCGCAAATTACCGCCAGGACCTCGTCGTCGGCTGGCGCGACGACGAACGAAGGGAAACCCTTATAATCGGGAGAGCGGCCCGCCGCCAGTACGATCAGCCTTAGTTGCTTGAATTCACGCGCTACCGTGGCCAGCGTGTTTATTGGCGCGTGCACATCCTTTACTTCCTGCTCGCCGAGATCGACCGCTGCTGTTATGCCTTTCACGCCCTGACGGCGAGCATAATCAAACGCGATCGCCAAGCCTTCGGCGCCACTTACCCGGCGCCACAGGGAAGCCTCCCGGCTATCACCTGCAAGCTGGAGAGCAAGTTGATCCAGGAGTTGCCGATCCAAGTCCCCGCCGCTGGCCTGCGCCGAAACATCGGCAATGACGGTCAAATAGCGGCCCGCAACCGTATCAGACGCGGCGGCATGGTTGCTCAGCGCTACCACATAGTTGAGGAAATGCGTCTTGCCGCTGCCGGCCTCACCGCCGATCCAGAAAAGTTCTCCGCGTGATTGTGTAAGCTGATGGTTGATCGCGCACCAGGCCCGCTCAGCACCGCGGGTCAGCGTGTAACATGCAACGATAGCGGCTGGAGGCTCATTGACCAGCGCCATCCGCGCGGTTACCTCTGGACCAGGCTCAATCCAATTACGCGCGGGCGCCTCATTTATCCTCCTTGGCATCCGCATATGGATTACCTACAGCGATCACAGATCACATACCAGCGCGGGCCGGCGAGCTAATTTGCGCTATGCCTTGCCAACCTGGCCAAGATCAAAAGCTGACCGAAAAATCATCTTTTTCCTACCGATTGTAGCGGTAGCGGCTCGCCACGCCCATCGCGGACCTTCGATGTGGGAAATTCTGGACCGAGCTCAGGCCGCGGCCATCAAAGTGACGTGATCACCTCACCTCGCTCTTGACGCTACGCCGTTTTGCTGGCGCCTTCCGAATGATAACATCCGAAACCGTGCCGAGGACGCACTCCAACTCTGAAACCGATGCTCACCCCCCAAACAATTCTCGAAGAACTGAAGAAGATTAAATATCCCGGTTTCAGCCGGGATATTGTCTCCTTCGGCATGATCAAGGATATCGAGATCGCCCATGCCGGCGTCACAGTAATCCTAAATGCACCGTCCGCCAAGCCGGAGGTGATTGCGGAAGTGACCGCAGAGATCAAGCAGGCCATCGCGGCAATGGGCGATGCGCTCCCCGTCAATATCGAGGTCGACCGTACTCCCCCGGCACCGCTGGCGGGAACGATGCATCGCCGGCCGATTCCCGGCGTCAAACACATCGTAGCGGTTGCGAGCGGCAAGGGTGGCGTGGGCAAGTCGACTGTCGCGGTTAATCTAGCCCTAGCGATGCGTTCTCTGGGGTGGCAGATCGGCCTGATGGACGCCGATGTTTACGGCCCGAGCGTCGCGATGATGCTCGGCGCGGGTGAGCGTGCCGGTGTCACCGCCGAACGTCGTATCGTACCGCTCGAGCGTTTTGGCATCCGCTACGTCTCGATGGCGCTTCTTGTCGGCGATGAAACCGCGGTTATCTGGCGGGGTCCGATGGTGACCAAGCTCGAGACCGAATTCCTGTTCAACGTCGAATGGGGCGAGCTCGATTGCCTGGTGCTTGACCTCCCGCCTGGGACTGGCGATGCTCAGCTCACAATCACCCAGCGCGTTGCCCTCGACGGCGGCCTCATTGTCACCACCCCTCAAGCGATCGCTCTGCTCGACGTTAAGCGCGGCGTAACCATGTTCGAGGAGGTCAAGGTGCCAGTCCTCGGCGTGATTGAGAATATGAGCTATCATCTTTGCCGCAAATGCGGGCATCGCCACGAACTTTTTGCGCATGGCGGTGGCGCCCGCTATGCGGCTGAACTGGGCGTCCCATATCTCGGCGAACTACCGCTCACCACCGAATTGCGCGAAGGCGGCGACGCCGGTCTGCCGCTGGCCGCAGTCCATCCTGGCCATCCAGTGAGCGACGCGTTCAAATCGATTGCCGCGAACGTCATTGCGCAGCTATCCAAGCCGGCCGATCACGGACATCTCCATTAGCGCCCGAGGTCCGGCGGGTGCTCCCGATGAGTCAACGGCCTACCCTCTCGCTTATTGTCATCACCCACAATGAAGAGGAATTGATAGGCCAATGCCTGCGCAGCGCAGCCTTCTGCGACGAACTAATCGTCGTCGATTCGTTTTCGACTGACCGCACCGTCGCGATTGCCGAAGAATTGGGTGCGCAGGTATTCCATCAGGAGTTCACCAACTACGTTCGCCAGAAGCAGATTTCGCTCGATCACGCGACCAGCGAATGGGTGCTGCTGCTGGATGCCGACGAGCAGGTGACCTGGGATCTGGCGCGCGAAATCGAGGCAACGCTGGCATCGCCAAATCCAGCTGACGGCTATCGCATCCGGCGGGTGCTCTACCATCTCCGGCACTTTTACACCCGTCCAATTTATCCAGACCGGCCGGTGCGCCTGTTCCGCCGCTTATGCGGTCATATCGGCGGCATTGATCCGCATGACAAGGTAGTTGTTGATGGCCGCATCGGCCAGCTTCAAGCCCCGATTCTGCATTTCAGCTATCACAACATCGCCGATCATGTGGCGACGATCAATCGCTTCACCAGCCGCAGCGCCGAGGAATTACCGGTATCTTCCTTTGCCGTAATGCAGATGTTCACAGATCCAGTATGGCGCTTTTTCAGCTTTTATATCCTGCGCGGCGGCTTCCTCGACGGCGGACGCGGCCTCTACGCAGCGATGACTTCCGCGTTCTATGGATTCCTCAAATACGCCAAGGTCTACGAAAGGCGCTTGAATAATGTCCGCCCGCGCTGACGGTTTTTGCCGCGTCTCAGCCTGAAAGCCACTCGGGCCGCCTGGTGGAATAACTCCGTTCGAGCCTCACGTTTTAGAAAGCTTTTTTTGCCGCTCTAACCTGATAACTTAGCGTTCAAGCAATGAGACGGCTCCGGTCTTACATTCGCCGTTACTGGCATCGCTACAGTTTCGGAATCTTTTGCACGATTATCACGGCGACGCTGCTGACGCTGATCCCGCGCCTTAGTGGGATAGCGGTGAATTCAATCCAGCATGGCGACTATCACCGCCTCGAGCAGATTACCTTCGCGATGATCGGCGCGGCCCTCCTGATGGGCGCGGCACGATGGTTCTCGCGCTTCGTCATCTTTAATTGCGGACGCGATATCGAGTACGACCTGCGCAATGACCTCTTCGCCCATCTTGAATGCCTCGGGCTCAGCTTTTATCAACGGCTCAAGACCGGCGACCTGATGTCGCGCATGATTAACGACCTTAGCAACGTGCGCATGATGGTCGGGATGGCAGTGCTGAGTTTCGTCAACACTCCCGTCACCTTCCTGATGGCGCTCGGCATGATGTTTCATCTGAATTGGCGCCTTACGCTCGCGGCAATGGTTCCTTATGCCGGACTCTTTTTCGAGATGCGCTGGCTGACCCGCACCTTGATGGAGCGCAGCCTCGCGGTACAGGAGGGTCTGGCCGCGATCGGGGCGCGAGTGCAAGAGAGCCTTTCCGGCATCCACGTAATCAAGTCTTATACGCTGGAAGACCACGACGCCGATCGCTTCCGGCAAATCAACGAGGTCTATAACGAACAGGGATTGGCTCTCGCGCGTGTCCGCGGCGCGATGATGCCGATGATTCGTGGCACTGTCGGCACCTCGATAATGATTGTCCTTATCTATGGCGGTTACTTAATCCGCGGTCATCTGCTCTCGATCGGCGATATGGTCGCATTTATGCTTTTCCTCGGCCAACTCGCATGGCCCACCGTTTCGCTAGGCTGGACGCTGTCGCTCTACCAGCGCGGACGAGCGTCGATGCAACGGCTCGAGGAGATATTCGACGCCGATCCGATAGACAGCATCCCGGCCAACGGTCACGCCTTACAGGTAACCGGCGCAGTAGAATGGGAGAATGTCTCCTTCAGCTACTTTTCCGAAGATGGCGATCATAGTGGTGACCGCGACGGGGCTGGGAGACCGCTGCGGACCTGGGCACTGCGTGACGTGAGTGTGAAAGTCCCGGCGGGTGGCAAGTTAGCAATTGTCGGGCGCACCGGCTCGGGCAAATCCACGATGGTTCGGCTGCTCGCCCGGCTGATTGAACCGACTCATGGGCGGATACTAATCGATGGACGCGACATTCGTGATTTGCCTTTGGGCGAACTGCGCCGTGTTGTCGGGATGGTCCCGCAGGAACCTGTGCTGTTTTCTGCAACCATCGCGCGCAATATCGCTTTCGGCCGCACCGATGCGTCGAAGGAGCAGATCGAGCAAGCCTCCCGCACAGCGGGCCTCGACCCCGATATCGCGGTGATGCCTCGCGGCTTCGAGACGATGATTGGCGAACGCGGGATGTCGCTCTCAGGCGGCCAGAAGCAACGCCTGACTATCGCGCGGCTGCTGGTCTATAATCCCTCAATCGTCGTGCTCGACGACGCCCTTTCAAGCGTCGATACTGAAACCGAACGGGCGGTACTCGCCAGCCTCGAAGCAAGCGTCAGCGGACGGACCACTATTGTCGTGGCGCATCGGGCCTCAACCGTGCGTGACGCCGACGAGATTATCGTCCTCGACGAAGGCCGTGTCGCCGAGCGCGGCACTCATCCTCAACTGATGGCGCGGCGGGGCATCTATGCGGAACTCTTCCAGCGGCAGCTACTTGAGGAGGAGCTCGCCAGCTACTGACTTATGACCGGAACGCTGGAAAATCAGCCCAGCCGCGGCTATGACGTGCGGCTGCTCAAATGGGTCTGGGGTTTCATCCGGCCCTATCGGCGGCTGTTCTTGTTTGCGGTGCTGCTGATGCCGGTAAACTCGGTCTTCAGCCTGCTGCAGCCGTACATCATCAAGCTGACTATCGACATCTTTCTCGCCGCGCACACGACGGCCGCTCCCCGCTGGCTGACGCCACTCATCAAAGCCTCTCACGGCCACGGCATCATCGTGATGGGGCTGCTCTACATATTGTTGCTGGCGGGTGAATTCGCGAGCTTTTACGGCAACTTCTTCCTTACGATGATGGTCGCGCAGTATAGCCTTTCGGACCTGCGCGTGGCCCTTTTCAAACACGTCGAACGGCTGCCAATGGCCTTCTTTGACCGCACTCCGGTGGGGCGCCTCGTCAGCCGCATGACCACCGATATCGACGCTATCAATGAAATGTTCAGCGCCGGCTCGCTGACTCTCTTCGTCGACCTGCTGACCCTCAGCGGCATCATCGTTATCCTTTTTACGCTGAACATCCATCTGGCGCTCTGGTCGCTATGCGCGATCCCGCCGCTGGCGATAGTTATCAACTTTTTTCGCATCCGCTCGCGGAAAATCTATCGCCAAATCCGTGAACGGCTGGCGGTGCTTAACGCCTACCTATCGGAAGCGCTGGCCGGCATGAACGTCATCCAGTTGTTCACGCGCGAGCGCGAGAGTGCGCGCGAGTTCGACCAACTCAATCGTAACAACCGCGACGCCCAAGTGATGGCAAATGTCTACGACGCTGCCCAATTCTCGGCGGTGGAGGCGATCAGCTCCTTTACCGTTGCTATGATCCTCTGGATTGGGGGTGGGGAAACCATTCATCGGATGGTCACGCTGGGGACGCTCGTCGCCTTCATGCAATATGCGCAGCTATTCTTCACCCCTTTACGCGACGTCTCCAGCAAGTTCACTACGCTTCAATCCGCGCTCGCGGCGATTGAGCGCCTCGAGGAATTGATGGGCACACCGGCCACTATCGCCAGTCCCGCGACGCTGCGCCACGTAACCCCATCGCAGCGCGCAGGCCGTATTGTTTTTGATCATGTCGAGTTCGCCTACCGCACGGGCGAGCCAGTGCTGCACGACCTGAGTTTCACAGTTGAGCCGGGACAGAACGTCGCGATCGTTGGCGCGACCGGCTCGGGCAAAACCACCATAATCAAGCTGCTTAACCGCTTCTATGACGTCACCAATGGACGCATCCTGGTCGACGGCGCCGACGTTCGTGAATGGGACCTGCATGAACTCCGACGCACGATCGGCACCGTCCAGCAAGACGTGTTTCTGTTCGCCGGCGATATCCTGGAAAACGTCCGGCTTAGCCGTACTGAGCTTGGCGAACGTGAGATTCGGGAGGCTCTCGCCCGTGCCCAAGCGCTCAAATTCGTGGAGCGGCTGCCGAATGGAATTCATGAAGATATCCACGAGCGCGG
>DATJUF010000191.1:0-24285 GCA_035502655.1 Binataceae bacterium (SeqCode)
CCAGCCGATTCCCGAGGGCCTCGTCGAACTTTCGCAGCGTGCGGTCAAAGCTGGCAAAGAAGAACGGTTCGGCTAGCGACGACTTGAGGATCAACGAACGGCCACTAAGCAGTCCAACTAATACTTCATGGAGACCGGCGCCGGGCAGATTACCCGGCATAATCATCCCGATGATATCCCCGCCGATCCCGCGCCCTTCGGCCTGCTCAACGGCATCCTTAGCCAGATTAATGGCCATTGTCGCCGCACAAACCGCCAGGGATTCATCGGTAAACGGCGCCAGTAAGGCGTCAAACGAAGCTTCAAGCAGCCGCTCGCTGTAGCCCCACGCTGCGGCGATAGCGGCGACCGTTGCCCGGCGCGGAGCGAAATCCCGACCACGCCAAGCGTCTAGCGCTTTTGCGAGGCTGCGTGCGGTATCAGCCGGATTGCCGGACCGTAAATTACGCATTCTCGCCGCCGCCTCACGTATATGATGGCTGCTCAGCGTCCCAATCCCTGCTGTATCGTTCATCTGTGCGCTGATAGCTGTCGTGGACTTCATGACAGCTATTCGGCCGTTAGCCTTCAAATCCCGAGCGGCGGCCGCCATCGGCAACGAACTGTTCAATCCCCAGTGCACATCCACGCGCATCACTCGCGGCAGCGCGGCCGAGGATCGTGGCCATTCCCCGATGCGTATAGCCAAAATCCTCTGTCATTATCGCCGAGATCGAGCCAATGTTGGCGAGATCAAAGAACGCCATCAGGCCAATTTGCCCATCCTCTTGATGGCGCAATGTCACCGGATCGAGTGCAACCGCCCGCATCCACGGCGGTGGCAGCTTCATTCTTTCTTCGGCTGTGATCGCCGGACAATTGAACGGTGTTGCATCATAAAGCTGAGAGCACAACTCCGTCATACCATATTCATTGATGGCGCAGATCGGCTCGATTCCCATCAGTCTCCAGGCTGACTCCCTCACCTCGTAGTCCTTGAGCGGGATAGTCTGGCCTTTCACCCCGCCGGTATCCATCAGGCGCGAACCGGCCGGTAGCCTGACCGGACACGGCCCAATCGCATCGAATAGCCGCGCGAACGCGGCAGTTGTTCCGAGCAACCCCACTGGCTCTCCGCCCTGCTCAGCAGAGCGTAGAAACGTCACCGCTGACTCATGGTCGAGCGCCTTGGGCGTCGCGACGCACAGGGACGAGGCCGATCCGAAATTCTCGATACACCAGCTCAGCATCCACGACAGCGACGATTCGGGCATCCGGTCCGCCGTCGGATGGAGTGCCAGCAACGGCATCCGCTGCCTATCCGGAAAGAGCATCCGGCGCATATGGGCTATCGCCGACGCACGGTAAATTTCTGGATCGGGTACGCGATGGATGCCGCGCGCGCCGTAACCTTTGGTCGTCCCACTCGTCTTAAAGGTCAACGCGGCAGGGTCTCGGAGCTGCTCATCATTAATTACACTGGCATGCTTGAACGCGAGCGTGCTTGCGAAAGGAATCGCTGTAAAATCTGTGACCGTGGACAGGCCTACGGCTCTGCTCAAACAGAAAGTGCGATAGGCTGCAACATGGGCGAATTGATAGCGAAAGACTTCCAAGGCGAGCTCGCCGAACCTTTCTGGTTCCGGCTCCGCAATAAATCTCAGCACTTGGGAGTAGATTCGCTTATCCGCGGCCATAGTTTTCGGCTCCTATCATGCCATCCGGCGAGAGACCGTTAAATGGTCCGATCTATTTCGAGTGATACATGAAGTTTTCGGCAGCAAAAGTGTTTTATCAGCGTCTCGCTTCTGATAAAAACGGTTCGTGATGCTGCCTTGGAGGGCGCATCGGGCTGATGAAAAAGTTTATAGCTGGTTTGTTACTCGGGCTTCTGACTAGTTCGGTTATTGGATTCGCTGCAACGCCGGTTGACCATGACGGCAATTTCTGGGATTCGCTCAACAACCAGGCGAAGACCGGATATATCAATGGTTACAGCGATGCCATGCAGGTTAGCGTGGGCAAGCTCGACTACCTCCGGAGCGCCTCGAATTTCTTTCATTGGAAGGGTGCTGACAAGATTATCCATGAGTTGTCTCGCCAGCTTTCGATGGCCGAGTTAACCCCCGATCAAGCTGTCAAGGAACTCGACACGCTCTACTCGAATCCCAAATACAGTGAACTCGACCTCGGTCAAGCTTTGCAGTTATTGGCAGCTGGCACCCCGCTCGGCCATCAAAAGGCGCTAGAAGCCGCAACGGTTGCTACCGCACCCTCTGCCTCCGTCAATCCCCCGCTGGCTTCAGGAACCAGCACCGTCACCAAGTAGATTCCGCTGTTCGCCAAAAATTCTCTTGCCGTGGCCGCCCTATAAAGCGCGGCCGGCTGGCCAGAACGATGACGAGGCGGTTCGAATAATCACCGCCTCTTGCGCTTATAGCCCCCGCGCTTCTATAGCTTGACCCAGCGTTCTCTCGAGGATGGGTCAAGTCAGATGAACGAGACAACACGGCGCCTGCGCCACCTTTTAGCCGCTCCTGAGATGCTGGTCGCGCCTTTCGTTTACGACGGACTCCAGGGAAAAATCGCCGAACGTACCGGTTTCCAGGCGGTTTACATGACCGGTTTCGGCACCGCTGCTGCGCGTGGCTATCCCGATTTGGGCTTGCTCACGATGACCGAGATGGTCCAGAACGTGCGCACAATCGCCAATGCGGTCAATGTCCCGGTGATTTGTGACGCCGATACCGGCTACGGCAACCCCGTCAACGTTTGGCGGACCGTTCGCGAATATGAGGCGGCCGGCGCGGCAGCTCTGCATATCGAAGACCAGGTATTTCCCAAACGCTGTGGCTTTCTGGCCGGTAAACAGGTCATTCCGCTGGATCAGATGGTTCCCAAGGTGCGGGCCGCATGCGACGCGCGCCGCGATTCCAACTTCGTGATTATCGCCCGCACCGACGCACTCGCGGTCAACGGCTGGGATGATGTGGTTGCACGTGCGCGCGCCTATCGCGCAGCCGGAGCGGATCTGATCTTCGTCGACGGCATCCGCACCCTCGACGACATCAAGCAATATTCATCGAGACTGAGCGATCTGCCGCTGCTTTACAATGGCGGATTGTTACCTGTTAAGGAGCTTGCGGCCTACGGCTTCAAACTTACGATTCACACCGGCACCCTGATGGCGGCATTCGTCCATTTTCGCGAGGCGATGCGCCAACTCAAGGATACCGGCTCCCTGGACCTGCCGATTACCGGTCAGCTCTTCAAGGAACTCATCGAGTTGATGGGCGTTCCCGAGACTGAAGCATTGGCGAAAAAGTACACTTCGGAAGGATGACCGGCGCAAACAAGATAAAGAATGTTCGCTCTCCAAGCTAAATGAGCACCCCGATCGAAATTAAATTCTACTTCGCCTATACCAGTCCATTCACCTATCTTGCCTTCGAACCCGCCTGCGAACTCGAGCAATCGCACAATGTTCGTCTGCGCTTCATCCCTTACGGGGTCAATATCCGCAAGGTCTACGGCGATGTACCGTCACGCACCAGCCGCGATCAAATCAAGGTCCGCTATCTATATCTCGACGTGCGGCGGATGGCGAAGGAACGCGGCCTTACTATCTACCCGCCAAAGCGTATCTATAGCGCCCGCCTTGCCTTCTACGCTGGGATGTGCGCCGATGACGGCGGCTTGTTCCGCCCCTATGCGAACCGGGTTTTCGAGCGGTTCTGGAAGCGCGAACTCGACGTTGAGGACCCCGCCGCACTCTGCGCGATATTGCGGGAAATCGCCGCCGATTCCGCAAAATTCGAGCGCTATGTCGCAGACGAAGAGGCTGAAGCGAAGCCGCGCCTGCGCGCCTGCTATGCGGAAGCTCTGAGCGACCACGTCTTCGGCGTGCCCACCTTCGTCATCGATCATGAGTTGTTCTGGGGCTACGATCGCATGGATTGGATCATCCGTAAGCTCGACGCGATGGGCCTGCGCCGCTGATTGGCTCCGGGCCGAAGTTCAATAGCGAGGCGCCGCCTGAGTATCACAACTTCGTGAAGTATTGCCCGCCCAGTCGGACTGATGCAGATCATGCCAGGGACATGGCCGTTTCCGTTCACTCGGAGGCCGCGACTGTCTCCGACCGCCGCGGCCTCATAATCTTGCCTGAGAGGGGAGCGGACCATAGTCCGCTCCCCTCTCGCGCAAGGCCCGCCTTTCTGGGGCGGCTGGGGGCGCGCTAGCGCGCCCCCAGCCGCCCCAGAAACTCCGCCAGATCAATCACCTCGCAGCGCTCCGGCACAATGCCTGCAGCGGCGTACGGCGCAAGCGCCGCCCGCGCTCGCTGATCGCCACAGACGAACACACCACCGCTCGCCGCCGCACCGACTATATGATGCAATCCGTCAGCATCCAGTGAGCCGCCGCCATCGCGCGGCGCATGGCCGGCTGTCGCGATCAGCATCGCGACTGTCAGCCTGACCGTATTGAGCCGCAACAGTCCGTCGAGCCCGCGCGCCCGGCATGGCTCCAGCACGCCGGCCGTTTCCGCAATCTGGGCAGCTAGTTCTTCAGCCTGGTCATCCCAAATCGAGTTCAGATCCCGATCTTCGGCTGTCGCGAAATTCACCTCGGCTACGAGCTTTGCTTGTATGCGCTCGAACAACGCCATCAGCCAGGCTTTCTGCCGATGCACTTCTCTCAGCGCTTCGCGAAATTCCTCGCTGAAGTCTTCACCATCGCTCTCGATTAGCTCCGCGATGCCGCTGCTGTAGTCATCCTGGACCGGACCGTGAAGAAACGGATTCCCGGCCTCGCCGCGCGCCGCGTAATCACGCACATCACCGATCAGCAGATGCTCGCAGGGTTTGAGCAACGAACGCAGGCTGGCAAACGAAAGCGTTTGGCGTATTCGAGCCGACAGCACTTGCGGCGAGACTTTCCGTGTAAGGATTTCCTCAAGGTGATGAGGGCTGAGCCGCAGCGTCAATTCGCGTCCGTACACCGCCTTCCGTAGCGCCGCGATATCTGCGCTGCCGCACCCTTCTTTCCGGTAGATCCGGTCGAACGCCGCCGTATCGAAGTAGGCGATCATTTATCTCTGCGGGGGCCTGCGCCTGACCCCCTCTATCAGCTTACGCCTCGGGACTCGCCGGCAGATATGTCTCACCCATCAGGTATTTATCCACCGCCCGGGCACATTCGCGGCCCTCCCAGATCGCCCACACCACCAGCGATTGCCCGCGCCGCGCATCACCCGCAGCGAATACTCCCGGGATACTCGAAGCATAATTATCACACGCGATATTCCCGCGCTGATCGAGCTTCAGTCCGAGCTCCGCAATAATCCCGTCAGGCTCCGGCCCAAGAAATCCCAAGGCGAGCAGCACCAGTTCGCATTCTAGATCGAAATCACTTCCCGGTATCTCTTCCATCGCCATGCGGCCGTTTTCATTCTTCCAGTGCAGCCGTGTGCAATGAAGTTTCCTGACCTGTCCATGCTCACCGGAAAAACGCTTGGTATTGATACTCCAATCACGCCGCACACCTTCTTCATGCGAGGTCGAGGTGCGCAGGATCATTGGCCAATCCGGCCAAGGCATCTGCGCCGTGCGCTTATCGGGCGGCATCGGCAGCAACTCGAATTGCGAGACTTCGATCGCGCCCTGGCGGTTGGAAGTGCCGAGACAGTCAGAACCCGTATCGCCACCGCCCAGGATCACGACGCGCTTGCCCGCCGCGCTGATCTGATTCGGCACCGTATCGCCGGCGTTGCGCTTATTCTGCTGCGGCAGGAATTCCATCGCGAAATGAACCCCGCTGAGCTCGCGTCCCGGCACCGGTAAATCACGTGGCTTGGTCGAGCCAATCGTCAGCGCAATCGCGTCAAATTGAGCGCGCAGTTCATCTGCATGAACGTCGATACCGGCGCGGCAATTAGTCACAAACTCGACGCCTTCGAGCTTCATCTGCTCGACCCGGCGGTTGATGTGGGATTTCTCCATTTTGAAATCAGGAATGCCATACCTCAGCAGGCCGCCCGGCCGATCCGACCGCTCGTAAAGTGTGACGGCGTGGCCGGCGCGCGCAAGCTGCTGCGCGCAGGCGAGGCCCGACGGCCCCGATCCCACCACCGCAACGCGCTTGCCGCTCTTGCGCGGATTTGGCTGCGGCGCTATCCATCCCTCCGCCCAGGCATGGTCGATGATGCTTTTCTCGATCAGCTTAATCGTGACCGGATTGTTGTTGATATTAAGGACGCAGGCTTCTTCGCAAGGCGCGGGACAGACGCGGCCAGTGAACTCCGGAAAGTTGTTGGTCCAATGCAGGCGGTCGATCGCGTCACGCCACCTCCCCCGGTAAACCAGGTCATTCCAGTCGGGAATTATATTGCCGAGCGGGCAACCCTTATGGCAGAAAGGAATGCCGCAATCCATGCAGCGCGCGCCCTGCAGCTTGAGCTTGTCGTCGGGCAGCTTGAGCTCGTATTCACGCCAATCTTTGACGCGTTCCTGGACCGGCCGCCGCTGCGCCGTTTCCCTCGCGATCTCCATGAAGCCCGTAATTTTGCCCATCTAAACCCGCTCTCCCACTTAGAGACTCAAGAAAGCTTCCGCGCTTCCGCAACCTGCCCTATGCCGCCTTCCTCAATCCTCCCGTGTCACTTACCCAGTAGTCAGTTGATTAGCTGCTTGCCAATCCAGTGATTAGTCATGTAAATGGCTATCGTGCTCAAACTGCGGCCAGCCGCGACAGATCGGACTTCATATTGAGCTGCCGCTCGAGCACCTGCCGATACTCAGTCGGCATCACTTTGACGAATTTGCCCGCGAGCCGGTCCCATCCATCGAGAATTCGCTGAGCCACCGGACTCTCAGTGTATTGATGATGGCGCACCAGCAGCGCGTGAATATGGCTCGCCTCGGCCGCGTCGGCAAACGAATGCAATTCCACCATCCCCATGTTGCAGCGGCTCGGAAAACTGCCATCTTCGTCCAAGACGTAGGCGAGCCCGCCACTCATCCCGGCTGCGAAATTGCGCCCGGTCTTGCCCAGCACGACCACTGTTCCGCGCGTCATATACTCGCAGCCATGATCGCCGACGCCCTCTGCCACCGCCGTCGCTCCGCTATTGCGCACCGCGAAGCGCTCACCCGCGACTCCACGGAAAAAGGCCTCGCCGCCGGTCGCACCATAGAGTGCGACGTTTCCGATAATGATATTTTCCTCGGCCTTGAAAGTCGCTTCGAGCGGCGGCCGAACTACCAGGAACCCGCCCGAAAGCCCTTTCCCGCAATAGTCATTCGCGTCGCCTTCGAGGTAAATCGCCACTCCAGGTGCAAGCCATGCCCCGAGGCTCTGTCCCGCCGAACCCTTAAGATGCAACTGGATAGTATAGGGCGGCAGGCCATGTTCACCATGCCTGCGCGAAACTTCCGCCGATAGCATTGTCCCGGCCGTTCGATTCAGGTTGCGTATTGGCAAGTGAATCTCCACCGGCTTCTTGTGCTGGAGCGCCTCGCCCGCGAGTTCGATAAATTGTTTGTCGAGTGCGCGCTCAAGCCCGTGGTCCTGGTCCTCGACCCGATGCAGCGGCCAATCTTCCGGTACGTCTGGCTTATGCAGAATCGCACTGAGATCGACATTGCGCGCCTTCCAATGCTCAATCGCCTCGTTGCTGTCCAGGCATTCGACGTGGCCCACCATCTCTGCCACGGTGCGAAAGCCCAACTGCGCCATATGCTCGCGCAATTCTTCCGCTATAAACATCATCAGGTTGACGACATGCTCGGGCTTGCCTTCAAACTTCTTGCGCAACTCCGGATCCTGTGTCGCGATGCCTACTGGGCAAGTATTCAAATGGCAGACGCGCATCATGATACAGCCCGAGGCGACCAGCGCGGCGCTCGCGAAACCGAATTCCTCCGCTCCCAGCAGTGCAGCTATCGCCACATCACGGCCGGTCTTGAGCTGTCCGTCGGTCTCGACATAAATCCGCCCGCGCAAATTGTTCATCACCAGGATTTGCTGCGTTTCCGCCAAACCTAGTTCCCACGGCGCCCCCGCATGCTTGATCGAGGTGAGGGGCGAGGCGCCGGTGCCGCCGTCATGTCCGCTGATCAAAACCACGTCAGCCTTGGCCTTGGCTACGCCCGCGGCGATTGTACCAACCCCAACTTCGGCCACCAGCTTAACGCTGATTCGCGCGCGATCGTTTGAATTCTTGAGGTCGTGAATCAACTGCGCCAGATCTTCTATCGAATAGATATCGTGATGCGGCGGTGGTGAAATCAGTCCAACACCAGGCGTCGAATAACGAATCTTCGCGATGAAATCATCGACCTTATGGCCGGGAAGCTGGCCGCCCTCTCCCGGCTTGGCGCCCTGCGCCATCTTGATCTGTAACTCGGCGGCATTAACCAGATAGTTACTCGTCACGCCGAAACGCGCCGATGCCACCTGCTTGATTGCGCTGCGGCGCCAGTCCCCATTCTCGTCGCGGACGAAACGCGCCGGGTCCTCGCCGCCCTCGCCGGTGTTGCTCTTGCCGCCAATCCGGTTCATCGCGATCGCAAGATTCTCATGCGCTTCCTTGCCGATCGATCCGAACGACATCGCACCGGTTTTGAACCGCTTGACGATCTCAGCCGCCGGCTCTACCTCTTCTATCGGCACCGGCGGACGGTTCGGCTTGAACTTGAGCAAGCTGCGCAGTGTCGCCTGGCTACGGCTGTGATCGTCCACCAGCCGCGAATACTCCTTGAACAGGCGGTAGTTACCCGACCGCACCGAGTGCTGCAGCTTGGCGATCGTGTTGGGATTGTACATGTGGTACTCGCCACGCCGCCGCCATTGATATTGTCCGCCCACCTCGAGTTCGCCGTCGAGATTCGGATCCGCATGAAAGGCCAGCCGATGGCGATTCCTCGATTCGCGCGCGATCGCGTCAAGGCCAACGCCGCCAACGCGCGAGGCTGTCCACGAGAAATAGTTGTCAACGATCTCGCGGTTTAGCCCAATCGCTTCGAAGATTTGCGCGCCGCGGTAGCTCTGCAGCGTCGATATCCCCATCTTGGAGGCAACCTTGATCAGGCTCTTGCCGAGCGCTTTGACGTAATGCTCGACTGCCTCCTCCTCGTTGATATCCGGCAGTTTCCCTTCGTCGATCATTCCCGACAAAGCCGCAAACGCCAGGTAAGGATTGATCGCGCCGGCGCCGTAGCCCATCAGCAGGCAGAAGTGCATCACTTCGCGCGGTTCGCCCGATTCAACGATAAGCCCGCACCGCGTCCGCGTGCCCTCGCGAATCAAATGATGATGTACCGCGCCAGTTGCGAGCAGGCTGGGAATCGGCGCCCACTCCGCATTAACCCCGCGGTCAGACAGCACGATCAGGGTAAAGCCATCTTTAATCGCGGCCGACGCACTCTGGCGAAGGTTTTCGATAGCATCGTGGAGTCCCTTCTCACCGTCCGCCGCGCGATAGAGCATCGGCAGCGTGCTCGTGCGAAGACCGGGTTGCGCCAGCCGCTTGATCCGCTCTAGATCCGCATTAGTCAGAATCGGCTGCTTGAGCCGCAGTTGCCGGCAATTGAGCGGTGTCTCATCAAATAGATTTTGTTCCGAACCAATCGTGGTCTCGGCCGACATCACCATTTCTTCGCGGATCGGATCGACCGGCGGATTCGTCACCTGCGCGAATAGCTGCTTGAAATAGCTGAACAGCAATGGAGATTTGTCCGACAGCACCGCAAGTGGCGTGTCGGTCCCCATCGAGCCGACCGCCTCCTGTCCGTTCGCTGCCATCGGCGCCATCAGCATCTTCAGCTCTTCGAGCGTATAGCCAAAAGCCTGCTGCTGCTTGAGCAGATCGTAAGGCTCGAAGCCGCTGATTGGCGGTGATGACGGTGGCACCGGCAGTGACTCAAGCTCCACCAGATTGTCCTTGAGCCATTGGCGATAGGGCTTGCGCGCCGCCATCCCTTCCTTGATTTCCTCGTCCTGAACAATCCGTCCTTCGGTCGTATCGACGAAGAACATCCGGCCTGGCTGAAGCCGCCCCTTGAAAGCGACCTGGCTCGGCGGGATGTCCAATACACCGGTCTCCGACGCCATCACCACTAGCCCATCTTTAGTGACGGTATAACGGGAAGGACGCAGCCCGTTGCGATCCAGCACGGCCCCGATCCGCCGCCCATCCGTAAACGCGATCGAGGCCGGGCCATCCCACGGCTCCATCATGCACGAATGGTACTGGTAGAAGGCCTTCTTACTGTCGCTCATCAGGCCGTCATTCTGCCACGCCTCGGGAATCATCATCATCACGGCGTGCGGCAGCGAGCGGCCGGTGTGCACCAGCAATTCGAGGCAGTTGTCGAATATCGCCGAGTCACTCCCATAGGGTTCGACAATCGGCAGAATCTTCCCGATATCGTCCCCGAACACCGGCGACGCAAACTGCTTCTCGCGCGCATGCATCCAGTTGATATTGCCGCGCAACGTGTTGATTTCGCCGTTGTGTGCGAGAAACCGGTATGGATGCGCCCGATCCCAGCTCGGGAAAGTATTCGTGGAAAACCGCTGATGGACCAGCGCCAGCGCGGTGACCATGGAAGGGTCCGTCAGATCAGGATAAAACAGCGGAATCTGGTTCGTGATTAGCTGGCCCTTGTAGACCACCGTCGCCGACGACAGGCTGCATACATAGAAAAGCTCGCCCTCGGCAAGGCCAATCTTCTGACCCTCATTAGTCACTCGCTTGCGGATGACATAGAGCTTGCGCTCGAAGGCCGCATCGTCCTCGATACCCTGGCCGCGCCCGATGAAAATCTGCCGAATCGACGGCAGTCCCAGATGAGCAATCTCGCCACATTGCGTATCGTCAATCGGAACCGTGCGCCAGCCCAGCAGATGCTGCCCCTCCTCATGAATCACCCGCTCGAAAATTTCTTCGCACGCGTTGCGCCGTTCGAGCCCGAGCGGCAGAAAGACCGATCCCGCCGCATACTCGCCCGGCGGCGGAAGTCCGAAGCCAAGCTTCTCGGTCTCGCGCCGGAAAAATTCGTGCGGGATCTGCATCAGGATGCCCGCCCCGTCTCCCGTGCGCGGATCGCATCCGCAGGCCCCGCGATGGATCAGGTTATCCAGCACCTCGAGTCCCTTGCGCACAATATCGTGTGACTTCTCGCCGTTGATGTTGACCACGAAACCAACCCCGCACGCGTCATGCTCGTGCTCCGGGTTGTAGAGGCCCTGGCTCTTGGGAATCCCTCGGTATGGATACATAGTCACGCCCTTTTCGCTTCTGGGGATGCGCTCTTAACCGATGCATGGCGATGGCGTTTGCCATTACCAGCTTCATGCGAATGCGTATTGCGATTGCTCACTACGATCTGCGTCCGCTCTGTATGGGTCGACAGCACGACCATCGTCTCGGTGCGCGAAACGCCATTAATCATGCGAATCGTCCTAATCAGATCTTCCAGCGACGAAGTGTTGCGCGTTTTGATCTTGAGCAGCAAGGTATGCTGTCCGGTCACGTGATGGCATTCGAGTACGTCATCGAGTTGCTCAACGGTCTGCTCAAATTGACTAATCGTGCGCGGGTCGCTGACCGATACACCAATAAAAGCCGCTACATCCTTGCCTAAAAGGCGCGCATCGACCGAGGCGTGATAACCGGTGATGATGCCGCCGTCCTCTAGTTTCTTGACGCGCTCAATCGCCGAGGGTGCCGAAAGTCCGATCTGCTCGCCTAGTTTGACCAGCGCGATCCGTCCTTGTTCCTGCAGAATTTCAATAATCTGAAGGTCGATTGCGTCAGGCTCGACCGTTTCGGAACTTGACTTCATAGGCCAACCTCGTGGTGAGCCAGCAAAAATTAGCCACTTTAGGATAATCAGTCAAGGCTTTCTTAGGCAAATCAACAAAAAACAAGCTGTTTAATTCTACCGCAGTTCTTCTCTACCTAATAAACCAAGAACAACAGCCGTCATTACCGTAAGATCAATGGGTGCATGACCATTGTTTGCGTCCTAATTCAGGCCGCTGCTAACCGCGGCAGTGGTAGCGGCGATTCCATTCATCGCGGCCGCCGCGATATGAACCCCTTGCGCCTGTTGAACTCCGGCCCCGCCGCACGCGCAAGGCCTCACCACTTGGGCCTTTTCTGCGAAGTGACCGATCGATTCAAGCGCCCAGCCGCGCGTCAGACGTTCGGATACGCCTCGCTGCCCATCTCAAGCGGATCGAGCCCGCTCCATTCCACTTCGGCATGCACACGATTCCCGATCGTGCGCTCGACGATCACAAAAAAGGCCAGCGACAGAGTAAACACCACGGCTACGTTCGCGGTCACGCCGATTAACTGCGCAAAGAATTGGCCGCTGTCGCCGTAGAACAATCCGCGCACCGGCCCGCTCACCCCATTCCAGCCTTCGCCGTAACTTCCGTCGGCGAACAGGCCCAGCGCCACGGCGCCCCATAGTCCGCTGAATCCATGCACCGCGATCGCTCCCACTGGGTCATCTATGCGCAAGCGGCGTTCCAAGCCGATTACGCCGGCAACCACGATCAGGCCGGCGATCAGTCCGATCAGCATTGCGGCCTGCGGCGTCACAAAAGCGCACGGCGCCGTAATCGCGACAAGTCCGCCAAGCAGGCCATTGCAGGCCATCGCCACGTCCGGCTTGCCGTGCCGCTCCCACAGATAAAGCAGCGCCGAAAGCGCACCTCCTGCCGACGCGAGCATTGTATTGACCGCGATAATCGCGATCCGGGAATCGGAGGCCGCCAGCGTTGAGCCCGTATTGAAGCCGAACCATCCGAAGGCGAGTATCAAAGTACCGGCCATCGCCATCGGTAGGTTATGCCCCGGTAAATGCCCGATCGCCCCGTCACGCCGGAACTTGCCAATCCGAGGTCCCAGCACGATAGTGCCCGCTAATGCGGCAACACCACCGGTCATGTGCACAACCGATGAGCCGGCAAAATCCACGCATCCATGACCCAGGCCCAGATTCACGCCCAGCTGTGAGAGCCAGCCACCGCCCCATATCCAGTTGCCGTATAACGGATAGAGGAACATCGACATGAAAAATCCATAAATGAAAAAAGCCGAAAACTTCCAGCGTTCGGCCATCGCGCCTGTCGGGATTGTTGCCGCGGTGTCCATGAACACCACCGTAAACAGGAACATTGCGAGTCCCGCCGGATCATGGCTCACGTTGAGCAGGGCGAATTTGCTGAATCCGATCAGTCCATAGCTGTGCCCGCCAAGCGTGATCGCGAATTCATGATGGAGCTCACGATTTGAGCCTCCCAGCGTCGGCCATTGGCTGACACCGCCAAGCATCAGCGCATAGCCGGTCAGCCAGAATCCGGCGAGGCCGATAGGATAGATCAGCAGGTTCATCGCCATCACGTTCACGGCGTTCTTGGCGCGCGTGAAGCCGGTCTCGAGTAAGGCGAACCCGGCCTGCATGAACATCACCAGAAACCCGCCGAGCAAGACCCATGCGAGGTTGAGCGCTTGTTGATTCTGCTGCAGCGTGGCTGCATCAGTTTGCGCCGCCGCCGCTAACTGCAGCATCCCAATCAATGCCAGCGCCAGGATCATGATTAATCCCAGCCGTGATCCCGCGTGCGCCCAGGTGTGGATAGCCGGCCAGGGACGCCTCACTTCACAGCTCCATGAGCGGGCCGGTGTGGCTGATTCGGCGCCGCAGGATAGCGATTGGCGATCCAAATCAGAAAAGCGAAAATAGCAACCAGCGAGCCGAAAAATAGTGCGGTCCAGAGGATTCGCTTCAGCCGCGCCTTGCGAAGGCTCGGCGGATGCAGCCGATGGGCGCGTCCGGTCAGTTCCACATGCGATGGATCCTGTAAGTCGGCATCCATCTGGGCGGCGCTGGCGTAACGGTTTTTTGGTGAACGCTCGATCGCGTGCAGCACTATCTCTTCGAGATGCGGATCCAGCTCGGGAACGAATTTGGTGGGCGGCTGCGGATCTTCGTTGGTTTTAGCCCGCATCATGTTATAAACGTTATCTGCTGAATACGGCAATTCGGTCGTCAGCATTTCGTAGAGAATCGTTCCGAGAGCGTAAATATCAGTGCGCGCGTCGCCGCGCCGTCCACTCACTTGTTCCGGCGCCATGTAGTCAGGCGTCCCTATCGTCGACGACAGTCCCGACCAGGTCAGGCGCCGCGCCGATTCGTCAAGCGCGATGCCAAAATCCATAATCTTTACCTGCCCGGTGTCGGTCACCAGGATGTTTTCCGGCTTGAGATCCCGATGGACCACGCCCTGCCCATGCATGTAACCCAGTGCGCCGCAGATTTGACGGCTTATGCCGAGTGCGCGCGCAACCGCAAACGGCTGCTTTTCGCGCATCATTGCCCGCAGCGACAGGCCCTCGACATATTCCATCGCAATATACATCCGGCTTTTCTTACGCGGCGTCAGGACCTTGATTATGTTCGGATGGTCAAGCCGCCGCCCAACTTCCTCTTCGCGCTGAAAACGCCCGAAAAAGACTACGTCGCTCTCAAACTGCATATACGGAATCTTGATCGCGACCGTCTTGCCACTAACGCAGTCGATAGCCTTGAAGATTGAGGCCATGCCACTGCGAGCGATCAGCTCGGTCAACTCAAATTGGTCGAGCTTTTCGCCGACGTTGATTTCGCGCATGCGTGATTGCCGTCCGCGCGCGAAGTTAACATCGGCACAAAGGTCTAAGCAACGCCGGCTTCGCGGCGCGTCAGCCCTTGCTGCCTCTGCCGAAGAGTCCGAGCAGGCGCTCGCGCCACGACCGCTTCTCGACGAAATTCGGCGTCTCGCCCGTCATCAGGAAAACCGCTACGGTCAGATTGTCAGCCGTTCCACGCTCATTCGCCGCTTCGATCAGCCGGCGGCACGCCGATTCCGCTTCGATTGCGCGGGTCATGTGCTCCAATTCCTCGTCGCGCAGCACTGTATGCAATCCATCGCTGCAAACGATCACCCGGTCGCCCTGTGAGAGCGGCATCGTGATTAGGTCGATCGAAACGATCAGCTCATGGCCAAGGCACCGGTTCAAAGCCGAGCGCTCAGGATGATTCCGCGCACGTTCAGGAGTGATCAAACCCATCCGCACACGTTCACCAATAACCGTATGGTCGCGGGTCATTTGCCGGATACGCGCGTTGCGAATCAGATACATTCGGCAGTCGCCGACATGCGCCGCGTAGAGCGTACCCTTACTTACCACCGCAGCAGTAATCGTCGTCGCCATCCGCCGCAATTCGGGAACCGCCAACGCCCGGTTATGAATTTCGATATTGGCTTTCTGGATCGCGCGATGCAGCCGCTTCGCCGCACCCCAAGACTCCGGATTCTCCCGATAGGCTGCGATCGTCAGTTCGACCGCCATCGAGCTGGCTATTTCGCCGCCCTCATAGCCACCAACTCCGTCAGCCACCACGAAGATCGCTGAGTCTGGGCTTTCGATGAAATGGCCGCAGCAGTCCTCGTTTCCGGGACGGTCGTTACCGACATCACTGAGCAGCGCAATATCGAACTGCGCTTGGCTCTCGGGCGCCGCACTCGCGGACTCCATTCGATGCTGCGAGATCACGCCGCTCTCTCCTGCGCCACGGCGTAGCTCTTCGTGACAACCGTCCGATTATCTGAGACGAGCCTGACTGGTAGTCCGCAGCTAAATTCGCGGACGAATGGGAGCTTAACCGGCAGCGCAAAGCTGGAGTTCGGCGCACAACACTGCGCCGGTGCCCGAGCACCTACGCAATCAATCCTGATTCCGTCACTATGCCCGTGCGCTGTGCCGGCGTACTCGGCAAGGGCTCCTGACGGTGACTTGCTTTCTAAGCGTTCAGGCCTGATTCCGGCCGGACACCCCGCCGCCCATCTGACGCGCGTGGAGCTTACCCAGCGCGAACCGCCAGGCGATCCATTAGCTCGTGCTCCGCGGCAAACCAATCCGCCAGATCGGCGCCATGCTTGCAGCCGCGCGCCAGGAATAACTCGTAAGCGCGCACTCGCACTTCCTCTTCCGTCGGAAGGAAAACCGCTATCGGCGGCACCGCCACTGACTGCACCGCGGCAACTGAATCCGCATTGCCGTTGACCGACGTCTTGACCTTGCGAACCGTGGGCGCCTTGGTTTTTCTCTGCGTAGCCATTCGTGAACCTCCACCTGCACCATCGGCCGGCTGTAAACTTCCGGCCAGAATTTCTTCCCCTTAGTAGTTGGCCATCGCACGCGTGACGATTCAAGTACCCCGCAGGTAATTTCATTACTCTATTACGGTCCGCGTCCGGTTTTTTCTAAACCCGTGGCGGACCCGCTGTTCGCGGGCCCGCCACACTGACTCGTTACTTCACTTCCTGCTACTAGCGATTCCCTTAAAAGTAATAGATCGCGTCTGCCATAAAGGTATCCTGCCCGGAGTACGTATGGGTCGGTAATCCGAGATTGACCGTGCTGGGAGGACCTTCTATTGGATCAGGTCCGAAGAACGGTTTCTCGTTCGACTGGTCGAGCCGATACTCAAACCGCGCCAGCAAGCCTGTCACCTTGGGTACCTTGTAGTTAATCGTCCCGGTGAATTCGCCCAGCGTTTGACGCAGGCCAGTGCGGGCGCCATCGCTGTCGCGGAACCATTCACCGCGCAAGGCGAACTCGATATTGCTGGTCCAGTCGTAAACCACGTAGCCGGCCGCGCCGGTCCAGCTAACCGAATGCGGTATGTTGATTGTACCGTTCGGTCCCGCCGTATAACCGGGCGCTGGCGAACAGAAGTTCACACTCGAGACACAGAATTGATTACCCTGCTCGCTATACTGTGGTACCACCGAGACCGGTCCGCCCTCTTCCGCATACAGGTACTCGCCGATTAACTGGAGTCCCTGAATCGGAGTATGCCACGTGGCGATCGGATCGATCGCCCACCGCTGCGTCCCACCCTCGTTGACCTGCTCGGGACCATAAATCCCGTTCAGCACCAGAGTAGTAGTTGAGGTCGGATTCAGCGACAACTCGCCTTCAACCGATGCCCCGTCGTTGTTATCCGCGATATCATCCCAGCCGTTGTTTACCCCCAGCGTCAGGCTGACATTCGAGTTGAACGCATAGATTGCCCGCAAACCTGTATGGGTCAGCGGTTCGCCCAGCGTAAACAACAATCCGCGCGACTCGTTGAAGTTTTGGTTGTTGTAAACTGGGATCACTTCCGCGCCCAACAAAGTCACGAAGCGGCCCAACTCCAGATTGATTCCCTGGCCGACCGGCACCGTATATGTCAGGTAAGCCTGCGTCGGATCAAAGAACGAACTGCTGGTCGCAAACGAGTCCAGGCTATTGTTCGAGTAGCGCGTCGACGCCGCAATCGAATTTGCCACCTGGCCAAAATTCAAGTCAGTGACAAACCCTACACCGCCAGTGTCAGTGCGCGCGATATGCAGGTTGAACTGCTCGAGCTCAAAGCCGTTGGCATTTACGTCGAACGCGCGATACTGGTTGACGCTGCCGCCCGACGAGCAGCAATTCAATCCGCCCTTGCTGCCACCATTCGTGTCCGGATGGTTAGTATTGTAGTTATACGATGTATCCACCAGCCCATGAACCTGGATACCCAGATTGGTGCTGAGGTCGGTTTTCAGATCGCTCAGATCCTTCTCAACCGTACCTACGTGCTGGCCGATCGTCTGCGGCGGCGGAGTCTCAGGCACCGCCACTTTCTGCTGCTGCTTAATTTGGCCCAGCTCTCCCTTTAGTTCCTGGACCTCCTGCTGAAGTTCATTCACCTCATTCTGGAGGTCTGGCGTACCCGCATCCGCGGCCCATGATTCTGCAGCCGCACAGGTTAGCGCCACTCCCAACATCGCAGAAACTGTTAGCCGCAGAGCTAGCCGTTTCCTGCTTTCAAACCTCATTTGCTATTGTCTCCCTCCCGGCGATACTGCCACCGCCTCCTATGCCCCCTTGAACAAATGGTTGTTAGCTAGTTAGTGGTCTCTATCTCCCGTCCTCCTCTCCCGTTCCCATTTTCGATCAGCGGCGGAACGCAGATGATGCTGTTATCACGAGGCCAATGCGACTTTGGCGCCGATGACGTTATATGCGGGTTCAATCCGTCGTTGCCTCTATCTGGGAACAGGGAGAGCCCTTGCGACGAGGACTCTCCCCTGCCCTTCAAATCACAATTCCCAAATTGACTTTCTCTGCCACTACTTATGCCGGCTTGCTGACCAGGACCGTGCTCTTGCCCCTCTTTCTCGAGTTGCGCGTGAAGTAGATCGCTCCGTAAATACCCCACACTAGCGACAGGATCACGGCAAAAATCGGTTCCTTCCAGCTCCCAAGTCCTTCAAGCGGTCCAATGATGTAAAACGCGAGACAGGCAAAATTCGCTAACGCTCCGAACACCGGCACCGCCACATGCTTTATTCCACTGAAGCTGTGATGTTCCCTGAAAGCCACTATGCAGATGATGTTGGTGAGGCCGTAGAGCACGAAAGTCCCGAAATTCGAGAGCAGCGTCACGAGCAAAAGACCATTCGGCAGCGACGATAACGTGGCGTTCGAGCCGAGCCCGAATGCGTACCAGATGTTATGCGGCAGCGTCGCCATCGTTTTATCATCAGGCGCCGAACCGCCGGTGAAAAATGTCAGTGCCGCGAACCCGCCAACCACTGCTGTGATCGTCGCCAGCGTCCAGATTGCGCGATGGGGTGTCAGATTATTGCCGTGCAGCAAGCCGAAGTGTTCTGGCACTTCTTCGTCGCGGCCCATCGCATAGGTGACTCGTGCGCCTGTGTTGATGCAGCTCAGCGTCGTACCTATCAGCGCGAGGAAAACCGTTACCGCTTCGATCAGCATGAAAGCCTGGCCGTGGCCGCCCAGCAGAGCATTGCCGATCAGCACCATCATGTCACCAATCGGAGCCGCGGAGCCTTTCGCCGCGCCCAAGCTATAGGCACTGCTCATGAAGTAATTCGCAGCAAAGTATTCGATTAGGTAGCAGAATAGGCCTTGGATCGTCAGCGACAGAATGACCGCGCGCGGAATATCGCGCTTGGGATTCTTCGCCTCTTCGCCCATCGCCGTGACCGACTCGAAGCCCACTAGCAGCAGGATCGCGATCGTCGCTTGCAGCATTGTCCAACTGATGTTGTGCGGCGAAACTACCGAAAGTGCGCTCGGATGAGATGGATTAGCGCCGGTCAAGCTGTAGTGCAGCGTCTGCGAGACCACATTGCCATTGGCGTCGAAGGCAAGGCCGGTCGAACCTTCGGGATGCCCTATCCGATAGGATATCGCCAGAGCTGCGAAGAATAGCAGAGCGGTGATTTGAATCGCGTTGATCGCGATATTGACCGAGGTCGCACCGTTCACGCCCTTAAACGCAATCCACGCCACCGCGTACGAGAAAATCACTGCGACCAGCGCCATGAATACAGGCCCGGGGATCGTTGCGTTCAGTGTGGTCGGCGCCAGCGTCCCGACGATGTATCCGACCATGACGCCCATCGTTGCAACCATCACGGCCGGGTAGATCCAGTAGTACAGATGCGAAGCCCAGCCGATTACGAACTTGGCAATGCGCGCAAATTTATAGGCGCTCGTCGTGTTGAGGAAAGCTTGCTCAGCGAATAAATACGAACTGCCCGCGCCGGGATAGAGTTTCGCCAGTTCGGAGTAGGATAAGGCCGTTGCGTACGCCAGCAAAAGTGCAACGACGATCCCTGCCCACATCGCCAATCCTGAAGGAAATACGTAGCCTGCCTGGATAACGAACGTTATCCAGAGGAATGCGCCCGGGGCGATCAGCGCCATCGCGTTGACCGTTACTCCGGTTAGCCCAAGAGTGGCTTGCATCTTGGGTTGTTCGGGTGAAGCCGCCATTTTGCCTCCTTCGAAGGGCTCGTATACGAGCTTTTTACGATCGCAAGCCTGTCGCCTCAGGCCAGCGCCGCGGGTCTAAGCAAGACGATTGCCATGAAAAAAGCGTTAAGAAATGAAAGTAAAAATCGCCTGTGGTGCTTATAAGACAGGCAGGCGCTCACTGATTGTGCGCTGCCTTTCGGCCGCCACTCGCTCTCAGCCCATCAGATGACTCATCGCCTTGCCCGAATCGTTACCTGCCCAAATGTGAGCCGTGCTATATCAACCCCGCATGCGCGGCTCGTCAGTGCTCGCTGATGCCGCAGCGCGAATGAGGACCCAAAAGTCCGCCAACTCGAATCGAGGGTCCAGGCTACTGCGGGCCTGCACCGCTCAGCAGCAAAAGACAGGGTTCCCTTGCGGACCCGTGCGGCTGTGAATCTGCGAGCCAGCCGCCTAAGAATCTTAGGAGGGGTCGATGAGTACCCGGCTGACAGCCCAAGAAGTAAAGGGCGTCTTCGACAAAATCAGTAACTGGGGCAAATGGGGCAAGGAAGACGAACTCGGCGCCCTCAACTACATAACCCCGCACAAGCGCGCGGCTGCCGCGCGTCTCGCCCAGCGCGGTGAGACGGTTTCGCTGGCGCTGCCCCTGGCCACGCAAACGAGCCCGGAAAATCCGCAGCCGGTCCAGCATATGATGTTAAACGCCGGACCTCCCGGAGTTGCCGCGCTTGACTTCTTTTCCATCGCGCCACATGGGATGGCCCACACGCACCTGGACGCGCTTTGCCACGTTTTCTGGCAGGGCAAGATGTATAACGGCTTCAGCGAGCGCGAAGTCGGGCGCTTCGGCGCCCGCCGCTGCGCCATCGACATCACTCGCGACGGCATCGTCAGCCGCGGCGTCCTCCTCGATATTCCTAAGCTTAAAAATGTCGAGTGGCTTGAACCCGGCGAGGCCATCGACGCTGACGACCTCGATGCCGCCGAAAAGCTCCATCACGTTACCGTCGGTGAAGGCGATGTCCTGCTAATTCGCACCGGACGCCATCAGCGCCGCAAGGCCAAGGGTCCTTGGGACGCGCGCCGGGTGGGCTTGCCCGGTCTCGACGCCACCTGCCTCCAATGGCTTTCCGATCGCAAAATCGCCGTGCTCGGCTGCGATGCAGTCAGTGACGTCATCCCAAGCGCGTACGGCAACGAGATCGCGATGCCTATTCACGTCGGCACACTGGTAATCATGGGCATCCATCTGATCGACAACGCGGACTTTGATGCTCTCGCCAATACCGCCGCGCACAATGACCGCTACGAATTCCTCTTCACGATGGCGCCGTTGATTCTTGAACACGGCACCGCTTCGCCCGTGAATCCGCTCGCGGTCTTCTGAGGAATTCGCAACATTACGCCCTGAAACACGCGCCATGCGCCGTGCCGAATCAAGGAGAATAGTCTGATGGCTAACCGTTTGAGTGAAAATGAAGTAATCGGTGTTTTCGAGAAAGTCAGCAATTGGGGCCGCTGGGGCAAGGACGACCAGTGTGGTGCCTTGAACTTTATCACCGGCAAGCAGCGCGCTGCCGCCGCGAAGCTCGTGCAGAACGGCGCGATCGTCTCGCTCGCCCAGCCTCTGGCGACCGTTCCCGGACCCGACAATCCGACGCCCGTCACCCATTTAGTGGCGCAATCCGGTTACGACGCCCACGATCAGTTGCCCCTGCCCTACGCCGCCGATTATTTCGCAATCGCGCCCCACGGCCTCGCTAATACTCATCTTGACGCGCTCTGCCACGTTTTCTGGGAGGGCAAGATGTATAATGGCTTCCCTGCCAGCGAAGTTGGCTCCCATGGCGCTCGCAAATGTGCCATCGATGTAGCTGCCGACGGCGTCATTTCGCGCGGTGTATTGCTTGATATTCCCAAAATCAAAAAGCAGGAATGGCTCGAACCTGGCGCCCATATCTTCCCCGAAGATCTCGAGGCCGCCGAAAAGGACCACGGCGTAAAGGTTGACGAAGGCGATGTCCTCCTCATTCGTACTGGCCGTCACGCGCGGCGCAAGAGCAAGGGACCATGGGAAGCAATGAATGAAGGCCTCGCCGGCCTCGACGCCTCATGCCTGCCGTGGCTGCACGAGCGCCGTGTCGCGGTCCTCGGATGTGACGGTGTCAGCGACGCGATTCCCAGCGGCTATGGCAAGAACCTCGCGATGCCAATCCATTCCTGCGTGCTGGTCAAGATGGGCCTGCACCTGATCGATAACGCCGATCTTGACCCGCTGGCCGCCGCTTGCGTCAAGTACGGCCGCTACGCCTTCCAATTCGTGATGGCGCCATTGATCCTGCGCCGCGGCACCGCCTCTCCGGTGAATCCGCTCGCGCTTTTTTAAGACGGGGTTTGCTTGCGAACCCCGTAAGCTAGGCCGAAACCGTGAGGCGGTGCAGACGCGGGTCTGCGAGCCGGCTGCATAGGACTCTGAGGTCGGGAGCAGTCATACTCGACGCGGCCAAATGACGCGGGAGACTAATTCCACACCGATCCTCGCCGCATCATCTGCTAGATTCAGCTAGATCAATTACGCAGATGGTGACGGCGAGGACGCGTGCTTCATTACTGGTTTCTGCTCCCGGTCGGAATTCTGATCGCTACTCTCGTGATGTCCTCGGGCGTCTCCGGCGCGACCCTGTGGGTCCCGGTCTATTTCTTATGGCTGCACTTTGATATCTCACTAGCCTTTTGGCTCGGGCTTCTGACTGTCCTGTTCGGCAAAGGCAGTGGCGTTTATCGCAACTGGCGTGACGGCAGTTATGTCAGTCCCTTGATCATCCGGTATTTGGCCGTGATGGTTCCCGCGGCGATTTTGGGCGCTCTGCTTGAACCTTATTTGCCCGAACGAATTTTGGTCATCGGCTTCGGGATTTTCGTCCTGATTAACGGCTTTATAATCGGCTGGCGCACCCTGCGTAACCGGTATACGTCAATAAGCCACGAAAAAATCTCATGGATCGCGGCAATTATTGGCGGACTGCTTACCGGCCTTATTTCGATCGGCGGCGGCATCATGACGCTGCCCTCGATTTTGACCTATCGCTCAGCCCTGCGCCCAGGCTATGCCGTCGGCACTGTTACCATAATTATCTTTTTTACCAGCGTCGCCGCCGAGTTGGGCAGGATGCAACCGTTGTTTATTCACCAGCTTGCAACGGAGTTGCCTGCTATCGGCGCTGTCATGCTTTGGGCCGCACCCGGAGTGATAATCGGCGGCCAGTTAGGTCCTCGCCTCGCGCAGATAATGCCCTCGCCACGGCACGCCCGTTTGTACTTCTCCGCAGTCTTGCTTCTGGTTGGGATCCTTACGCTTGCACGCGGCGGAAGTATCAAGTCAGTAGAAGCGCGCATAGGCCTGTTGTCACCGGCAACATCCGCGCACGTCAAAAGCGTAACCTACATATCGGGAAGCGATTTTCATCGCGGCCGGCTGCAATGAACCGCGTATCACTTGCCGATGCGGGACCGGCGGCATCTCACCGCCTGGCGGTTTGCCGCGAGACAATCCGGTAGACGTTCAGCCGCGGCCGGCTAAGAATCCTGGTGATTCGGAAGTGCCGCCCGTCGGGCAGTTCCTGAGCGGCATCATCACCCTTCCAGCTTATGAGCCATCCACCGCCACTGGCGCCGGCCACAGCCTCGGCTTTTGCGCGCGCTACTGCGGGATCGTATCCAGGAAGTGGCACGCGTGGGTTTCGTCCATGGAAGTAGTAATCGAACGGCACCGCATAATAGCCAAAGGGATACCCGCCGTTGGCGATTTCTTGACTACCGCCACGACCAGCGAATCCGCTCTCGAAGAAAATCGGTTGCAGGGGTTTGCCCTCGGCCATGATCATTTCCGCTAGGTGCGGCCACGGTTCGGCGGGCGGATAGTCGAACCGGATCATAAGCAGGCATCCGAGAGCGAATCCGCACGCGGCAAGATTACGCAGCTTAGGGCTCAAGGCGGTCAAACTGCCCGCCACAAGGATCGCGAGTACGGCCAAAGACGGTGTGACATAACGCAGGTTGAACATCGGCCGTATCACCACCGAGGCGGCTATTAACGCCATCATCGGCAGCAGTGCGCAGGCGGCCAGCCATCGCAGCGGTTCATCGGAGCGGTCTTCGATTTGAGGCCCGAACATTATCAGGATTCCAAATGCTGCCGCGACGCATCCCGCCGCGATTCTAGCGGCCGCCGAGTAATTGGCGGTGCCAATCCAGTCGAGCCAATGCCCCGAGAGCAGTTCGCGGCTTTGAGTCATTGCGATCGGCACATAAGGAGCGAACAGCAGCGCCGCAATACCCATCGCGATCCAGACCTGCGGCGTGCGCCGGCCATGGGCAAAATCGCGCACGAGCATTGCTCCCTCGCCGCCCAGAAT
>DATJUF010000192.1:0-15577 GCA_035502655.1 Binataceae bacterium (SeqCode)
CAGGTTTATAACGCACGCCGATTGCACTCGGCTTTGGGCTATTTGGCGCCAGTGCAATTTGAGGAGCGGTACACCCGGCAGCTGGCCCAATCTACTGCCTGATATCTGTCCAGCTGACACAAAACCCGAAAAACCCGCCACTGATAAGTTGAGTGACAAGCGTTCAGCGTGGTCTTCTGGAACAGCCCCAGGAGGACACCGAAGTGGCGAAAAAGGGTCATTCCGAAGAGCAGATTTGCGCGCCTTACACGAGGCCGAGAGCGGCACCCGGGTGGCCGGCATCTGCCGCGAGCATGGCATCAGCGAGGCGACCTACTACATCTGGAAGAAGAAATACTCAGGCTTGAGCGAATTGCGCGAGCTGCGGCAGCGGCGCGAGGAGAACGCCAAGCTTAAGCGCCTAGTCACCGACCTTTCCTTGGATCGGCACATCTTGCAGGAGATCGTCCAAAAAAAGCTGTAAGGCCTCGCCGCGGCGCGAACTGGGGCATTGGACCCAAACGGTCTTTGCGCTCAGCTCGCGGCGGGTGGCGGGGCTGATTGTGCTGGATCGGTCGGCCTTGTCCTACCAGAGCCGCCGCGACCCCCCAAGCTGCGCTGCGGGTACGCCTGCGCGAGTTGGCGGCGAACCGGGTACGCTTCGGCTACCGGCGTTTAACCGTCATGCTCAGGCGCGAGGGTCGGGGCGTGAATGCCAAACGCATCTATCGGTTGTATACCGAGGACGGTCTCGCGGTGCGGACCAAGCAAGCGTCTGGCGCGGCCGGCACAGCAGCTGCACGCGCCATTGCTGCCTAACGAGATTTGGGCGCTCGACTTTATGAGCGGCAGCCTCTATCAGGGACGGCGCTTCCGCACCTTGAATATTCTCGATGAAGGTGTGCGCGAGGCGCTGGCTATCGAGATCGATACCAGCTTGCCAGCCGAACGGGTGGTGCGCACTTTACAGCAACTAGCGGCCTGGCGCGGCCTGCCTAAAGCGATTCGGCTGGATAACGGCCCGGAGCTGACCGCACAGCGATTTACCACCTGGTGCGCGGTGATGGGCATTGAACTGCGCCACATTCAGCCCGGCCAGCCCAATCAGAACGCTTTCATTGAACGCTTTAATCGCTCCTATCGTACCGAAGTCCTGAACGGCTGGCTCTTTGCATCGCTCGATGAGGTCCGCGAAATCACTCCTCAGTGGACCGTCAGCTACAACCAGGAACGCCCTCACCACGCCCTGGGCAACCTGCCCCCAGCGGTGTACCGCGAGCGCCTGCGCGCAGGGCTAAATTCTACTTTGCAACTGTCTACTTGACGGGGAAGCTTGCGAACCGGCGTTACCACGAAAGCCACCGCAATCTCACTCCGGCCGATATCTGCTTCGGGCGCAGTTCAATCATTGTCGCAAGGAGACAAACCATAAAACACCGGGCCCTAAAATTACGGCGGCGACTGCATCGGCAGGCCGTCGCCTGAACTCTAACCCCGATGGCTCATTCCTCTCTTCTTTACCGCAGCACTTTGTCTCAAATGTTCTGACGACCTACAGTCACGGCGGAGTTCGCATTTTTTTCCGAACAAGCAATGTCTCTCTTTAAAGCAAGGCGCTCGAGCACAAAGCGACGGCAAGCGCGCATCACCCGCAGCGCTACTCTCTCGTTGGCT
The DNA here is from genome assembly GCA_035502655.1 of Binataceae bacterium (SeqCode). GTDB lineage: Bacteria > Desulfobacterota > Binatia > Binatales > Binataceae > DATJUF01. Next base: position 1,654 of record DATJUF010000192.1, read on the forward strand.
ACTGAGCGAGCCATCGTCAACCCGCCAATGCAAATCGCGTGTATTGCCAGGGCGACATCAATATCTTCCTCGTGTCCTAATAAACTCGCGATCTTACGCGCCACAGCGAGCATTCCGCGTTCGTAAGCTTCGCGAAGCTCACGGCTACCACGCCAGACTTCGGCGCCTGCCGCTACGAAAGGGCAGCCGGTCTCGCGATTTTTCAGGTGTGCGGTGCCGAGATTGCGCGCGACAAGCAATTCGATGGTTTCCGCATTTGGAGCTTTAGAAAGGCCTCTGATCCAACGCTCCGAGGTTTCCGCCGCCGCAACCACGAACGCCTCCGCGAGAAGCGCCTCTTTGGATCTAAAATGAGCGTAAAAGGTACCATGTGTAAGCCCGGCATCGCCGAGTACATTGGAGATAGTTGCACCATCGAGGCCTTCCAGCCGGAATCTTCGGGTTGCCGCTTCGATAATTTTCCTTCTGGTTTTAGTCTTTTCTTCAGCTCGCCTGGTCATTTCGCGCTCGTTATGAATGGTCACTGCAGCAATATTACATATTACTGTGCTCATACGAAACTTCCGAACCTTCTGCCAAACGTTTCCGGAAAAACCTGTGTGCCCGAGGCGGCATGATATTCGTATGTCAATCATCATACGAACGTTGACAGAGCGATCGCGCTTGTGACATGCTTTGGCTCGCGCCGCGCATAATTGCCCTCCAAACCATTTCCAAGAAAGGCTCGGGAAGCATGGAAACCGCAAAAAAGAAAGAATTATTCTATGGCGTCGTCAGCAAGATGAGGAAGGGCGGCGCCGATATTGGAAAAGACGAGTGGCGGGAATTCGTCAATGCCCAAAACGACGAGCTCCGCACTGGGCCGGAAATAGGAAGCAAGGTTCCTGATTTTACGCTGCCCGATCAGGATGGCCGTCTTTGGTCTCTTAAGGAGTTAATGGGTCCCGCGGGTTTGCTGCTGGTGTTCAGCCGCAGCGCGGACTGGTGTCCTTATTGCCGCAACCAGCTCGCCGATCTTCAAAACTCCCTCGCCCAACTCAAAGAACACGGGGTTAATGCCGCCTCGATCACCTACGACTCTCAACAAATCCTGTCCGGGTTCGCTGACGCCAACCACGTCGAATATCCAATGCTGTCGGATGCCGGGAGCCGAGTAATCCGTGCCTTTGGTATCCTGAATCATAACGTTCCTGAAGGGCATCCAATGATGTTCGGAATGCCATTTCCGGGTGATTATTTGATCGCTCCGGACGGCACCGTACGCGATAAACTATTTCTTCCTAGTTACGAGCACCGCGCCTCCGCTTCACAGGTCCTGTCGCGGCACTTTGGCGAGCGCGGCGCGAACTCCGCTGAGATCAAGGCTGGCGTAGTCGATGCGACAGTTTCGCTGTCAATTGATCGTTGTTTCCCCGGACAGGAATTGGGGCTTTCGCTGGATGTGCGAATCGCACCGGGATGGCACGTATATGGTAAGCCGCTTCCGTCAAATTATCAGGCAATTGAGTTAAAGCTGGAGAGTCCGCTTATCGATGAACAATCACTCGAATTTCCCGCGCCGGCGCCAGTAGTGCTGAAAGCACTCGGCGAGACCTTGTCGGTTTACTCACAAGAGTTAAAGGCGAATGGAAAAGTCCGGATTAGATGGAGTCCTCCGGTCCCGGCTCCATTTTTGGAAGGTCTTGGCGAAAAACTGAATCCGGGCCGGTATCAGATTGCTGGAACCTTGCGGTTTCAGACGTGTAGCGATGAGATCTGCGAACCGCCTCGAACAATCACTTTTGAGTTGCCGCTCACAATAGAGCCTGGCGCCAAACCCAAATTGTGAATTGGGATGGAATCGTTCAATGCCTTTTAAGCCGTCACTGAAAACCGCGCCTGACTGGCTCAAACAGTTGTTTCCGTGGGAGCAACGCGTCTTATCCGTTAACGGCCGGACGATGGCCTATATCGACGAAGGCGGGCGTGATGCGGAGCCCGTCCTGCTGCTCCACGGAAATCCGACCTGGGGCGTCCTTTATCGCGGCTTCGTTGGCCCGCTGACTGAGGCCGGCTACCGCGTGATTGTTCCCGATTGGATTGGCGCTGGCTATTCCGATCATCCGCGAGTTGATGGAGCGCTGACACTCGCTCATCACATCGCCGATCTCGTCTCGCTGATCGATCAGTTACGCCTTAGACGTTTCGTGATTGTCGGACAGGACTGGGGAGGACCGCAAGGCGTCGGCGCCGCGCTTCAACGGGTCGAAAGACTGGACGCCATGGTTCTGATGAATACCTGGTTATTCACCGGCAATGCCGGCAGTTTTCATCAATCGCCATTGCCGTGGACCACCTGGCATGCGCCTCTAATTGGCCAACTTTTGATGAAGCGCTTCAAAGTCTTGTCTCATGGTGGTGTTGCGGCGATTACACGCCGCAGCATGACGAACGAGGAAAAACGCGCCTACCATCATGTATTCGACGAGCCGGATTCTGATCACGTGGTGCTTACGTGGCCGCGCACAATCCCACTGCGAGAAGGCGATCGCGGATGGAATGACATGAGCATGATCCAGAACCGGCTTGGCGAACTCAACCAGGTTCCAACGCTACTGGTGTGGGCTCCGGAAGATAACGTCTTCCCAATCACGTATGCCGAGCGTTTGAAAGAGCTTTTGCCTCAGGCGGAAGGGCCAATTCTGTTCGATCATGCTGGCCACTTTCTGCAGGACGATCGTGGCGGCGATATCGTTAGTGCGATTATTCCATTCCTGCAGCGCGTGCTAAAAGGATTAGCTCGATGAAATTACTCACTCCCACTAATGAGGAGCTTTCCGGTCTGAGAGCCGATCCACTTTTGTGGGAGCAGGAGCTCGATCTTCAGCCCAATCTCGCCGAGTCAATTGAACGTTCGCTCGGGAAACGTTCCGGACGGGTTTACTGGCGCTCGCCTCACGACCATCTGTACGCACTCGAATTGGCTGATCTGGGCCGCGGCCGGCCCTCGATGGCGCTGGTGTACGGCATGTGGGATCGCTACGAGCCGCGGCCGCCGGAGCATGAGATCGATAAAGACCTGATCGGCTTCGGCGTCTGGTTTGCGGATCAGGCGGATGGGCTCGACCCGTCGAATCTGAAACGCGTGCTCGCTCATGACCGCCGCCAGCCCTCCTGGCCCGAGGGTTCGGTTTTGCGCACTCCGCTTGAGGCTTTTGGCGAGCTTCCGGATTTCCCGTATGAGCCCCGTTTCGCCGAAGTGGAAGGCCTGCAGATGGCGTACGTGGAGATTGGCGAAGGTGCCCCGTTGTTGCTGCTTCATGGCGAGCCGACCTGGGGTTTTCTTTATCGGCGCATGATCCCGGTGCTCGCGAAGATCGGCCGCGTCGTCGTGCCCGATTTGATTGGCTTTGGCCGTTCGGACAAACCTGTGCCCGACAATGCATACAGCTACCGCTCGCATGCGCGCTGGTTGCGGCAGTTCATTGAACAGCTCAACCTCGAAAGCGTCACTCTCGTCTGCCAGGATTGGGGTGGGTTACTCGGACTTCGCGTGCTCAGCCAAATTCCCGAGCGGTTCTCGCGCTTGGTGGCGATGAACACCGCATTCCCTGATGGTTCTGAACTTGGCGCCGGATTCATGCGCTGGCGGCACTACGTCCAGCGTCTGCATGAGTTGGACGCAGGCAGTATCGTTCAAAGAACCCTTCGCCGGCGACAGCTCAGCGAAGCCGAAGCTAAAGCGTACCGTGCGCCGTTTCCGACGGCTGATTACCAAACCGGAGCATTGACTTTTCCGCGCCTCGTGCCGACTCACCCAGACCATCCGGGCGCGTATGAAAATCGAGTCGCGATCGAACGGCTTCGCAAACTCGATCTGCCGGTGTTATTGCCTTGGGGTGTGGCAGATCCGGTCCTGGGGCATTTAGAACCCCGGATGAAAGCAATCTTTCCAAACGCAAGATCGATCACGGTCGCCGATGCCGGGCACTTTATTCAAGAAGATGCCGGCGAGGAAGTAGCGCAGCAGATTAGCGCATGGCTGGATAGGAGCCTCACCGGCAGGCCGGAGGATTCTTCGCGCTGAGTACGGGGTGCTGACGAATGGGATCGAAAAAAGAGCTCTCAGCCTCTGCAGCCGCTGGCTTGGACAACGAATACTACGACGAGTTCGGCTTTTACAGTCCGATGCCGCTGAGCCGCGCAGCACGGCGCGAGCCCGGAAAAGATTTTCCGACGGGTCCAGGCATCGGCGAACCGTTGCCGAATTTTAGGCTGCCCGACCAATTTGGCCGCCAATTGGATTTGGATATCGCTCGGCAAGGCCGAAAAGCTATAGTCGTATTTCATCGATCGGCCTACTGGTGACCGCCTTGCATGACGCAGCTCGTCGAGCTGCAACGGGTCCTGCCTGAACTTGAAGCTGCGGGATACTGTCTGTTTGCGATCAGTTACGACACTGAGGAACAACTGCGTAACTTTGGGAGCAAGCATGGTATTACCTATCCGCTGCTCTCTGATCTGGGATCTGCGGTGATCAAACGATATGGAATTCTCAATACGTTGATCTCTCCCGACGAGCCAGGACAGCGCTGGTATGGGATCCCTTTCCCTGGCACTTATGTGACGGATGAAAGCGGCGTGATAGTGCGTAAGTTCTTCAACCAACACCACGCGGTCCGCGAGTCCGGCGAGACCGTACGCGATCAATTGCTCGGGCGTATTTCAGATGATGCGGCGGCGGCCGGCATGACGATCTCAGGTGAAGACGATATCGGCGTCACGGTTTTTCTGCGAGAACCGGACCTCAAACTTGAAATCGTTAGTACGATATATTGCCGGATCAAGCTGCCGGCGGGCCTGCACATATACGCTGACCCGGTGCCGGAGGGGTTCGTTGCCACCCGCGCCACGATCCAGCCGGCTCCTGGCCTTCGGCTCGGTGTTACCACGTACCCGCCCAGCCAAGTATATGAGATGCCATCCCTGGGCATGCGCTTTAATGTATTCAGCGGAATAGTTGATATAGGTATTCCAGTGACCCTGACCTCTGAGCTGGTAAAGCTCGGTCATACTCGCGAAGTTGCTTCAGTCCCAATAGATATTCAAGTGAGCTACCAGGCCTGCAATGACACAATGTGCCTGCAACCTCAAGCCTTGCAGATCAGATTTGACGCTCCGGTCGGTGATGTGATCGTACCTGATGGCATCCAGGTCTACGTCGATCGCGTAATGAAGCAATGAGAAGAGCTGACGAAGGCATTTGCTGTCTTGAAAGACGTGACCCGTGGGTTGAAGTAGCGAGCCATGATCAAAGCGCACATCATTTGCACAAAACGTTTTTGGAGGATGTGAATCATGAACAAGATTAGTCTCGATCAAGAGACACTTCGGAAGCTCGTGGAGAACCATGTTGGCCCGGTAGTTATGCTCAACCTCCTGAAATTCAGGCCGCTGGCAAGAGATGAGGAGGGCACAGGCGCGCAAGCATACGCTCGTTATGGCGCCGCTGTCGTGAAATTGATTGAAGCACGAGGAGGAAAAGTCCTTTGGTCGGGCCGGCCGGAGGCGGTTCTAATCGGCGGTGCCGCCGATGAATGGGATGCTGTGGCACTCGTGCAGTATCCAAACCCTCAAACGTTCCTTGAGATGACAGCCAGTTCGGAGTACCAGCAGATTCATAGACATCGCGAGGCTGGGCTGGAGCGAACTGTACTTATTGCTTGCACGCACGGTACGTTTAATGAAATTAGTACACTTCGATAAATCGCAAGCGATATTTCGATGCCCAAGTGTAAATCCTTTCGATAATCCAAATGAGTAGTTGCCCCGCTCTAGAAAGCCCTAACGCTTAGATACAAGAACAGCATCGAGCCTTCCGAATCACCCATGTCCATGAAGTCTCATGCGATCAACTGCGGCCTGATCCTCATCAGGCTGGCAAAAATACCTCCAAGATGGACCTTTTCACTATTCAATCCATTAAGCCGGAATGGGTCTCCGTCCGCTGATCTGCTGGGTTACTTGGCATTAAAGGAGATCCTTCAGATGAACCACGCCGAAATTGAATTAATTCCACCCGTGCGATTTCCTTGCCAAAGAGGCCGGCGTGCCGCAATGTCGTTTTGACAAGCCCGACATTCGGGGCGTACCAGTCTAGATATTTCAAGTATCGTTGATCCTCGGATGAATTCGCGGAATCCCTCATGAAAACAGCACTGGTCTCAATCCGTATGCAGTTCGTAAACTGACCTGCCGGCACCGTCACCACGCCCTCTTCAGTATAAACAGTATGGGTTTGAATTATCTCTAGGTTATGCAGCGTGGCGCCGAACGGAAAAACCGTATTCGACCAACTCACACCAGGCTTAAGAACATGGGGCAAAAACTCCAGCTCTGTCGACAATATTTGGTAATCGGATGAGCCGTCCTCGAGACTGCCGAAGCTAAGTGAGCGCGCAATATACTGATCAGTCGAGTTATAGAGCATTAACAATTGACTGTCAGATCCGGCGGTGGTTTCGCTCACGACCGTCTCATAGGAGCCACCGGTGGGTTTGCCATCCTCTGCCATGAGCTGGCTGCCGTTCTCGGTAAACTGGGTCCGTTCTACCTTATCGGTGAAAGTTGTGGCCGTATTTCTTGCCTCATCGGTGATCCGGTACTTCCAGGTCGTCCCTGGTGCGAGCGGGAAGAAGGCATCAGGTTGGGTTGGGCCAAGTGCCCGCTCTTTCTGGCATCCCAATTGACAGAGCGTCAACAAGATGCCGACGAGATAGCAGTTTAATCGAGGACCAGAGCGCGGGTGTCTACGGTCTCTGTTCAGCCTCATTTGCAAATCACCTCGCTGCTGAAACTCAGCTTCGACTGGATGACTCTCGCGTACAAGTGCAGCAAACCTAGCCACCTTTAGGCCAACGGCTTACTTGTGATTTACCATCAATCGTTTAGTCGCAGCTCAGGCATGCAGTGGTGTTTTTTGAAGATAACATTAGAATACCGGCCGCTCGGCAGTCAGCCGAAAGCTAGCGATTATGGAACGGTCAGTCAAGTAGAGGTGACGCTTTGGAAGTTCGCCTAAGCCATTGCTCTAGCGGAGCAGCCCTGATGATCTACGCGTCGCAATGCAGCGAGCTATCGAGCTCAAGTTGATTTTTCAGGGATTTTGTTGGTATGGGGAGAATGACACAGTGAGTATGTCAAATGCCGCTCACACCAGCGGAATCCACCACCAAAGAAAAACTTCTTGAGGCCGCCAAGCGCCTCATGCTGAAAAAAGGCTGCACGGCGACCACGATCGACGATATTTGCAAGGCGGCGGGATTCACCAAAGGCGGCTTCTTCCACCATTTTGAAAGCAAGGAGCAATTGGCCGAAGAGGTGCTGGACCGGTTCTTCACGCTCCAACAAGAGTCGATTGCCAAGGGTGGCTATCGCAAGCATAAGGATCCACTGCGCCGCGTCTACGGGTATGTGAACCGCTTGATAGAGTTGTCAAAAGGGCCGGAAATGCTAAGCGGTTGCCTGCTGGGTAGCTTCACCCACGAAATGGCTGGGACGAATCCGGCGATGCGCGGCCTTTGCGCGCGCCGCTTCGCGCAGTGGGTCGAAGGTTTTAAGCAAGATCTCGATGACGCCAAGGCTCAGCACGCCCCTCGTACTGCTTTCGATACGGGAAGCCTGTCTGAACATCTAATCGCCGTCCTGCAAGGTTCGGTAATCCTTGCAAAGGCCCAGCAGGACGCGAAAATCGTTGAACGCAATCTTCAGCATTTCAAGCGCTATATGAAAGAGCTATTCGACTCGTAGTTCTCCACTTTCGCAACGACCAACCGGCCGTCTGAGCCTCGAAGCCGCAAATCCCAGCCTCTGTGTTTTTCGCCCGGGAACCTTTTTCCTTGTCAGACCGTTCTTCAGATGATACTAACTGGTCGGTCTAACATTGTGGCCGCCGAATCGCTGGCTGCGCTCACTGTCGCTTCCATCCAATAGCCGACGGCTTGCACTGACCAGGACAAACGGTTTTACGAAACGGGAGAGATCAGCATGAGACACCTAAAACGCTTGTTCGGAGTTCTTTTACTTGTAGCACTGCTGCCCGCCACGGGCTGGCCGCAGACATCAACAGACCGCAGCGCAATGGATCAATGGATCAAAGACACCGCGAATCAGGGAACGCTTCCGGTGGGAACCTCAATCACGATGGCCAATTGGCAACAGTACAAGAATTTTATGCCGCTCGGCATGCAGAAGTTATTCGAGGGCGTGTACTTCTGGAAAATGCCGCCGGACGTACAGATCGACATTGGCCCAACAATCCATAACTTTCTGCCTAAATCATGGCAGGAAGCGACCGAGAAATATGGATCGCAAACCAGCGTCGAAGTCCTGCCTAACGGCCACTACGTTCTCCACAATTATCACGGCGGCACACCGTTTCCGAATCCGCAAGAACCAAATAAGGGATGGAAAATCCTCGCTAATATCTTTTTCGCCTACCAACCCGCGATGTATGTGAATTCACCCAACAATCCGGGAATAGTATGGGCCGTCGACAAATTTGGGGACGTCAGTCCGACAGTCGAAGACGTAGTTTATCGCTGGAGTTCTTATATCACCGATCCTCACTTCCCACAGCAACTGAACTATGCTCCGGGAACTTGGTATACGGAGTGGGCCATGATCGAGCAGCCTGAACAAGCGCGCTACACCGCTTCATTGAATCTGTTTTATATCGACCAGGAAGCCCACCCTTTTCCGGATGCCTACGTCTTCGTGCCGGCGCTGCGGCGCTCCCTTCGCTTATCTAGCACCGCTCGCTGCTCGCCGATCTTCGGTTATGACTGGACTTACGACGACGCCAAGACCAACGGTTTCAACGGCAGTACCTCGATTTATACTGGTGACTTTCTTGGCGACCGCCAGCTAATCACGCTCGCTCATTTTAACAACGAAGGCGGAGATTTCCCTGGGGGCTACCTGATGCCTCTCGGCTTTCCGAAACCCTCTTGGGGAAAGTGGGAAGTGCGAGAAATGGCAGTAGACGACATTCACCGGATACCTAGCGAAGCGGCAGGATACTGCTATTCGAGTCGAATTGCGTATGCGGACAAAGAGCATTGGAACTCAGACTGGACAGACTTGTTCGATTCCAACCGCAAACTGTGGAAATCAATTTCCTGGTACAATTCTGCTTCTAATGTTCCGAATATCGGTCCTAGCTGGGACGGCGTCTCATCAGCGGCTATCGATTTCCAGAACTCGCACGAGACGATTTGGTCTGGTCTCCCGAAAGGCAAGCCGTACTTGGGGTCCAACGTCCCGGCAGAGTACCGCGATGGCGTAAGGTACGGCAGTCCGAGTGGTCTTTCAATGATTATGCGCTAATGCGCTAAACCGTCTGAGCCCGGCCAACAGTTGTTGGCCGGGCTCAGCTCTGCACTGCTGCAAGTTCACGCGGGCGCGAATATTATGAGTGAACATGTAGAGAGTAATTCATCGGAAGTCGATATCAAAGAGCTCCGTGCAGGCTACTTTAAACTATTTCGCTCCGTCAACCGAAAGACCAAAGATCTATACCTATGAAACCGTCCTCAGGGATACCACGAACGACGGGCGCATCAGTGGCAAAGAACGTGTTAATTCACAATGCCCGGCTTGCGGTCGAACTATCGCTCGACAAGCAGGGCTTTGAGCTGGTTCGCCACGAAACTGCGGTGGAAGATTTCTATGACCGGACAGAGGTTCAAAAAGTCTATTATCCTGAAATTTAGGCCTTGCTGAAGCAGGCAACCGGTGCGGAAAAGATCGTAATCTTCGACCATCAGGTTCGTAATGTCCAACTTTCTAAACTAGGCGAACAAAACGCACGAGAATACGTGCGAACTGTGCACAACGATTATACAGCAAAGTCAGGTCCGCGCCGTGTTCGCAATCATTTGCCCAGCCCAGAGGCAGAGCAGCGGCTGCAGAATCGGTTCGCAGAAATCAACGTTTGGCGGCCAATTCGCGGTCCGATCGAATCCACTCCCTTAGCGGTTTAAGGAAAAGTTTTGAACCGGCATTTGTGCCGAACTAGTAGGGCCGCTGTGGCTCGGCACTTCAAGATTTTAGTTTGCCGCGGTGAGCTTGTCCTGCGTCTTGGTATCAAAGTCACTCGCGGCGTGGCGCTCGTACAATTGGCTCGAGGGGTCACCGTAAGTGGGGTTCACATCCGCCCTCGCTTTACCGCTGGCCGCTGGAGGATGGCGTTTAACCCAGCGCAGAACGTTCTTGTATTCGTGAACTCCGAGGAACTCGCCCACTCCGTAAAGCCGTACCTTTGCCAGCTAGCCATATCAGGGAAAAATCGCCATATCGGCGATGGTGTAGGCGGAGTCTGCGCTAATAATGGTTAGAGTCTCAACACTCGTTGGCGTCCGCTGGCTAAATTCCGTCTTCGCCGCCCCAAGCGACACGGTATTCAGTATCGCGCATAGCGACAGGCTGATCAACGACAATTAGATCTGCCGCACGTGTTGCCTCAACCAAGAATGTTACTCCCGATAATCGTCGTTGCCTGATCTGGGGTGGAGCGCGAGGAGGGCAGCCCTCCTCGCTGGTGTTTGTAAAATCCAGTGACTTTTGACTGGTACGACATCGGCGATGCGTGATGATTCGCGATGGCGTTGTATTCACTTCTGCTTCCTCTTTGTTTTTTCGATTGAGTTTCCGCACCAATATCCAAGAGTTTCGTTCACGATGTTGCTGAGGGCCGAGCGCTGCGTTTCAGCAGAAGCCGCGGCAAACACCAATTGTCGGGTCCGCTCTGAGCGCCAGCCCTTTACGCGCCGCTGCAAGGTCCGGAGCTAGGCGCCGGTCGGGTAAAGGTCGGGCACCTGCCGGCGCAACCGTATCAGCAGTTCGCTGGCGGCGAGATTGGGTTCCGCCGCCAGCCAGCCTTCCACCAGTGGCCAGCTCTCCGCGAACGGGTCGATGCGGGTTCTCCACCAATGCTTGGTAGTAGTTTTTCTCCGCCCCCTGGGCGCGCGGTAGTCACTGTGCCAGGCAGTCGCGAACGCAGCCAGGTACTCCGGTTGGTCGAGTGCGCCAGCGTCGCCCGTATCGCGATTGGAAAGGGTCGACAACTCGTGCATGCCGCTTGATCATGTGGAACGATCGGTGTAGCGGCTATTGAAGGCGCGGGGACTGATCACCAGCCCAGCCTTCATCCTGCTCAAGGCCGCCGATCACTTTGCCCAGCTCACCACCGCAGTTAATGAATTGTGGCAGACCGATTTCACTTACCTGCGCCTGATCGGCTGGGGCTGGTTCTACTTATCGACGGTACGCGGCCATAACGGCTCAGCGCACCTAGGGACTGCAAACCTGATCTTCGCGAGGCATGAAGGTACACCCACCACATGCCAACAAAACGGTTGCGAGCTCCACGGGAAATCAGACTGCGTGGTGATCGCTTGTCTCGCCTTCAGTTTGAATCTACCTTCCAGTCTCATGGACGGCCGCGCCCGCCCCCTGCTGCGATGCCAGCCGAACTTTGGCGCGCAAATGCTCGAGACGTTCGAGGCTTGACTTGACCGCATCACTTCCGCTGGCCCGCGTGGCCTCTGTGCGCGCGAGCGTTGTTTCTGCGGTCGTGCGCAATTCGTGGAGCATTCCCCTGATTTCGGCCTCTAAACGGCGGCCGCTTTCGCGCACGATCTCGTCGAAGTCGTTCAGTATTCGCGTGCTGTTGAGGGACAGTAGTGTGTCTATATATCGCGCCACGTTAGTCTCGACGCTCTCCAATTGATGATTGCGCGATCTAAGGTTATTGATGATTTGCTCAGGAAGAGTCTGTCGCGGAAAGCCGAAATGCTCACCGAAGTAGAGCCGGCTCTTCACCCGGAAGCCCGATTCTGCGCTGACTGCCTGCGGCAGGCCGGCGAGCATAGAATTGCCCGATTGGGTAATACGCTTGAGAAAGTCATTAGCCAGGTTAACGAAGCGGCGGGCCGATTCGCGGTACATCGCTTCTGCGGCGGGCCGTTCCTCTTCAAGCCACTGGTTTAAAAGCCGGCGTGAGATGCCCTGGGCAATCTCGGTTGCGCGGCCGTGAAGCGCATAACCGCGCCGTTCCTTCGCGTGCAGGATAGCGTCATGAAACTCTTTGCGCGCCGCCGGTATCGCCTTTGCCAAAAAAGCGTCCCGCTGCTCGGTGCAACGACGATTGACTCGTTCCTGTTCAGCCTTGAACAGATGGCCAAGATCGCTCAGCGATTGCTCGGCGTCAGCTATCGTCTGTCTGAGCCGCGTGGTGATCCTTGTCAACTCCTCGACCGGAGCGGCCAGCGCTTCATCTTGACGATCAATTTCTCCGATAAGTGCGGCCGACAGGCGCTCAATGCCGCGCCGCTCGGCCTGCCCGACGAGAGCCGGACCCGACTCCCGGGCCAGGAGTTCAAGCTCGCTTTGGAGTAGCGGCGCGTCGCGCGATGGCCCCCCTCCGTTCAACCATTCAGCCGCGCTCACTTGAAACACTTGCACGGCATCGTGCCCAATCTTTTGAACCAGACTACGGCGGGCGAAATTAACTGCTTGAATGCAATCTGTGGGCGTCATGCGGTCCGCCTTGTTGAGCACGAATAGGATCTCGCTTACCTGGGAAGCGATATCCTCGAGTAGCATCAACTCCTCTCCTGATATAGGCGGGTCAGCGCCGAGAACAATCAATGCCGCGTCGATATGTGGAACGAAGGCCTTGGTCACGGCAGTGTTGCTCGCGTAAACCGAGCCCAGACCCGGTGTATCCACGAGGCACATGCCGGAAGCCAGCAGCGCACATGGTACGAATACCTCGACGGCTGCTACGCCACGTTCGTTCCCCGGATTGGATTCTTCGGAAACGTAATCCGAAATTGACTCCGGCGGAACTTGCTGGCGCGATCCGTTTTCAAAATGGACTTCGGCGTGCAGGGCCGGGCCATAGCGCAAGATGGTAACGATGGCTGTGACAGGCACAACGCCAGTGGGTAGTATCGAGATCCCGAGCAGGGCATTCAACAGGCTCGATTTGCCACGCTTGAATTGGCCGAGACAAGCAACGAAAAAACGCTTATCGGCCACACGATCAGCCAGGGCCTGTGCTTCGCGTTCGATACGCTCGCTGCCCAATTCGTTGGCCACCTTTATCAACGATAAAAGTGGCGTGTAATCGGCCGCGGGCCAATGCCTATCGAGAGGCCCAAGTTCTGGTTGTCTAAGCGTTTCCACTTGGTCGTGCCTCATCGTGGCGGTCGGCAGCGGCAACAAAAAAACTCCTACGGCTCAATTGCCGTAGGAGTCATCGGCCACTCGGCGACGAGTAGCAATTTCGGCGAACTCCACCGCCTTAAGCTAGTTTAGCAGAACGAGCGAAGCACTGGCCAGCCTTCCGTCTATTCTAAAAGATCAGGATAGAGACCGCGGCGGAAAGCTGTCGCGAAGTTATAAATCACATCAGGCATGTTGACTGACATCAAGAGTGCATCGGTGAACGATGCGCGCCAAATCTTGTTAGCAGCCGAAGCATGCCACGGATAACAGAACACGATTCGGCGCTCTTCCGGCAAAATTATGGCGGTCAGAGCCTTGGCGATCGGACACTCGGCATTGGCTGATCGGATCGACCCCCGTGGAAGCTGGGCGAGGAGCGGCTCTCGAATTTCGCTTCTCACCGCGTTAATCAGTTGCAGCGCGTTCGAAGCAAGTTGTGAAGCGCGAGCAACGTGCGTCATTGAGTGCTGTTGTTAGCAGTCATCGGCATGCCAGGAATCGCCAGCGTTTCGGCGGAGTCCACTGTTTCCGCGAGTTCGGAGCGCACGGAAATGGCGAATGCGAGAGGGACGGGCTAGTGCCGAGCGAACGCACTCATACCGGCATATTGGGCCTTTGTCCCCAGTTCGTCGGCGATTGCCAGCAGCCGATT
>DATJUF010000193.1:0-2989 GCA_035502655.1 Binataceae bacterium (SeqCode)
ATCGAGAATCTTCTGGACCTGAGCGCGTTGTTCGGGGGTCAGATTGGCGCTGTGCAAAAAGAGCGGAAAGTCAGGCCCGCCGCCCATAACGTCATCCATCATTTCCGGTCCGTGACTGATCCAGACCTGGCCCTGGCTTGAGGCCGGGGGCGGAAATAACGCGAGCAGACAGCCAATCAAAGCAATCGAGATGAGACGCGGTTGCGTGAGCGCGGCTTTCATAGGCAATCCTTTTCGCAGATTCTTCGCACGGCTAAGGGCGCATGATGGTCTAGCCCTGCTCCGCTGACGAAGTGCAAAACGTGCCGTCGTCCTGCGGCACGCAGAAAAACAGGTCCTGATACGAGGCGGTTCCCGCGACGGCCTCATGGTAGCCGAGATCCTCGCTGGGGTCGGTGATGATTACGCCGCTTTGACGCTGCCAGAGCATATACGGAGATCGCGCTGATAATGCGGCGGCGGTGACGGATGAGGCTTGCGGCGCCGCGGTTTTTGCCGCCGTGATGACGGCTCTGGAGGTGATCGTGGATTCTATAGCTGGCAGCATCAGCATGAACGCTGCCGCGATAGCGCCCGCGAAGACTGCCGCCGAGGCAATCAGGATAGTTGGCCGATCGCGGCGCAAGCGGTAGCGATGGTGCAGGCTGGGAACGGGCGCGCGGCGCGGCGCCGTCATTACCGCTCGGGCGGTTGAGTCGAGGGTTTGGGTAATCAGCCTGGTGTCCGTGAGCAACTTGCGATAAACCGTGGAGCACGTGACGCATCGCCCGAGATGCGCATGGCCGGCGTCGTCGCCTGGTTCAGCCAGAATTAACCCGAGGATGCGATTCTCGTCCAGACAGGCTTTCATCGTTCGCTCCAAAGAGCCTTGCGCATACGGCGCATCGCTCGAAAAAGATGCAGCTTGACGCTCTCGTTAGACAGGTTGAGGGCTTCGGCGGTCTCGCTCGTCGACCATCCTTCGATTTGGCGGAGCACGAAAACGTCGCGCTGGCTTGCGGTTAGGGTGCGAACGCCGCGCCAAATCGCGACTCGCTGCTCGATACGGACAGCATCGTCCTCCGGGCCTGCCGCTATGAGATCGGAGTCGGCCAGTTCACGGCCGCCGCGTTGCCACCATTTCCACCATCCTGAACGGCGCCTGTCGTGGCAGGCGTTGATGGCGACTCGCGTGAGCCATGCGGACCAATCGCGCGGATCGTCCATACCTTTGCATTGCTGGAGAACCTTGAGAAAGACTTCCTGTGCCACGTCACGGGCGTCCTCCGGATTGCCGAGGAGCATCAGGCACAGGCGACCGATACGCCGATTATGCTCTTGGTAAAGCATCTCAGCGGTAGTTGATTGCTGGGCCATTCTCGAAGCCGTTGCGCTCATC
Organism: Binataceae bacterium (SeqCode); assembly: GCA_035502655.1. GTDB lineage: Bacteria > Desulfobacterota > Binatia > Binatales > Binataceae > DATJUF01. The sequence continues at coordinate 1,379 of DATJUF010000193.1, forward strand.
ACGACCGCCATACGATTCAATTGACGAAGAGATGCGCTATTCGGTTATCCGTACATACGGCCGAAAAATGCGAAGGCCGTCGCAGCTCGGCCGCAACAAGGCGGGATCGTGGCTCGGGGTGGTTCAGACCGCTGTGAAAGTTTTGGTGCTTGGCTGGCAGAGGCAAAACGAATAAGGCCGGCCAAAAAGGACCGGCGATCGTATTCTTGCTTTACCAGCCGTGGAAAGATGCGTTCAAAGTGCGTTGGGTCCGCGTTCGCCGGTGCGAATCCGCACCACTTCTTCCATTGGCATGACGAAAATCTTACCGTCGCCGATACGCCCGGTGCGTGCGGCGCGCTCAATAGTCTCGACTACTTGTGAGGCCATTTCGTCCGCGACAATGATTTCCAGTTTGACCTTGGGGAGAAAATCTACGACGTATTCGGCGCCGCGATAAAGCTCGGTATGGCCCTTCTGCCGGCCAAACCCCTTAACCTCGCTTACAGTGAGGCCTTGAACACCGATACTCGACAGGGCTTCCTTAACCTCGTCAAGTTTGAACGGCTTTATGATCGCCTCAACCTTCTTCATTTGACTCCTCTAGTGCGGTCAGAAGGACCGCCGCCGGCCACCCTACCTCTGTGATACGTTTTCCAGATATAGAGCGGTCGGCGCAAGTACCCCCTGCCCATCGCTGCGTCCTATGGCTCTCCGCAAGCTCGATGCCATCTAAAGCGCGGCCAAAAGGCCCCTTGAGCAGCGGTTCCCGTAACTTTACGCTGGTAGCGATGTTCATTGTATGGGCGGACGGTTATGCGATAGGCACCTCGCGCGCCGCGCCAGGTGATTACTGGAAGGCTCGGATGACCGCTGGCACATCTGAAACGAGTTAACCTCGAATTCATGCGGCGTTCGATCCGGTGGGTTTGCGATCGCCAATTTTTGGTTCGGTGCCATCAATCAGCCGCCGGATATTCTCGTGATGACGCAATAGGACCAGGGCGGAGATGACGATTGCCAGGAGCAGATAGCTGTGCGGGCAATGAGCGGCAGCCACCGCCGCTGGCAAAGCAATCGCAGCGATAATCGAAGCGAGCGAGACAATTCTGGTAGTCACTAAAAAAGCGCCGAAAACCCCTATTACAAATAGAATCGGCAGGGGCGCCAGGCCGAGCCATATGCCTAGCGCGGCGGAGACTCCGCGGCCCCCGTTGAAACGAAGAAAAATCGACGAGATCGCACCGATAAAGGCAGCAAATCCAACCAACGCCAGTTCCCGATGGCCGAATCCGGCATATCGCGCGGCCAGGACTGGAACCAGTCCTTTCAGCACGTCACCGGCGAAGGTGATAGCTGCCGGACCCTTGCCGCCAGCCCGCGCAACGTTGGTCATGCCGATATTGCCGGAGCCAACCGCGCGTGGGTCAAAGCCGCGAGCGCGCCCGATCAGCACGCCTATCGGAACTGACCCGATCAAGTATGCCCCGCCTATAAATAGTGAGAGAAGCAGAAGTCTCGCCTGAGTGATTTTGATTGGTCGGGGTGACTGGATTTGAACCAGCGACCCCTGCGTCCCGAACGCAGTGCTCTAGCCATGCTGAGCTACACCCCGACTCAAGGATGAATGAC
>DATJUF010000194.1:0-4826 GCA_035502655.1 Binataceae bacterium (SeqCode)
GATGAAGATCCACATGGAGCTTGAGGAGAAGATCGCGCGCTTCAAGAATGTCGAGGCGTGTGTGGTTTTCCAAAGCGGTTTTACGGCCAATGCGGGGACGGTGTCGTCGATTCTGGGCAAGGACGACTTCATCATCTCCGATGAGCTGAACCACGCGAGCATCATCGACGGCGCGCGGCTCTCGCGGGCGAAAATCAAGGTCTTCCGGCATAAGGACGTCGCCCACGCTGAAGAGTTGCTGAAGGAAATTGCCGGGGAGCCGGGTCATAAGCTGCTGATTACCGATGGCGTCTTTTCGATGGATGGCGACATCGGACCGGTGGACAAACTTTGCAACCTTGCCGACAAGTATGGCGCGATCATGATGGTCGATGACGCGCATGCCTCGGGCGTGCTGGGGCGCAACGGGCGCGGTTCGGTGGACCATTTTCATTGCCACGGGCGCGTGGACGTACAGGTGGGAACGCTTTCCAAGGCGATCGGCGCGCTGGGTGGTTATGTTTGCGGTTCGCGCGACCTGATCGATTTTCTCTACCACCGGGCGCGGCCGTTTTTGTTTTCAACTTCGCATCCGCCATCGGTAACGGCAACGTGCATAGCCGCCTTCGACCTGCTGGAGAGCGAGCCGGAGCGCATCGACCGACTGTGGGAGAATACGCGTTATTTCAAGGCCGGGCTGGGAAGGCTGGGATTTGATATCGGCGGCGTTACGACTCCGGCTAGTGAGACGCCGATTACGCCCATCATTATCGGCGACGGGCGCATGGCCATGGATTTCTCCCGCGCACTCTTTGACGCGGGCGTCATGGCCACGGGGATTGCCTTTCCCACGGTCCCCGAAGGCAAGGCGCGCATTCGCACCATTATGACCAGCGAGCATACTCGTGCCGAGCTGGACCAGGCGCTGGAGATTCTCGACTGGGTAAGCAGGAAGCTGGGAATCAGGAGTTAGTCCACCGCCGCAGGAGCGGTAGAAGACCTAGGCTTGCGGTGGCGCTGACGGTGCGGGTGCTTGGACTGCCATCCCGGGCCGCGTCATGGCCCATGTGTATCTGATGCGATGAATGACCGTAATCGTTGAGAGCACAGCCAGCACCCAGAGCACCGGGGCCATGACGCCCCAGCGGTTGAAAAGCGCTCCCAGGATAATGAGCACAATGCGCTCGGGCCGTTCCATGAAGCCGACCTTGCATTTGCCGATCAGCGCCTCCGCGCGTGCGCGCGTATAGCTGACCATTAGCGACGTAACCATTACAAAAGCGGCGAGGAAGACATAGAAGAGACGGTTGCCGCGGGCATAGAAGACGAGCAGTCCGAAGAACAGGACGACGTCGGAATAGCGGTCAATGACAGAGTCGAAAAAGGCTCCGAAGACGGTCACCTGGTCGGTCTGCCGGGCAACACGGCCGTCCACCATATCGAAGATGCCGGCGCCGATAATGACTAACCCGGCGTAGAAGAACATGCGGACGTAATTGTGCTCATTGCCGAAGCCGAAGAGGACAGCCGCGGCCGTGTTGATAATCAGCCCGATAAAGGTGAGCACGTTGGGCGAGATGCGGGTGAGCGCAAGGCCATTGACGATGGCCTGCAGAAGCACGCCGCAGGCTCGGCCGAAGGCACTGGTCCACGTTTTGTTTGTGGGATGCTCACCGGCGTCATGGTGGTGTGACCATTGGGCTGTGCTCATGGCAGTTCTCTCGGATTTATTCCGCGTCGTGGATCGTGATCAGTTTGAGCACTTCTAGCTCGCGCTTGCCGTTGGGGGTAACCACGACGGCCATGTCTCCTACCTGCTTGCCAATCAGGCTGCGGCCGATAGGAGAAGTTGTAGAGATAAGTCCCTTGTTTACATCCGATTCTTCGCTGGTAACCAGCTTGTATTCAATCTTTTCGTCCTTTGAGATGTCGTAGACGATCACGGTCGAGCCAAAAGCCACACGATCCTTGGGTATATTGGACAGGTTAACCAGCGAAAGTTCAGCCATACGCCGCTTGAGCTGGCCGAGCCGGGCATTAACGAACTCCTGGCGCTGCTTGGCCATATGGTACTCCGCATTTTCGCTCAGATCGCCAAGCGCCACGGCCTTCTTGATCTCAGCGGGGAGCTCGTGGGCTAGTTCATGCTCAAGCTGGCGAATCTCATCCTGAAGCTGCTTCTTGATGTGTTCGGGCATCTAGGTTCCGTCAGGCGGCTTTCGGATTGGCCGCCGGGGCTTCGGCATTGGCCGGGTTTACCGCAAGATTTGATTATAGCTGGTGAGACGGCTGGCTAAGAAGCGGCTCGCTGAAGCCCGGCCAGCTAAAAGACGGTCAGCCGGAGCCCGGAAACCGGTTTCCTAGCCAGCCGTCTCACCGCTATCATCATCTCCATGGATGATGCTGCGCCGAGGATCATGGGTCTCGATGTCGGCGACCGGCGGATCGGGATCGCCGTGTCCGACGCGCTGGGCCTTACGGCACAGCCGGTGCTTACGCTCACTCGCACGAATCGCCGGCAGGATCTCAAGTCGATTCAGCGCCTGATTCGCAGGTATAACTGCTCTTCAATCGTGGTTGGTAACCCCCTTCATATGTCCGGCGACACCAGCCGACAGGCCGAAAAGGCGCAGGCTTTCGCGCAAATTTTGATTCAGGAGACAGGCTTGCCTGTGCATATGTGGGATGAGCGGCTGACAACGACCGAGGCGCACCGGCACCTGCATAACGCCGGGTTGGCGGGGAGTAAGCACAAAGCGGTTATAGACCAGGTGGCTGCCGTGCTGATCCTCGAAAGTTATCTACAGTCCCGAAAATTTTCCTCATCATAAAATCGGTATAGGGAATCCAATTAAAGGACTGCCTTGGTGCGACGTTTTTTCGTTCTCTTCTTTTTCACCCTTATCGTGGTTGCAGCGGCCGCCTATTGCGTGCTGGCGCCCTTTGGCCCATCGTCGGAGACTTTTGTCGACATTCCCCCGGGAACACCGACGACACAGATCGCCACCATGCTGAAGCAGAATGGGGTCATCCGCAGCGCGCTTGCCTTTGACGCCATGCACGCTGTAAAGGATGGATCGCTGAAGGCCGGAGAGTACCGCTTTGATCATCCGGCGACTCTGGCGGAAGTGTTTTTGCGGCTGCGGGAAGGCGATGTCTACACCGTGAGCGTGACAATCCCCGAGGGCTCTAATCTCTTCGATATAGCCCAGCGTCTCGAGTCAGCCGGGCTAGGACCGAAAGAGAAGTTTCTGGCTGCCGCAACGGAAGACGTGAACTTGATTGCTGACCTGGATCCTCAGGCGACAAGCCTGGAAGGATATCTTTTCCCGGATACGTATGAATTTCCGCGCCACGCAACCCCGGAACAGATACTGGAAACAATGGTGCGGCGGTTCCGGCAGGAGGCCGCACGGTTGGGCCTTCAGGGAGACGATCATCGCATCGTGACACTGGCCTCGCTCGTGGAGCGGGAAACGCCCATTCCTGCGGAACGTCCGATCGTGGCAAGCGTATTCATCAACAGGATGGCTAAGGGAATGCCTTTGATGACCGATCCCTCGGTGATTTATGCAGCCCTGCTCAAGGGAAAGTATCGCGGAACAATTTATGAGTCGGATTTACAGGACGATTCTGCATATAACACATACAAACACCCGGGCCTGCCGCCAGGGCCCATCTGTTCGCCGGGTGCCGATTCTCTGCAGGCAGCAATGAATCCTGCTCAAACCGACTATTTGTATTTTGTGGCTGCAAGCGCCGACCCTTCCGGAAAATCGCGCTTCTCAGCGACCCTGGAAGAGCATGCGCATGATGTGGCGGCGTATCGCAAGTCGCTCCATAGCACGGCGCAATAAGGAACGAGTGTTGACATTTTCGAATGAGGGTGAGCCGGCGGCATTGATGCGGAGGTGCAAATCCAGCGCGCTGCTATTGCTGCTTTTGCCGTTGCTCAACGGCTGCTTTGTGCACACGCGCAGAGTAAAGCAGCCGAAGATGCCGTCAGTGGTCATGACCGCAACGGCAGACGAACTGGTAAATGCAATCAACGACCGCTGCAAAACCATCCAATCGCTGAGTGCGGCTGTCGAATTCCAGGCCACGGTAGGTGGGCCGCGCAAAGGCAAGGAAAAGACATACACATCGTTCAGTGGATACATCCTGCTGCGCAAGCCGGAATCGCTGCGTGTGATAGGGCTGTTGCCGGTGTTGCACACGCGCGCTTTCGACATGGCGAGTGACGGCAGCACGTTCAAGCTTTGGCTTCCACACGACAACAAAGTATTCGAGGGTTCGAATACAGTCACTCAGGAGTCGCCGAATCCGCTCGAAAACCTTCGCCCGAACGTTTTCTCCGATTCGCTCCTGATCAAGTGCATCGAACCCGACGACCTGGTCACACTCACTTCAGACACCGAAACGAAGATCGATCCCAAAACCAGACAGTTTGTAATGCAGGCTGATTACGACCTGTCAGTGCTCCGGCGCAAGGACAACAGCCAGGAGTTGATTCCGGAGCGAGTCATTCATTTCAATCGCGCCAATCTGCGTCCTTATGGCGAAGACATCTACGATGCCAAAGGCGCCATCCAGACGCAGGCGATCTACGGGCCGAACCAGAAGTTTGGAACAGTCATGTTTCCCGGCACAATCACGATCAAGCGTCCGCTCGAGGAGTACCAGATCGTGATTACGGTTCAGAAGCTGGTGACAAATCTCAAGCTCGCCGATGACCAGTTTGAGCTGAAGACTCCACAGGGAGTGAAGGTGCAGGAATTGCACTGACAGGAGAGCCGCAGGTTCTCGAAACTACACTAAAAATACTGTTCCAGCCCAGCCCGCCTGGC
>DATJUF010000195.1:0-8974 GCA_035502655.1 Binataceae bacterium (SeqCode)
CAACACTGCCCGAGGTGTACATCAAAAGCGATACGTCCTCAGGGCTTGGCGCAGCAAATGAAACATCGCCGAGCGGCTGACTGTAGTCAGTTGCGAAGGCTTCCGCGCCGACGGTAATCAACTGCACTGGCCGGTTAACGCTAGCCAAGGCCTCACTGGCAAGGGCGAGGTACTGTTCTTCGACAAAGACCGCCTTGGCGTCACAATGATCCAGCGTGTAGGCGAGTTGTGATAGGCCAGCGCGAACATTCAAGGGCACTGACACCACGCCGCTGTACATGGTTCCGAGGAACAACTGAATGGTGAACAGGCCGTTATCAAGTAAGAAAGCGGCCTTATCGCCAGTGCTTAATCCGGCTTGCCGTAAACGCGTGGAAATTGCTTTCGATTGTTCCTGCAACTCCCCAAATGTCAGCGTCTTTGCTGTCTCTGGGCTGATGAGAAAGACGTCATCGCCTCGCGACCGGGCCATTTGATCGATCGCCTCTCGTACGGTCTTGGTCTCGCACTCCCCCGTCATGTCAGTCTCCATGACTCACATTAACAAGCATCATTTCGTTAGGCCTTAGCTACTCTTAGCATGCTCATTTATTTTAGAATGCGCTCACCGAATTGAGCTCAGCCGCGTGATTTCACCTAAAGGCTTGTCCAAGGCACTAGGAGCGATTCGCCATCTACGATGCCAGGAGTTAGATTTAACAGAATTAGATAAAAGATGATAGAAGTTTATAATATGAGATTGCCAAAGGCGAGATATGGTCAGAATATGCCAGATAAGCCAAAAGTTGTGGCTATATAATCGCTGGAGCTATCGGCGTGAGGCCGATAAGATCCTGAAATGTCGGGTATTTAGCGGATTTTAAAGATGGAGGCGGCGAGCGGATTCGAACCGCTGAATGGAGGTTTTGCAGACCTCTCCCTTAACCACTTGGGTACGCCGCCGAAGATCCTCGGTGTGGCAGCAAAGCTAGCACGGGCATGGAGAGGCATCAATTAGAGCTTTCGGCACAGGATGATTGCCTCCGAACAACAGCCCTGTGAATTATCCGTAATTGACGAATTATCGGTAATTGCTAATGACTCGGCGAAGTTTCACGAACCGTGAGCTTTACCTGACAGGAACCCGGGTCTTCGCCGTAACACAGATCGCGAACGATACCAGGGACAAATTGACGATTCTCGCTGGCCGGCGCCGCGCAAATCCAATGGCTGCCTTGGCGGTAAAGGCCGACGGCGTACCATTGGCCAGCCGCTAGGGAACCTGCGGCCTGGCCCCTTACGTCCTGGCTGGAGACCACAGTAAAGCCGTCATGGCCGCTATCAGGATCGAAGCGCAGAAAGGTCATCACCCATTGGTTCCCGCTGCGGTTATCCGCTACATAGGTCATCGGCTGATTGTCAGAGATGGTTGGTTTATCGCGGCATAGCCATGGACGCGGTTCGGTGGCATCGGCGCGTGGTGCGAGCGAGATCCAACTGAATACCACCACAGTTGCAAGCACGGCTAAAAGCTTTCGACTCACTCGATTCTCCATCACAACCACCGCGATATTTAATTTGATTGCTAATCAGTCCGCATCGCCAGCAAGCGACGCTATTTTGCCGACGATAACTCCAAGATTAGAATCCTTAGGAGTAAAGACCGCTTTGACCCCAAGGCCGAGCAAAGCCGGCCGGTCAGCTTCGGGAATAATTCCGCCTATCACGAGTCGCATCTCGCCGGCGCCCCGCTCAGTGAGTATTGCGATAACCTCACGTGCTATCGTCATATGGGCACCAGCCAGACTACTAATTGCGAGCACATCCGCGTCCTCCTGTAGGGCCGTCTCGGCCAGTTGCGCTGGGGTCTGCTTGAAGCCGGCCAGGATTACCTCCATCCCCGCCTGCATACACGCAAGCGCGAGCAACTTAACTGCGTTGACATGGCCGTCGAGCCCAGCCTTGCCCAAAGCGACGCGGATTTTACGTGATACCTTCGGCAGGTTGAAGCGGCCCGCCGCGCTAGGACTGTCAAGTATCGGCGGCGTATAGCGGCCGCGCGTAACAGCCTCAATCGTCGCGGTCCATTCCCCCACGGTCCCGCCGGCGCGGGCAAGTTCGACGGCCGGCTCCATCGTATCCAAGCCGTCGATGACAGCGCGTTCGAGCCGCTCCCGCGCACTCGCGACCGCTGCCTGATCGCGTGACGAACGCCATTCTCGAAGCGCTGTGATCCGATCGCGCTCAAGGACCGCATAATCGGGTGCGGCGGCGTCTCCGCAGGGAGGGGTCAGGCCAATCTCGCCGATGAAGGCGTTGACGCCGACTTGCAGGATCTCGCCGGATTCGATCAATCGCTGCCGTTCGGTTAGGCGCTGCGTCAACTCAGCGCTGACCATCGGAATCGCTCGGGCGTAACCGGCCTCGCGCAGCCTGAATGCGATCGTGCGCGCTTGTTCACTAATCTCGGCAGTTAATTTCTCGATTATCTTGCTACCTTCGAAAATATCACCGTAGCGGGCGATACCCGTCTCATGCATCAGCACCTGCTGGGTGCGCAAGCCCATCAACTGTTCGGCCTGATCAGGGAGTGCCATCGCCTCGCGAAATCCTGGCAATTGCAACGCGTTCACCCGCGCATTGGCGGAAAGCACTACCGGCAGAGCTTCATAAGCTATTCGGATGAGGTTGACCTCGGGCTGCTGTTCGGTCAGCGTCAGCGAGCGCACCTGGCATCCGGCGCGAAAAGCGACGCCGCCGATGCCGTATTCTGTCAGGCAGAGATCGCGCCACAGGCTGAAATAGGCACGAACCTTACAGATCTCAGGCACCAGCTCGATCCCGCTGTTGATGAAAAACGAGATACGCTTGACGGTCTGCGCAAAATCCTCGTCATTCAGTTGCGGATGCAAAGCGTCGAGGATCATTAGCGCGTTGCCGAACGCATAGCCGATCTCTTCGGCCGGGCCAGCGCCGCTTTCCATGTAATGATAGCCGCAACAGTTGATTGGGTTCCAATTGGGGACCCGCTCGACTGCGAATCTGATCAAATCGGTCGACAGCCGGAAGGAGATTTCCGGCTGAAAAATTGAAGTCCCGCGCGCGACGAATTCCTTCAGCAAGTCGTTCTGAGTGGTCCCGCGGAGCTCACTCCAAGGAGTGCCCTGCTTTTCGGCGGCTACCAGATAGAGCGCCAGAATAAATGGCGCCGTCGCGTTAATCGTCATCGAAGTGTTGATCTGGCCAAGTGGAATCCCTTCGAGCAGCTGCTCCATATCGCGCCAGTGGCTGATCGAAACCCCCGCCTTACCGACTTCACCGGCCGCCACCGGCGCGCCGGGGTCGTAGCCGTTCTGAGTCGGCAGATCGAAAGCGATAGAGAGGCCGCGCTGACCCTCTTGCAGATTGTTGCGAAAGCGGCGGTTCGCCTGGCGAGCGTCACCAAAGCCGGCATACGTGCGGATGATCCACGGTTCACGCGGTGCTTTTGGGGCTGAATTGGGCTGGCGCTGAATATCGGCCATCGGTTCCTCCGGACGGGCGGCGCTGAGCCCGCGCCAACCGTCTGGTGGAAATAGAGACTAACGGTCGAGCCTCAGCTATTCCAGCCAAAGAACGCCAGTTACGTCAGCGGATGAAAGTTCTACTCCGGTGGTGAGACCGGAACCGGGCTTTTGCGATAGGGCCTCTCCATTTGCATCGAGATCGCCTCGAACAGGGCTTTCCCTTGCGCTCCGCTGTGCTCGGTCATCGTGATTACCGAGCCTTTGAGGCCTCGCCGAATAAGCGCCAGTGCCCGGCGTTCACGTGTGCGCCGCTGTAATTCGGCGCGGGCGATACTTGCGAGACCATCGAAACCGTCTGCGCCGCTCGCGCCACTGTAACGGCGTAGCATCCGGTTAATGTCGGCGGAGTCGAAGGCTGCCGAGCTCATGCGATTAAAGAAAACCGCGGCAGTGGGTAATTCGAGTTTGCGCAGCGAGCGGTAGCACTCCACCGTTTCCTTAAGGGCGAGCGGCTCGGCGGTGGTAACCGCAACTATCGCACACTTGGCCTGATCGCGGAGGAGCCGGCCGATCGCCGAGGCTTCCCTTCCGACGATCCCCTCGCCGAAGGTCTCGCGAGCAGCAAACGGCATCCGAATCATGCTCAGCGCTTGGCCGCTGGCAGGAGCGTCGAAAATCACCAGGTCCCACGGCGGCAAGGACGGTGCGCGCCGCTCGATCTCGTGGAAGACTTTGCCCATCATCGTGAGCTCGCGCACGGCGGGCGCCGCCTGGACAAAATATTGATAGAGCGACGTCCGGAAGACGGCTCGCAGGATCGGTTTCGGCACTACGAAGCTCAGATATTCTTCGAGTGATTCCTGCCCGTATAAAGCCATCGCATAAAGCCCCGGCTGCAATTCAGACGGCTCGAATCCGGCGGACTTGCCGTAGCTATCGGCGATCGGCGTGTGCAGATCCGCCTCGATAATCAGCACGCGCGCTCCATGCCGATTGGCCAGGGTCGCCAAGGCGGCGCTAACAGTGGTGCGCCCGACGCCCCCCTTGCCTATCACGACCAAAAGGCGGCGTTCGAGCAGTTGCAGGATAGGGCTGGCGGCGCTCAATAGTTATAAATCGGCCGCGTATATCCGGATTCAGTGAGGGAATCGACGACAGGAAGACCCGCTCACCATCGGAGTAGATTAGCGCCCCAGGTCAGTCCGCCACCGCACGCGTTCAGTACGACCAGATCGTTGGAGCGGATGCGGCCGGCTTCAATGGCTTCGTCAAGTGCGATCGGCACGGAAGCCGCCGAAGTGTTGCCGTAGCGATCGACATTGGTGAAAACTTTGTCAGGGCCAAGACCGAGCCGCTGGGCGACTGCATTGATAATGCGAAGGTTCGCCTGATGCGGCACTACCAGCGAAATATCGTTGAGATTGATGCCGGCCCGTTCGGCTACCTTGCGGGTGATCTCTTCGAGGCTCTTAACGGCAACCTTGAAGAGTTCGGGACCCTTCATGCGAATGGCGTCCTCATTAAGGCGGCGCCCCTCAGCGTCGGCAGTGTTCTGGACGCCGCGATTACGCACCGAAAGCATATCCCAGCATGCTCCCGAAGAGCGCAGCAGGCTGCCGAGCAGGCCGCGCTGGCCGTGCTCGTAGACTAATACGGCGGCGCCGGCGCCATCACCGAAAAGCACCGCAGTCGAGCGGTCCTGCCAATCGACCATGGTTGAGAGCGCATCCGCGCCGACCACGAGTACGCATGCATAATCGCCCGCTCGCATCGCAGAGTCGGCGACGGTCAGCGCGTAGATAAAGCCCGAACAGGCCGCGGCAACATCGAACGCCGGGATCGAGTCGATGCCCAGGCGATGCTGCAACTGGCAGGCAAAAGATGGAAAGCCGTAATCCGACGAAACCGTGCCGACTATAATCGCGTCGATCTGGTCAACCTTGAGACCGGCCCGCTCAAGGGCAATCGCGCTCGCTTGCGCGGCAATCTCGACCAGTGATTCGCCGGTACTCATCACGAAACGCTGGCCGATCCCAGTACGGGTGCGAATCCACTCGTCGGAAGTGTCCATCCGGTGCTCGAGGTCGTGGTTGGTTAAGAGGGTGCGCGGCGTCGCGCGGCCGGTTGAAACAATTCTCGAACCCATGCTTATTCCGTCAGTTCGCCAGCGCAGGCCGGAAAGCCAGCGTTGTATTAGTTCCGCCGAAGCCGAACGAATTGTTGAGCGCTAACCGAATTGTGGCTGGCCGGGCGGCGTTCGGCACATAATCAAGATCACACTCCGGATCGGCATGTTCATAGTTGATCGTCGGGGGAATAAGCCCGTGTTTAATCGCGAGCACCGTATAGACTGATTCGATCGCGCCCGCCGCTCCCAATGTGTGGCCAGTCATCGATTTCGTTGAACTGACGGCAATCCGGGCTGCGTGTTCGCCAAAGACTCGCTTGATCGCCTGAGTCTCTGCCAGGTCGCCGGGCGGTGTCGAGGTGCCGTGGGCGTTAATGTAATCGACTTCGGCCGCATTCAAGCCGCCATCTTCGAGGCAGCGTAGCATGCATTTCGCAGCACCCTGCCCTTCCGGCGAAGGCGACGTGATGTGATACGCGTCCGAATTGGTGGCATAGCCAACGATTTCGGCAAGGATCTCAGCCCCGCGGGCGATCGCGTTTTCGCGCTCTTCAAGAATCAGGACTCCCGCACCTTCGGCTATAACAAAGCCGTCACGATCGAGATCGAAGGGACGGCTGGCGCCCTGCGGATTTTCGTTGCGCGTCGACAGCGCGCGCATCGCGGCGAAGCCGCCGACTCCGAGCGAGGTGATCGGGGCCTCACTGCCACCGGTAATCGCCGCATCAAGATAACCGCCACGAATCATCCGATAAGCCTCACCCACAGCATGGCTGCCGGAGGCGCAAGCGCTGGTGGTAGCAAGATTCACTCCCCGCGCACCGTATTTGATCGAGATTTGGCCAGGAGCAAGATTCGAGATCACCTTGGGAATGAAGAACGGGGTGAGGCGGCGTAAGCGGCTGTCGAGCATTAACTGATAGTTCTCTTCAATCGAATCGAGGCCGCCGATGCCGACTCCGATCAGCACACCGACAAGGTCGGCGTTGCAATCGTCAATTGGCAGCCCCGAGCTCTGCATCGCCTGTCCCGCCGCCGCCATCACATACTGGATGAAGAGGTCCATCTTGCGTACCTCTTTCTTCTCGATCCAGTCAGTCGCGTTGAAGTCGGTAACCTCGCCGGCGAAGCGGGTTGGGAAGTCGCTCACGTCAAAACGCGTAATCGGCCCGATACCCGAGCGTCCGGCGGTCAAGGCTTCCCAATTTTTTTCGACACCGGTCCCCAAAGGCGTGACAAGCCCCAGGCCCGTCACCACCACGCGCCGATCAACGTTGCGTCTCATAGCAAAAGTCAGTCCCCTCCGGACGGTTATCTACTTAGATCTATCAGATGCAGCGGGCGAAAAATACGCCACCGCCTAACCCGCTCATCTTCCTGTTGCCCTTCATCAAATTGCCGACAATAGGCCTCCCAATGGATGGGCGATTATGGCATCACGAAAGCATACACTGCTGCCCGATCGCCTTGGGATTCCAGATTATGTGCTTCATATCGATGGCACATTGATCGGTTATGCCGAACTCAAGGCTCCCGGCATAGGGGCCATAGCGAGCCGATTCAAGGGCCATAATCGCGATAAGCTCCGCCGCTTCTCTACGATCCCGAATATTGTCTACTTGGACGGCAACGAATGGGCTCTCTATCGCAACGGCGAGGTGCAAAATCGGATTGTCCATATCTCCGGCGACGTATCTGAAGACGGCAAAAACGCTATCGGCGATGGTGGCGCTGAAAAAGTCGAGCGGCTTCTACGAGAGTTTTTCGCCTGGGAGCCAATCATTCCGGCCGATCGTTCCGGGAAGATCGATTTCAATGAGCTGCCGACAGACGTTGCTCAGCCTCTTGATGCGCAGAGTCTGTAGTGCTCCAATCCGTGCTCGGCTGCAGGCGCGCGCGGTATTGGACGAGATGCCGGCCAAAGGCCTCCAGCCCCTTGATAATCGGCGGGTGTATACCCAAACAAAACGTGCTCGTCAAAGTTTCTTTCGCAGTCATATGGAGGAGTGCATCTGGCAGCATAATGATTTCTTGGCTCCGTCGAAGTTCCGCGCGGCCATTAACAAGTCAATTCATAACCGCAATTCGTTGATCAGGGTCCGACTAAACCGTTGACGATCATTACTAAACAGTCCGTCAAGGGATACAGACAAACTAAAGGTAAACGATGATTTCAGGAAGGCAGTTTAAAAAGAAGGGTGTATATGTAGGTTTGGTCAGTGCAGTTGTCGTGTTGGGCGCGCTCGTGGCGTTTGCGGCTAGTAAAAAATCTGCACCGATTTCTTATGGCATTGTAGGCGCTGGAACGGGCCAACTGACGGATGCATCTTGTGAGTCCATCGCGTGCGACACCAACGACACTTGTGCATGTTTGACAGGTACCGATCCGATCAGCAATGGCTATAATCTATCTTTCACACTGAGCATTGACGAAACCAATTCCAGCGTTAGCACCGGGGGCCTTAGGATCTCCAACGTTGGATATTGTTACCCTGCAACTGGAACGGCGGCTCTCGTCGGTTCCAGGAATAAAGCTGCTCTGACGTATAACCTCTCCGGCCTCGTCTGTGCGACGTTGGCAGACACGGACGTGTTCAGCGGAACTTATGTTATCACGGGAGGTGAGGGCAAGTTCGCAACAACCAGTGGAGTAGGTTCTCTGAACCTTAGCCAAGCGCTCCCCAGTGGCGTTTCACAGATTTCGCTTGTTGGATCGGTACAGCCCTAGCGCCGGTTTGCGCTGATCAGGATTTGCTGGCGAGGGCCTGCTTAACTAATTCGCTCGCGGTCTTGGCGTCGAGTTGCGCACCGAATTGATCGCGAAGTGCCTTCATCAGCGGTCCAATTTGATTGACTCCCGCCGCAACTCGTTCAGTGATTGCGGCTTTCACCGCTTCTACATCGGCGGCAGCCGGCAGATATTCGCCAAGGATCTTTGCTTCCTCCAGGTTCTGTGCAATCAGGTCATCGCGATTAGCCTTGCGGGCGAACTCAAGCGCTTCGTCGCGGCGTGCGCGCTCGCGCTTGATCACCTGGATAATCTCGGTTTCGTTCGCCGGGCGCCGTACGTCCTTTTCGACGCGGGTAATTTCGCTGATAACGCCGCGCAGGGTCATTAGCCGCAGCTTGTCACCGGCCTTCATCGCAGCCTTAAGATCGTCCTGGAGTTTCTGCTTCACCTGATTTTCCCGCATCCGTTGCCTTGCGCGTGATCGCCGCCGCGCATTGGACAACTTGATTTATGTTGATTTTGATCGCTTGCTATAACTACTCTATCGGTATTGGTTGCGGCCCGAAAGGACGCCCTCATGCAGTGGGTCCGAGGCAACGCCTATGAATTCTGATCTCAACCCGAGCGCGC
>DATJUF010000196.1:0-21003 GCA_035502655.1 Binataceae bacterium (SeqCode)
GTCGGTAAAATAGCTGGTAAGTGAAGCGATTTAATAGCCCGACGTTCACGCTTGTGATCTGGTGCCTGATGATGCCGCCGTTGACGCCGGCGAATTCATCCTCGCTGGTGGACCTTAAGGCGCCATTAGCCAAATGGATGACTATCGCGAGTTACAATACGCGGGCGGAATGTGAAGCAGGGAAGGCCCTAACGCCGAGTATACCTACGAGATGTATCTCGGCTGTGATTCCTGGCGGAAAAGAGGTTGAACGCGCTTTAGTTGCAAACTTGGCTAAGCCCGGAATTACGCCACGATTACCCGCGAGGCGATTATCCCGCAACAAGCACCGGGCGGCTCATTAACAGACTATCCGGCGAAAGCCGAGGTTGACAGTTGGAGGGGGTGGACCTATCCTCGGGAGTCTAATTCGCCGCCGTACGGAGGACTATGGAAATCAGAGTCGAAGGCTCTCTCGACCAGGCAATGCGCGCATTAAAGCGTAAGTTGGCCAAAGAGGGAGTATTTAAAGAGATGAAGAAGAGGGCTTTCTACGAAAAGCCCAGTGTTCGCCGCAAGCGTAAGCGTTCCGAAGCTCAGCGCAGGCGCCGGAAGGAACAGCGGCGGCGGCGCGCGTCCGCGATGTAGTTTTCCAACCCTCCCTTGCAGCTTTTGCAGCGCGTAGCCAGCTATTACCGCGACTTCCGTTTTTTCCGCGCAGCCGTTTTCTAAATCGGTTCGGTAATTTGAGTTGCGCGCGGTCGCGTACAAAGCCGCAGAACCCAGCTCAATGCGCAACTGCGATTAGCACCGCAGTTTCCACGATTTCGCCCGCGGCGCCGATCAAATCGCCGGTGATGCCGCCGAGCCATCGGCGGTAGAACCAGCGCAATGCCAGTGTAATCACGACCGCTGTGAGCGAGGCGCGCAGGGCGCACCGTCCGAACAACGGGATTATCCCGGCAACCGCGATGATCGTGGCGAGGCGCAGATTGCGGCCGGGCCCGCGCTTAAGGAGTGGTGTGCCCGCTCCCTGCTCGCGCAGATATTCAAGGCCGTAACTAATACCAGTCATGGCCCAGCGCGCCAAGCCCGGGGCAGCGTAAAGGGCCGCATAACGATGCGCTCCATGCGATCCCGCAAGCGCGGCGGTTTTGAGGCCGATCACAAAAATCAGGGCGAGAGTGCCGAATGTGCCGATATGGCTGTCGCGCAGGATTTCGAGTGCGCGCGCCCGATCGGCGCGTGCGCCCAAGGCGTCGGCGGTATCGGCGAGGCCGTCGAGATGCAGAGCGCCAGTAACGGCCACGAGCGTCATCACGATAAGCAGAGAACCCAGGACCGGGCCGAAGACGAAGTCGAGAAGACGAGCCTCTAGGCAGAGGGCGAGGCCGAGTGCAAAGCCGATCAGCGGAAACCATCCGAAGGAGGCGGCTTGATCATCGAGAGTCGCCGGAGCTGCTGGGCCTAGCGGAAGAATCGTCAGGAAGCTGGCGGCGAGCCGGATTTGAATAAGGCCGCGAGCGAATGGATGAGCTCGCGGGTCGTCTGGCGGGCTGTCATCGCTCATGGAGTTTTTTCAGAGACGCTGGCGCTGGCGAAGGTCGCCATACCGGCATTCAGGGCCAGCGCGCTCTGCACGAGGTTCATCGCGAGGGCAGCGCCAGTGCCCTCACCGAGCCGCATCCCGAGGTCGAGCAGGGGACGGACGCCCCACACCTCGAGCACGCGCGCATGACCGCCTTCGGCGCCGCGATGGCCAAAAAACAGATGCTCGCGAATGCCGGGATAGAGTCGTTCCGCGATGGCAACGGCAGCCGTGGCAATGTAGCCGTCAACCATTATGGGGATGCGGCGGGCCGCGCCGGCGAGGCATACGCCAGCCATTGCAGCAATCTCGAAGCCACCAACAGCACTGAGAATTGAGAGTCCATCGTTGAGCCGTCCGCGATGGAAGTCGAGGGCGGCGGTGATTACCTCGGCCTTGCGGTGCAGGCCGGTGTCATCGAGGCCGGCGCCGCGTCCAACGATTGTCGCTGGTTCGATGCCGGTGGTAGCGCTGAGGATCGCGGCGGCCGAGCTGCTGTTACCGATACCCATCTCGCCGAGGCCGATCAGCATCACGCCGTTATTAGCCAGGTCGTCGATCGTGGTGATACCGGCGTCGAGCGCAGAGCAAGCTTCGGCGGGCGTCATCGCGGGGGCGTGGAGGAAGTTGCGCGTGCCCGGCCCGATGCGGCGGTAGATCACATTGGGAAACGGCGCACCGCTACTGTCGGTAGCGACTCCGCTATCCGTGATGACCAAACCGAAGCCGAAGCGGCGCGCCAACACGCTGATAGCGGCACCGCCAGAGGCGATATTCCGCAGCATCTCCAGCGTGACAGCCTGCGGATAAGCGCTGACGCCTTCGGCAACGATGCCATGGTCGGCGGCGAAGAGCGTGATGGCGGCGCGGCCGGGGCGCGCCGACGGGTCATGACGGATGGCGGCGTAGCGCTGGACGATCGTCTCCAGATAGCCCAGGCTGCCGCGCGGTTTGGTGAGAGAATCGAGACGGCGGCTGGCAGCCTCGGCAGCGGCCTTGTCGGGCGGGATGATGGCGGCGAGGGTGTCGGCGAGAAGGCTCATCGAAGATTGCGTTAGTGTTTGTCTCGTGCAGGATCGGGCAGGCCGGATTTATCTGTGAGTCGGTCAAGTGGCGATACATCAACGCCAGTATCCGCTCCATCAACTTGAGCACCGGGGAGAAGCTCGCGCCAGATGGCTGGGCTTTGGACCAGATCGGCAAGTGCCGGATTGTCGTTAGCCGCGGCCGGATCATCGCGGTGGGCCCAGGAATCGAAATGAATCAAGGCACACGGCGGGATGCGCGAGGCCCATTCGACTCTCTGCAGCATCGGCTCGGCGGGAAACTCGTCCGTATAACCCATGCACAGATAGGCGATTGGAATGACATGATCGGGAATGCCGAAGATGCGGCGGATGTCGTCATTTCGGAGAATACTAACCCAGCCGATGCCGACGCCTTCGGCTCGCGCCGCCAGCCATAGATTGCCGACGGCGAGACAAGATGAATAAATCTCGACCTCGCGGATACTCGTCTTGCCGAGGATAGCGGGGCTGTCGCGGTCGGGTTCGCAGGTGACGATCAGGTTGAACGGAGCGTCGAGAATGCCTTCCAGC
Organism: Binataceae bacterium (SeqCode); assembly: GCA_035502655.1. Lineage (GTDB taxonomy): Bacteria > Desulfobacterota > Binatia > Binatales > Binataceae > DATJUF01. Next base: position 3,166 of record DATJUF010000196.1, read on the forward strand.
TTTAGATCCAGGAATTTTTGCTGGCGCGCGCCGGTGAACTGGGCGGCATTCGTGGCGCGCTCGTCCGTAAAGATGCGATGCACTTCACGCCGGCGATCGAGCTCGCGCACGACAATGAAATCCCACGGCTGGGTAAAGCCTACGCTGGCCGCATGATGGGCCGCGACTAGTATCCGCGCGAGGACTTCACCAGGGACGGGATCGGGGCGAAAATGGCGGATGTCCCTGCGCCGGAAGATAGCCTCATAGAGGCCGCGCCGGTAGGCGTTAGCAAGCGCGTGGCGCCGCACGTCAGGCGGCGCACCGTTAGCGTGTTTCAATTGCGATCCCCGTGTCTCGGAAGAGAATGAGCGGGACGAAAGCCACTTCGCCCCGCATGAGGATGCGCTTCAGGCCGCAGCTTTGCGGGCGGCTTCGAGAGCGGCCTCGAAATTCGGCTGGCTGGCAACTTCCTTGACGTATTCGGCGTAAGTCACCTTGTCGTTTTTATCGACGACGAAGACGGCGCGCGCCAGCAGATGGAGTTCCTTGATCAGCGTACCGTAGGCCTCGCCTGTCTTGGCGCCGCGATAATCGCTCAAGGTCGTTACCTTGTCGACACCAGCTGCCCCGCACCATCGTGCCTGCGCGAACGGCAGATCGAGCGAAACCACCAGCACCTGGACGTCACCGGGGAGTTTGGCGGCCTCTTCGTTGAAGCGGCGGGTTTCAGCATCACAGACGGGAGTGTCGACGGAGGGAAGCGTCGCGATGATTTTGACCTTGCCCTTGAAGTCGCCGGAAGTGACCGGCTTGAGTCCCGCGCCGACCAGCGAGAAGTCCGGTGCTTTGTCTCCGGCTTTGATTTCGGGGCCGACCAGCGTCATCGGATTGCCGCGCATCGTAACTGCGCCTTGTCGTTCTTGAGCCATCACGGAATCTCCTTGTCATACATCTAAGTCGTAGGCAGTTTGAGCTTCCGACTCTAACGGCTCCAAACTCCGGCGTAAATAACTGGGGAGAGAAGGGTGGTTCGGACAAAAGATAGTCTCAGCCGGTACGGAGCTGAGACCATCTTAGACTGCGCTGTGAGAGACTCAAGGTTGATCGGCCAAAGGCCAGGATCTGACTCGATCTCGAAAATACGCCTGGACTGTTATTGTTTAAATGCGACGTTATGCCCCACATAGTCACCAACATCGGAAATGGGGCTGTTCACAAGAGTGGTCGTGACGCAATCATCGCGGCTCCCGTGTTGCGAGATCGCGCAGCTTCCGGTGCTAGTGCCAGTCGGTTGCGCGTTCGCCGTATTCACCAAAACGGAACCATTGCAGGATGTCCCACTACCAACATTGTAACTGGTGAAGCTAACTGTACCAGTTTCCGTGCTCTGGTTGTAGGAAGTCGTTTTTCCCACATTAATCACGGCGAAGGCGTTGGCCGGTGTAACGGGACTCGCGAACTCAGGCGCATTGGTTATTGAAAGAGTGGAACAGCTATTGCCGCTCTTGTCCGAAGTGCCCTGATATACAAAGGTCTCGTTGTAAAAGGCACTTTCCGGCGCCGTGCTGCAATCCTCGACTGCCGAAAAATCACTGTTGAAGCAGACCTCGAAAGTAGAGCTACCCTCGCCGGCCCAGTTCCCTGCCAATGCAGACAGGGGAAGTCCTGGCAGGGCCTGAGCTGGTGTTAGGCTCGCCAAAACGACTATTACTGTCAACACGCTCGCTACGCATGCGATATGTGGCTTTTTCATGTCATGTACCCTTTTTTTATCACAGTTTAGTTATTGTTTGATTTCCTCAGGAGATTCATGCGAGGGCGGAGGTCCCCGCAAACGAGTCAAGAAATCAGTTTTAATCAGCTTTTTTTGACCGCATGTTCGTCCGAAAGTCACTCCACGAGGGAATAGTGGGTCGTTATAGGTTGCGCAATAGCACAATTGTGCTATTCAGGAACTTATCAGTTCTGTTTGGAAGCTAAAGTCTAAATAGGGAGTCTGTTGTGTGGTCGGCTCTGACGCTCGCAACAAGGAACTCGCACTGGGCCGAATCAAGCGGCTCGCCTCCTCAGGCCTGCCTGTGGAGCCGTTCGCTCGAGCCGTCTTGGAACAATTGCACTCAGCAATTCCAAACAGTCCCAACCGCGCCTTCTTTATCGCCGCAGCAAATCACGCAGATTGTTTTATCGCAGGAACATCCGACACGGCCGGACGCGTGCCCGCATTCCAACATTATTTTGTCGAGAATCCTGCGCAGTCCGGATGCCGCTTTGTGCAGGACCCGATAACGATCCGTCGCTTGCTGCCAAGGCAAACTGTATGGCGGCATGAAGAAATCATGCGCTCGGATTGCTTGAAGACGGATGGCTTTAACGAGGTCATGCGCCCGCTCGAATGGCGACAGTTGCTGCAAGTGATCTTTCGGGTAGATCACGATCTAGTAGGCTACGTTCCGCTATGGCGTGCCGAGGGCGACAAGGATTACACGCGTGCAGATGAAAGGTTTCTCCTTGCCGCCTCGCCGCATATCACTCATGGATTGAAGATCGCGCAGCTTCAAGATGGCAATCAGCTCTCTGATAATTCGGTTTCGTCACTTGCGGGTTGGAGTGCCGGGGCCATCCTGCTCGACGAGAAACACCATCCAATCGCCCTAGATCGGAATGCTCGCTTAATTTTCGAACAAATGGGCGGGCTCGATGGCATCGGCGCGGACGGCTTCCATCTGCCGCAGATCAGCGATGCTTTCGCCTATGTCGCGGCTACGCTCAGGGAGATTTTTCATGATCCTGACAGTGGCCTGACCAATAGCGCGCCGCCGGTTGCACGCGTGTATGCACACTGGAGCGGTATCGTCCTCAAGCTGCGTGGCCTGCGCATGACGGCAGCCGATGGGCGCGCATATACGACCGTTCTGGTTGAACGCGGTGAAACCGCTGCTGCGCGCCGCCGCCGGATGCTCGCGCGATGGGGCCTGAGCCAACGCGAAGGCGAAGTGCTGGACCTAATCTGTGACAACAAGACCGGGCCTGAAATCGCGATCCTGCTCACGCTCAGTCACAACACCGTCCGCAAGCATACGAGCAGCATTTTAGCCAAGCTCGGGATTGAGACCCGTGCCGCCGCCATCGCGGCCGTCCGCGACTTCACTTGAAGCTCGGCTCGATCCATTAGTCACGCGATTCTCGATACGCGCGCAGGAAGGGCCTAAACTAAGCCCTATGGCGTGGGTCTATATCGATGCTTTAGGTGGTCATAGCGGCGAGGAAGTGACGCTGCGCGGATGGCTCTACAATCGGCGGTCAAGCGGCAAGGTGCATTTCCTGCTGATACGAGACGGTACCGGCATCTGCCAATGCGTAGCCTCGCTAAATGACCTGGGCGCCGAAGCTTTCGCTGCGGCGGACCATCTGGGGCAGGAAACCGCCTTGGAAGTCACGGGTCTCGTGCGCGAGGACAAGCGGGCGCCGGGCGGGCGTGAACTGACAGTCAAGGCGCTCAAAGTCGTCGGGCCGTCGAATGAATATCCAATTACGCCGAAAGAGCATGGGGTGGCCTTTCTGCTCGACCAGCGCCATCTGTGGGTGCGGTCGGCGCGGCAGCATGCAGTCTTAAGGGTGCGCGGCGAAATCGAGGCGGCGTGCCAGGATTTTTTTAATGATAGGGGCTTCATCCGCTTCGATGCGCCGATTCTGACCCCGACTTCGTGCGAGGGCACTACCAACCTGTTCGAGATTGACTACTTTGGGGAACGTAAGGCGTATTTGACACAGAGCGGCCAGCTATACGGCGAGGCGGGGGCGCTGGCGTTCGGCAAGGTTTACTGTTTCGGCCCAACGTTTCGGGCGGAGAAATCCAAGACACGGCGCCATCTGACGGAATTCTGGATGATTGAGCCGGAGGTCGCCTATTTCACACTCGACGATGACATGCAGCTAGCAGAGGACTTCGTGGCATATATCGTCACGCGAGTGCTGGAGCGGCGCAGCGCGGAGCTTAAGACGCTGGAGCGCGACACAACGAAGCTCGAACGGGCGGCGATGAAGCCGTTTGCGCGGATTAGTTATGACGAAGCAATTAAGCGGCTGCAGGCCAAGGGCTTCGCAATCAAGTGGGGCGGCGACTTGGGTGGTGATGAGGAGACGGCGCTCTCGGCGGATTTCGAGGGTCCCGTGCTGGTCCATCGGTATCCGGCCGCAGCTAAGCCGTTTTACATGAAGCATGACACGGAGCGGCCGGAGCTGGCGCTATGCGTGGATATGCTGGCGCCGGAGGGCTATGGGGAAATCATCGGCGGGGGGCAGCGCGAAGACAACTATGAGGTTTTGCGCGAGCGTATCGTAGTTAACCAACTGCCGCTGGAAGCGTTCAACTGGTACCTCGACCTGCGCCGTTACGGGTCGGTGCCGCACGCCGGGTTCGGCATGGGAATCGAGCGGGCGGTCTCATGGATCTGCGGGATTCATCACGTGCGGGAAGCGGTACCGTTTCCGCGAATGATGGAGCGGCTGGAGCCATAAGCGCGATTTTTCCAGAGCGTCAAAAAAAATTTTTCATTTTTGTTACGTGGGCGCGTTACCTAGTGCAATTTGCATTACTTATTCTGCGAGATTCGGATGGCGTAAGGGGAGCTGATGTCTGAGCAGCGTCTGGCGCGGTAAAAGTCGGCTGGGCTGATGACAGGTATTCGCGAGAAAACGCTGCGCAGTGTGAGAGATTCGATGATCGCTAGCGGCGGAAGAGAGTGCTGATTGTAAAGCGCGGCGACCATGGATGGCATAAGCTAATCTCATAATGGTTGGTTTCCAGCGACTTATGATGAACATTAGCCGTGCATGCTGGCGTGTTTCAGTCAATCAGAAGCCTGCGGATAACCCGGTTGCCCATCGTTGGCCTCCGCGCTAAAGAATCAGTCTGGTAAGCATTTTAACGGTTTAGGCCTTGGGGATTGCCGTGCGGATGCTGGCGACCATAACCAGAAGCTACTTCTGAAATGCGGTAGCCGCACGCGAAGCCATCGAGCTTCTGCAGAAATCCGAGCGTTTTTGGGGGCGGATGAAACGTTTAGCGGGTTCTGACAGGCTGGTGCATCGAGCAAAGAGACGCATATGTTACGGATATTGCGTGGCGCGCTTGAGCCATCAGATTTCGCCGTGACGAGGGATAGTCAAGCCATGATGGCCGGCCGGAGTCCCGTCCCTGCTATCGGGAGGTGTTACAGCGCGCGAACTGCGCTCCCGTCACGGGCCTGCTGTTGCGATACCAATGGAGGTGGTTTCCTTGCGAACCGGACCATTGGTGCATAGAGGGGCGCACGTTTCGCGGGTTCTCCAAGGCGCGCCGGCCGTGTGCCGGGCGTCCTCGGCGCCGAAGCCAGAGCCGATAGGATGCGTGTCGTTCAGTAATTTCCCCAGACCCCGCCCGCTGCCCGTCATTGAAGCTTCCTGCCTTCATCAGAAATGCCGCCTGCCAATTAACCTTCGAGAGTTCCTGTCCCGGCAATTTGGATCCGGAATCAACTGCGACAGCGATACTATCTTAAGCTTGGCGGCCAATGCTGATCAGGTGACATTGAGCAAGCTGGCACGTGCGATTCGCCGCTATTCGACGACGCGAGCCCATCAGAGCTGGTCGGAATGCTCGGAGAGTCTCGCGCGTTTTGCGCAGGAGGCACACAGTGGCAATGGCAAGCTGCGGGCTGGGCTATGTCTAAAATGCAGCTGCCTGGGTTTTGGCGCGCGTCTCGGGGAGCATCGGCAGCGCGAATGCCTGGTGGTTGATCTGGGGCCGGCCTGCGCGGCAGGAATGATGGAGGACCGTGAAGAAGCGGAAGACGCAATAGCGGATCAGCTTCAGCGTCAAGTCGAGGAGTTCCGTACGTTGCGTTTGGCGTTTGGCCTGCCTCATTATGAACTGGATGTTTACAGTAGTGGGCGCAAGGCCAATTTCACCTGGCATCCGCTGAGCTAAATCGCCGAGCGAAGATAACCTGTCTCTAGGAGCGCCTAGGGGGGACCTACTTCAAGCGCAGCGGATAGCCAGCAGTCATCAGAATCAATTCATCGGCAGCACGGGCGAGCCGCTGATTAGTCCATCCAAGCAAGTCGCGGAAACGGCGCGCGAGCGGGTTTTCCGGAACGATGCCTGAGCCGACCTCGCCGGTGACGACAATCGTCGCGAACGGTGCCGCGATGAGCGACGCCGCCAGCCGATCAGCTTCAGCGAAAATCTGATCATCTGTGTAATCGCGCCCGATAAGATTCGCCACCCACAGAGTCAAACAATCAATCACAGCGAGATCGGCGCGATCGTGCAGGTCGGCGAGTGCGGTGCATAGGCCGATTGGCATCTCCAGCGTGATGAAGCTGGCGGGGCGGGTTGCGCGATGGTGGGCGATACGCTTGCGCATCTCGTCGTCGAGCGCTTCAGCAGTGGCGATGAAGTAGCGGCGAGTCAGCGATGGATCGGCCGCGGCGAGCGTCAAGGCATGGGAGCTTTTGCCGCTGCGCGAACCTCCAGTGATTAGGGTGACACGTCCCATCGGGAAATTAGCTTATGGGATTTGTGCAGCGGCATCGACGGTGCTGCTGGCAAACCGCACGTGCACAGGACCTGGTTCTTCTAGACAGGGTTCGCGGTCCCCGCGGGAACGGGCGCCGAGCTCTGCTGTTCGTGGGCGAAGCAGGCGTCGAAAATGGCGCGGATCCGGATGCGCCGATGCTCAAGCTCGGCCAGTAATTGAGCCGCTGCGTTGGGGCCGTCGAAGCCCATCCGGCGTGCGATTGGAGAGAGCTTTTCGGCGGCGGTCGGCAACGCCCATGCAGCCTGATCGGTTTCGATGCGCAAGCGATTTTCGAGGAGCAGTAGGAAGCGGTAATCGACTTCGAGATGGCCGGCCTGCGCAGGTGCGAGAAGAGCCCGGCCGGCAAGTGCACGAATCAAGGCGACGGTAGAACGTGAGCGCAGTTCGTGGAATTCATGGCCATAGCGCAACGCCATCATCTGGGTGAGAAATTCGACGTCGACAAGACCGCCGGGACCCTGCTTGAGATTCAGACGGTCGAAGGTTTCGGCGCCGATTTCATTTTCCATACGAAGCCGCATTGCTGCTATTTCGGCGGCCTGGCGCGGCTCAAGGCTCCGGCCGAAGACAAATTCTCGGCGCGCCCGCTCGACCTGGCGGCCCAGCCCCGCATCACCTGCGACAACGCGAGCGCGGACGAGCGCCTGGCGCTCCCATACGGCGGAACTTTGGCGATGATAGTCGCGGAAGCTGTCGAGGGAAGCAACCAACGGGCCGGAGTTGCCGGAGGGGCGTAGGCGCAGGTCGAGCTTATAGACGAAGCCCTCGCGGGTGAGCGCTTCGAGTACGGAAATCAGCTTTTGGACGATACGGGCGGCGTGTTCGTGACCGCTGGCGGCAACCTCGCTGCTCAGGTGATAAACGAAGATCAGGTCGAGATCGGAGTTGTAGGACATCTCCGCACTGCCCAAGCGGCCCATCGCGAGTGCGCAAAGCTTGAGTGCCGGCGGGATCGGGTGGCGTATCGCGACTTCCGTGACGGCGAGGGTCAGCGCCTCGCGCAGGCAGGTCTCAGCCAGCAGCGTCAGCTCCGTCTGGACTTCGTCGAGTTCGAGATGGCCGGCGAGGTCGGCAATGGCTATGCGCAGGAATTCCTGCTGGCGGAATGACCGCAGGGTGTCCAGACGGCTCTCGAAGTCGGCGCTTGCGGCGAGTAAACCGGCCAACTCGCCGTGCAGTTCGTCAGCGGGACGGCGAAGGCGGGCGAGGTCGGAGCGGACGAGCGTATCGAGCATCTCGGGATGGCGCGTAAAGAGCGCTGAGAGATGGCTGCTCGAGGCGAAGAGCTTGAGCAGAACCTTGCGGGTCGCGGGATGCTCCTCTAGAAGCGCCAGAAACGACGTGCGTGCGCCCATCGCGCCGACGCAGTTTGCAAGATTCAGCAACGCGAGGTCAGGGTCGGGGAGACGGCTGATTTCGTCGAGGAGCTGCGGTCCCAGGCGATCAATCAATTCGCGGCGGCGATCGCTTGTACGTGTGTGCGCCGGGCCATTGGCCAGCATCTTGAGGCTGTTGGCGCTGTCGGCGGGACGGGCAAAGCTGAGATCCATAAGCGCCTGTTCGGCACCTTTGCGATCGTTAGCGGCAAGCCATGCGGCCAGAGCCTGCGGCGAAGGGTCGGATTGAGGCCGCTGCCCGCCGCCGGCCAACATTTCGCGGAACTGGGTGGCGACGAATTCGCGATGGCCCTCTAGTTCTGCACGTAAGGCGGCACTAGCCCCTGGGCTTTTGCCCCGGCGCATCCGCGCAGCGAGCTTAGCGAAGCCGCGATCATCGGCCGGTAGGGTATGAGTCTGTAATCCGGCGGCTACCTGGAGTTTATGCTCGACATCGCGGAGGAGGAGATAGGCCGCCTGAAGGCGTTCCGCGCGCGGACGAGCCAGATAGCCGTGGCTTTGGAGGCGATCAAGGGCCGTAAGCGTCTGCGGAGTGCGCAGGCGATGGTCACGGCCGCCGTAGATCAGGGTGAGTGCCTGGACAATAAATTCGAGCTCACGAATGCCGCCGCGGCCGAGCTTAATATTGCTTGCGACCAGCGCTGGGGAGCGCAGTTCGGTTTCGATTTGGTACTTCATTGCACGGAGCTGATCGAGCGTGTCGAAGTCGAAGTAGCGGCGGTAAACGAAGCGCTCCAGCTCGCTGATTAGCTTTGCGCCGAGCGCGACGGCACCGGCCGCAGGACGCGCGCGCAGGAGAGCAGCCCGTTCCCAGGTATCGCCGAGATTCTCGTAGAAGGTCAGCGCGCCTTCCAGCGTAACGACCAGCGGGGAGCTGCGTCCGCCCGGGCGCAGCCGCAAATCGACGCGGAAGCATTCCGCGGAAAGAATTTCGGTGAGGGTCTCGCCGAAGCGCTGAGCCGCGGCGGCGCGAGAAGCATCATAAGTGCCGTCGAGCAGATAGACGAGGTCAATGTCGGAGCTGAGATTGAGCTCTCCCGCGCCAAGCTTGCCCATCGCGAGAACACAGAAGTCGCGATTAGGATCGATTGAGCTATGGAGCACAGCCGCGGTAGCAGCGAGTGCTCCCCGGATGCATTCCTCGGCCAGCCGTGAGAGAACCGTGGTGGTATCTGGAACGGTGAAGATACCGAGCAGGTCAGCGATCGCGATCCGCAAGAAGAGAACGCGCTTGAAGTGACCCAGCGCGCTTGCGGCAGCTCTTTTGTCGTCAAGATTAGCGGGCAGCGTGAAGGAGATGGCGTCGAGAAGCTGAGCTGCGGTCTGAGTACGAGCGTCGGCGAAGACTGTGGGCCATGATGCTCCCGCGTTAACCAGGTCGGCGGCGACGATCTGCGAAGATCCCAGACAGAAGATCAAATCAGCGGCAGCAGCGCGATTAGCGAGCACATAACGCAGTTCGGCCGGTGTACGGTCGGCTAACTGGAGTAGATAGGCAAGCGCGAGACGCTCATCGGGCGCGCGCTCGCGAATCGTTTGGAGCACAAAAGCAGCCAGTGCCGGATCAGCGAGCCATTGTTCTAGTTGCTGGGCGAGGCCGCGGCCGCCCTGTGCCGAATCCGCTGACTCCATCGACATAAGCATAGCAGATCGATTTGCCTGCGGCGGCAACTTGACGGTGGATGAAGCGCGCACGTCGGGAGTGCTAGGCTGGCAGCACCAGACTCAGCGCAAGGAGCTATCAGCGATGATCATTCTCTACACGACCGAGCGCGACTATCCGTGGGGAACGCTGCGATCGACTCATGCAAGCAAGACGAAGGTAATCCTGGAGGAGAAACGGCTGCCATATCGAATTGAGAACCTCCCTCCGGGGAATCTATGGAAGAAGCCGCCGGAGATGCTCGCGCGCCATCCGCTAGGCAAGGTGCCGTATATTGAGCATGAGGGCCTGACGATCTACGACTCGACCGTGATTGACGAATACCTCGAGGAGCGCTTCGGGTGGCCGCGCCTGATGCCGGACGATGCGGCTGAGCGGGCGCGGGTGCGAATGATCGAGCAGTACGCCGACGAATCGATGCTGGTCGGAAGCCTGCCGCCAATCTGGATGCCCTACTGGAGTGAACCGGCGAAACGTGACCTGGAGCGGATGGAGAAGGGCCGAGAGTCGCTGCGCACGCGCGATCTGCCGTACGTTGAGAAACTGCTCGGAGAAGCACCGGCTGGTGGATATATTCGCGGGAGTTTTACGATTGCTGACGTGCCGATGATGGTGCTGGCAATGGTGCTTGAGGTGGATCAGCCAAGCCTCGGACAATGGCCGAAGGTTCAGGCCTACCTCGATTTGCTGCGCGAGCGGCCGAGCTATCGCGCGATCAGTCCGAAAAGCAAAGTGGCAGAGGCGCTCGGCTCGCGGGCGTCAGGCTAGCGGCATAACCGCCTCTGCGGCATCGTCAGCAACAATTGCATGCCGATGGCTATGATGGTGCATGGCATGAGCAGTCTGCGTATGCACGTGATGCAGATGATGTATTGAAGGGCGCCGGCGAGTTGCCACAACTAGCTCGAGATGAGGCGGGCGCGGTGCGAGATCGGCCGATGCGATCAGATGGCGCCGATGAATGATATGGCGTCCGTGATGCGCGATGCGATGGAGCGAGCCGTGGTGGCGGACCGATCGGGGCGGCGCAAAATCGGTGCGGACAATCTGCGGAGCCGGCGTCATCTCATACTTCAGGTCGGGAAAATAGGCGTCTTCATTCTGTTGAATCTGCAGGGCGGCGAGGAATTCCGCATAATAATTCCGTGATGCAAAGCCGAAATGTGGTCCGTCGTAACTGCGGAAGATGCGGCCGAAATCGCTGCCGTAGAGTTGCGCCGCCTCGGCCATTCCACCGGTGCCGTAGTTGTACGCCGTGATAGCGAGCGGCCAACTGCCAAGCGAATCGTAGTTATAGCGCAGCAGTTCGGCGGCAGCGCGGGTCTCGGCAATCGGGTCGAAACGATCGTCGTGATAACGCGTAATCCGCAAATATTCTTTGCCGGTGTCGCGGGTGAACTGCCAGATGCCGACTGCACCCGCGCTGGATCTGGCGGTGCTATAGAAATCGGACTCGATGTTGGCTAGCGATACGAGTTCGGGCGGCAAACCTTCATCAACGAAAATACGCTCCATCTCAGCGCGATAGTTGCGGCTTCGCAGCAAACCCTCTTCGTACTGTTCGCGCAATCCCTCTTGGATGCGCAGATTCGAGGCGGCCAGCGTATAGGCAGAGAGAGGCTCGCCTTTGAAGAGGGCGGCGACCCGCTGCTCGTCAGGGTCGGAGGGCTGGAGGCCGGCGCCAAGCCGTCCGAGAATGTCAGTATACTTGGCGCGCAGATATTCACCGGTTGCCTCAACTTCTTCCCGGCTGGGGGCACCGAAGCCGGGCAGGTGCTGGACTTCGTAGATCTTCCAAATCTGGTCTTTGTCGTGGATTAAGAAATCGCGCTCGCCATAAGCAGTAAAAACATCAACCCAAAATTTAATGTTGGGCTCGAGGGCGGGCGGGCGCGGAAATTCAGCGGACGTTCCAGTCGGTGTGGATGCTGCCGATATAAGGCTGGCGGCAGGGACGCTCGGCGTGGTAACCGGCTGCAACTGTTCGGCGTCTTTCGGGAAGCGGATGATGGTATCGGCGCCAGCGAGAACCCGCGACGGTAGCGCAGCCAAGCCAGCACCAAAGGCGAACACGGAAAGCAGGCCCACCCTTACAATTCTATTGAAGTCAGCAGTTTTGCCAGGCAAGGTCTCCTCCCTCGCGAATCGTCAACCCCTAAATCATCCCGGGGACCTTCTTTGCAAGTCGTCCCTATAGGGGATAAAGCTTTGACTTGGCATAGTCAACGCCTTTGGCTGATCGATGGATGCGGGAAGCAATTAAGTGGAGCGCGGCTCAACTTAAACAAGCAAAGACGCCGCCGAGCGCTAATCATTTTTTGCACGCTATCGCGCTAATCCTGACGCTCCCTGCGTGCCAATTGCCTGATTGTGCATGAACGCCATTCATACTGTCCTTCTTCGGGTCGCGCTGCGGACACGCAATCCCGCCAGCGATGGAGGGGGACACTCCTGCCGCGGCGAAAGGGATCCCTAACCTGCAATTCCGACGTTAGACGTTAGCTGAAGATGGCTGCGCGATCATAAAAATTAGAATAGCCGCTAGAAAATTAGAGTGCCGCTAGGAATGTGGAGCGGCGGCAAGGTTAGCCGGGGAGCCTCCGGCGACGTTAACGACCCGAGTTTCGATTAGACGCTCTATCTCATCGTTGGAGCGGCCTAGTTCACGGAGAATTGCGAGGCTGTGCTGGCCGATCAGCGGGGCGGGACGCCGCTGCACCGCAGCCGCGGAGCTAAATCGCAACGTGTGGCCGACCTCGGAGATCGAGCCGGCCTCTGGATGGTCCTCTTGAAGGATAATGCCGTGCGCACGCAATGAAGGTTCGATGGCGAGCTCGCCAGGAGTGAATGGACTCGGGATGATGCACGGAACATTTTCAGAACGGAGGCGGCGCTCGGCAGAGTGAGGGAGAAGCCGCGCTAAAGTATCCTCGATCAGGCGGGTGATTGGGCTCGCGGCGAGCGGCTGATTGCGTGCCTCGCTGTAAGACGGCCAAACCTTTTCAGAGATCGCGAGAGCGCGGCGCACGCCGTCCCATTCGCGATCGCTGTAACAGGCGATCAGTATCCATCCGCCGGCTGTGCGATAGAGAGCATTGGTGGGCGCGTGGCCGCGCAGGCCGGCGTCGAGCGGGAAGGTCTCAACTGCGTGATCGCGCAAACCGTGCACGTCGGACATCGCGAGCAGGCCAGCCCCGGTCTGCGGCACCTCGATATATTGGCCGAGGCCGCTGCGCTCGCGTTCCAGCAGCGCAGCAAGAACCATCGTTGCGGACGTCAGGCCGCATCCGTAGTCCATGTGAGTGAGATAGTGCGTGGGCGGATTGCCCTCGCCACCGGTACGGGTCAGCAGGCCGGTTATCGCCGAGTGAAGCGGCTCAAAGGTAGGAAAGCGTGACCACGGGCCATCGTTGCCGTAGCCGGAGGAATGACAATAGACGAGGCGCGGATTGATCCCGCGGAGTTCGTCCCAGCCGGCGCCGAGGCGATCCATGGCACCGGCGCGCATATTATTGTGGACAACGTCGGCGCGTCGCACGAGGTCGTGAACAATGCGGCGGCCTTCGGCAGACTTAAGGTCAATCGCGAGGCTTTCTTTGCCCCGTTGGACGCCGAGCAGGATGCTGAGTTGTGGCCCGCGCATCGGATCACCGGCGTATTCCTCGACCTTAATCACACGGGCGCCGAGGTCGGCGAAGAGGCGATTTGCGAACGGGCCGGCCATATAAGCGCCGAAATCGAGCACGAGAATGCCATCGAGAGGGCCAACCCGCTGGGAGACAGCCGCGGCGGCGCCGTTACTAGTTGGATGATCGATACTGGTTCCGTTGCCGGCGGGCGTTGCCGGTGGTGAGGAGCGAGTTGCTCCGAGCAGTTTCGCGTTGTCCTGGCCCGGAGTTGGGACCTCGCGGCGTATCGAAATAGGCGTGCGGGTGAATTTGGCGAGGCGGCCGAGCGAGCGGGTGCCGTCGGGCGCGATATCGACGAGGCCGTTCGCCTCCATCTGATCGAGCCAGAGCGCGTCACCGGGCTTGAGTGCTGGCATGCAGCATATGTCGTTTTTGGCCAGTAGATCACACCAATGCGCGGATGGCTGGCTTTTGAAGGTGCGGTCGAGAAACGCCCATAGCTCCTGCGCGGCGGCGGGATCGAGCGGGACGGCGAGACTGTGTGGATCGGCGTTCGCCACTGCGAGATCATCGCGGCCGAGAATTTTGAGCATCCGGTCGAAGGCCCCGCGAGGACCGGTATGGACCTGAATCCAGCGGCCGTCGGCACATCGGAAAAGCTCGACAACGATGCGCAGATTGTTATGGCGGGTCGAGATACGGCTGCCAGGCATCAAGGGCGCGACGCCGCCCCCGACCCAGCGGGCATTGCTCAGGATGGCGATACCGTCGAGCAGCGAGGTTGTTACGTACTCGCCATGCCCGGTGCGCTCCCGTTCGAACAGTGCGGCGAGGATGCCCAGTTGAAGCATCCACGCGGCGCCGTAAATCGCGTGAGGCCAGCCGAGGAAAATCGGTGAGCCACGCACGCCTTCCTGCACGTGTTGCAAGCCGTATTGCGCTTCGATCAACTCGCCGTACACGAGGGCGTCGCCGGCATGCCGATCTTGGACAAGATCGTAGGCCGAACGGGGATAGGCAGTAAGGGTCGCGGCAATCTGGCGATCGCCCAGCGGATAGCCGAGCAGGCTCGCGGGCTTTTGCGTCCATGAATGGGCGGTGTTGAGGATGACGTCTGCGGAGGCGAGAAGCCGTTGCCACGCGCCAGTCCGGATATCGCGCGCAGTCGGGACGACGCTCTGCTGGCCGCGAAGCCATACGCGGGAACCGGCGAGGGCGCGAACGGGATCACCGCCCATTGGTTCAACCCGGATAACTTCTGCTCCAAGGTCGGCGAGGACCATCCCGGCAATCGCCGCGGCGGGCGACCGTTCCGAGAGATCTAGCACGCGAACGAGTCCATCGAGGGGTCCAGCCATGGCGAGCCTCCAGCCGCGATACGGACGGCGCTGTCGGTACTGATGGACGAGCGATAGGACGATTGCATGGTAAAATCAAACGGAGATTTTTGAAGCCGCGGCGGGAGCCAATTCACTCGGTGTGTAAAGATGTTTCGAGATGCCACTGTTTGTGCCGCCCAGGTGTCGTAAGATGTTTAGACGAGGGAGCGGAGTAACGGTCGGGAACACGGGCGGCGCATGCGGAAACCGGATTGGCGAACTAGATAATGACTAATCAAGCGAAGATGGAGGTGCGGCTGGTCGATTATGCTCAGGCGCCGCTGGAAAAACTCTATGCGGCTTTTCGTACCTGCTACTCGGCGGATACGCCGATCGAGATTTGGGAAAAAATCGAGACGGACAAGATCAGCCGTGAGAGGATTCGGGAGTTTATCGGTGAGCGGCTGAAGAGCGGTCATGCGTCGCCGTTAGAACAGGTAGTGTTCTGGTTTGCAATCGCGGGAGTCTCGCGGTCGTTATCGCATCAGTTCGTGCGCCATCGGATAGGAATCAGCTTCGAGCAGCAGAGCCAGCGTTACGTCAAGTTCAAGCAAGATAAGCTGGCATTCGTGCTGCCGGAATCATGGTCGCGGGCCGGGATGGAGACCGAATTCGCGGAGCTGCTGGAAAAGACTTCGGAGTTGTATGCGCGGGCGCTCAAGGCCGGAATCCCGGCGGAAGACGCGCGTTTCGTGCTGCCAAATGCCGCGCCAACGAATTTCCATGTGATGGTCAACTTCGCCGAGATGTTGCATATCTGCGACTTGCGGCTGTGCGTGCGCGCACAATGGGAGATTCGCCGGATGGTCGCGCTGATGCGGGCGGAAATCAAGCGGGTGCTGCCTGAAATCGCGGTGTTCCTGCAGCCGAAATGCGGCGAGAACCGGATGGGTTACTGTGACGAATCATTGGATGAATGGCGCAAATGCCCGCTCGGCCGCGTGCGGCCCCATAAGTCGGTGCTATTCGAGTTGCATGAGCGCTACGGCAAGAACAAAGCGCAGGCGCTTGGCGAGGCGGAATTTCAGGCGGTCGAAGAGCTGGAACAATTGTGACAGCTTGCGCTTTGCAAACAGAAGGCATCCGTTTAAGATCGGCGCGAGTGACTTGCTATCTGGACAGTCAATGGGACTGATCGAATTTACCTACCCGGGCGGCGCTAATCGGATTGTTGATCCGTGCGCGCAGTGCCGCAAAGCGGAAGGCGTGTGGAGTGTGGCATGGCCCGGCCTGCCCGACGATGCGCTCTATCTGGTCTGCAGCAAATGCCTGTGGCGTAAGTTCCATGAAGTGCCGAAGGGAATCGTGCGCAGCCGGTTAGTACGGCGGGTCTTCCATGGCCGCGTATTTGGCCGCGCCAGCATCTGACGCCCCGGCTGCACTGACGCCGCTTAGCCCCGCAGCCGGTGTCCAGCCGACCCGGCCGATTCTTTCCTGTATATCGACAACCGCATCATCCAGCGGGTTACGCGACGCGATGCTGGCGTGCAGGCGTTGCCCAAAGCTGGTGGAATCGCGTTCGCGAGTGGTGCCGGGCGACGGCGCGATACCAGCAGAGGTCGCTTTTATCGGGCTGGCGCCCGGACGCTTTGGCGGGGACCGCACCGGCATTCCGTTCGACGGCGATCGCTCGGGCGAGTTGCTGCGCCGGATGATCAAGCATGTGCGGCTGCGCAGTGTCTTTATCACCAACGTTGTTCGCTGTAATCCGCGTGATGAGCATGGGCGTAATCGCGATCCTGATGCGGTTGAGATCGCGAACTGCCGCAGCCATTTGATGGCGGAACTGGCGCTGGTGTGCCCGCGGCTGGTCGTTTGTCTCGGGCGGATCGCGTGGAAGGCGCTGGCTGGACGCGATTATCCGTTTGAGCCGCGCCGCACAACGATCGTCGAGAAAGAAGGGATGCGGTTACTGCCGATGTACCATCCGGCGTACGTGATTCGGGGGGCGTACGCGGAACAATCCTATCGCCGCGATTTTATGCGGCTTGCCAGGGTGCTGCCTTCGGGTCCGGCCGAATAAAAGAGCGAATATAGCGGAGCGGGCGATTGACCGGATGGCGCCAGCCCGCGATGCTATGACCAAGTGGAAATCACGCCTGAAGCAGTCGGTGCCGGAATGCGCCGCCAGCATTACATCACTAACCAGCGAGTCGAGACGGCGGTTTACCTCATGCTCGCGCTCGACAAGCCGCTTTTGATCGAAGGACCGGCGGGTGCGGGCAAAACTGAAATTGCCAAGGTGGTCGCGGCGATGCTGGCGACCGACCTGATACGGTTGCAGTGTTACGAAGGCCTTGACGAGGCACGGGCGCTTTACGAGTGGAATTATCAGAAGCAGCTTTTGCGCCTGCAGGCTGATAAGGGCGGGAATAGCGGCTGGGCGGAGATTTCCGCTGACCTGTTTTCGCGCGACTACCTGCTTGAACGGCCTTTGCTCAAGGCGATCACGGCCGCACGTAAAGTCGTACTGTTGATCGACGAAATCGATAAAGCGGACGAAGAGTTCGAGGCGTTTCTGCTCGAATTGCTATCCGACTTCCAGGTCAGCCTGCCGGAACTCGGAACGATTCGCGCGGTCAAGCCGCCGGCCGTTATCCTGACCTCGAATCGTGCGCGCGAATTGTCAGAAGCGCTGCGCCGGCGCTGCCTCCATTTGTTTATCGACTTTCCCGGAATTGAGCAGGAACGGAAGATAATCGAGCTCAAGGTGCCCGATCTCGAAGCGCGGCTGGCGGCGGAAGCGGCGCGCGTGGTGAACGCATTACGCAAGCTCGAACTCAAGAAATCACCGTCGATCGCCGAGACCCTGGATTGGGCACGCGCATTGGTCCGAATCGGCGCGAAGGAACTGGACGCGGCTACGATGCGAACCAGCCTCGGCGTCATGCTGAAGCATGAGGAAGACCGAGCACTGGTCGAGTCGAAGCTGTCCATAATCGCCTCGCGGTCCCGCTGAGTATTGGGGGAAGCGATGGCGTGGCGTGACAGCCTACTTGAGTTTATCGCGATGCTGCGGACCGCTGGGATGCGGATCTCGGTGGCGGAGTCGCTGGACGCGATGCACGCGGTGGCGTCCGCGGGGCTTGAGCAGCGTGGCCGCCTGCGCGAAGCGCTGGCGGCCACGCTGCTCAAGGATGAGGCGGAACGCAGCGTCTTCGATGATGCGTTCGCGGAGTATTTCGGCGGACGGCGCAGGCCGGATCG
>DATJUF010000197.1:0-4910 GCA_035502655.1 Binataceae bacterium (SeqCode)
TGAGCTGCTGACCTGGCGATTCAGGTCACTCATGCGGCATTCGATCGTGATCTTAGAAGTGCCATCCCCGATTACATGCCGATGGTCTATGGTTTGCCAGTGCCCTGGATGAAATTAAGCGAAAGATAATCTGAGGCCGCCGCCTCGAAGTTCCCATCCAGTCTTAAACAGAGTCCTGATCCGGTCTCTAGCTTCCCAGCCTGCCAACGGCAAGGTCAGGCACTGCTTACGGCTTCAGCTAGCGGCGGAGGAGCGCTTCGATCTCGGCGACATTCACTGGCTTGGCCACGTGTCTGGCAAACCCCGCCTCACGCGCGCGCTGCCGATCGGACTCCCGAACCAGGCCGCTGAGTGCAATCAGCAGCATATTCGGCAAGCGTTCGCGCAACTGGCGCGCCACTTCGTAGCCATCCAGGCCAGGCATGGACAGATCGACCAGAGCGGCCGTGGGCTGATGCGCGACGGCGGCTTCGATGCCGCTGCTGCCTGAGTAGGCGGTCCATACTTGATGGCCCGATTGCCTTAGGAGAATGGCCAGCGCATCCGCGATATCGTGCTCGTCGTCGATCACGAGGACCTTTTGTGCGATGGTGGTTGCAGCGCCGGCTTTGCCGTCGGTCAGCGGGATGTTTGAGGACTGGTTCGCTGCGAGTGGCAGCCGCACGATAAACTCGCTGCCCTGTCCGCGGCCGCCGCTTTTCGCCTCAATCGTGCCGCCGTGCAATTCGACTAATTGGCGCGCGAGCGCGAGGCCCACGCCAAGTCCTCGGCGATTCGACTCCGAGGTAGCGGGACCTTGGGCATAAAACTCGAAGATGCTGGGGAGCACCTCGGGGGCGATGCCTACGCCATTATCGCGCACGCGCAATACTGCATTGCCATCTTTGACGGCTGCGCTCAGCTCGATACGCCCGCTGGCTGGAGTGTATTTGGCAGCGTTGTGCAGCAGGTTGCTGATAACCTGGGAAAGGCGCCCGCGATCGGCGTCAACGTAGATCGGGGTGGGCGGCACTGAAATCTCCAAACTCCGCCGATGCGGCTCAAGCAACGGGCCAACGGTTTCGAGCGCCGCATCAATGGCCTCAGCAAGCGTCACCCGTTGCTTCTGCAAGGCGATTTTGCCTTGGCCAAGACGTGCAACATCGAGCAGATCGTCCACCAGCCGCATCAGATTGCCGAACTGACGATCCATCACGCCGTACGCAAACTGGACTGCCTCCTTTTCGCTCTGCGCCTCGCGCAGCAGCTCGAGTGAGCTCAGGATAGCAGCCAGCGGATTGCGCAGTTCATGGGAAAGCGTCGCGAGAAACTTATCTTTGTTCTGCTCGGCAGCGCGCAGCTCATCTTCCGCCCGTTTTCGCGCGGTCACGTCATGGAAAATTTTGAGAATCGCCGACGGCTCGCCAGACTCCTTGCGATGCAAAACCCAGCGGGAGGCCACCGTAACCCGCTCGCCGGAGCGCGTCGTCCTGACCAGTTCGCCTTCCCATGAACCCTTATCGAGCAGGTGGGCTCGGATCGCCTCCACCGGCTCCGGAAATTCAGTTGCCAGCAACTCAGAGGCGATCCGGCCAAGGGCCTCTTCCCTCGTGTAGCCGAACAACTCTTCGCAGACCGTGTTCCAGAAAATGATGCGGTCGTCCAAGCCGCAGATGAAAACGTTCGCGAGATTGAAAATCTGCCTTTGCTCCTGCATCACGGCTGCCTGCCGCCGCAACTCAATCGCATGCAGATGTTCGGTGATATCGACTAAGTTGAGGACTGCGCCGTCGATCTTGTCCTCGAGTGTGCGGTAAGGCATCAGCCGCGCCAGGTACCAGCGGCCGTCGCTGCTCATAACTTCGCGCTCACTGCTCTGCAGCGTCTGCAGCACCGTTCGGGCGTCCGCCGCCAGCTCCGGGTAGTTGAGCTTGCTGGTAAAATGCTGGAGCGGGCGTCCAATATCAGCCGAGGTAATGTTGAATAGCTCCTGGGCGCGCGCCGTAAAAAGCTTGATCGACAGGTCGGCGCCAAGAAAGATGATACCCAGGTCGGTCGCGCTCAGAAGGTTTTTGAGATCGCTGTTGGCGCGGCTCAATTCCCCGATATTCTGGCGTAACTCCTGGTTTACGGTAATCAATTCCTCGTTGACCGACTCCAGTTCCTCTTTGCTGGTCTCGAGTTCTTCAGTGGCCGACTGCAATTCCTCATTGATAGCTTGCAGTTCTTCATTGGAAGCCCTTAATTCCTCGGTCGAGGTCTCATACTGTTCGACGGTCAAATGCAACGAATCACGGGTCCGCTGCAACTCCTCTTCAAGCCGCCCCACAAGCGCTAATTCCCTGCTCGGCGCGTCCAGCTGATCGGTGGCCGGCACAGCAATCTCGTCAAACACCACCAGGAAAAAGCCGGTCCCCTGCGCCGGGTCTTCCGTGACGCGGCGGACGTGCAACTCCACCGTGCACGGCTTCCCGTCGATTTCGAGCTGAACCCGCCGCGACTCGGCCGCCATAGTGGCGCCAGGATTGTTCTTCGCGGCGAGCAGCAAAACTTGCAGATCAAGCCGCAGCTCCGGCCTGATCACCCTCAACAGATTGTGCTCCGGCTCGCCCCCGGGCATCCGGAAGTAGCGCCCGGCATGCTCGCTCATATGAACGATCTCGTAGTTTGCGTCCGCCAGGCAGCTCGGCGGAGCCAGTCGCTCGACAATCTGCTGGTGGAGCTCGCCCGGTGCGCCCGGTCGCGCAAAATTCGGCACGGCCCTGGGTACGCGCAGAACACTCGCACGGCCTGGCTGTGCCTGGGTAGGCGGAGTCGGCAGCGCGGTCGTCACCGGGCGGTTCCTATAGATATGATGATGCTCGTTCGCGCTGAGAAACAGGGAAGGCGCGCTTTCTGCGGATTCGGAGGCGCCCAGGAAGAGATACCCATTCGGCAGCAGCGAAAAATGGAGGGTCGCCAGCACGCGCTCCTGGGCCTCACGATTGAGATAAATCAGCAGATTGCGGCAAGTCACCAGATCGAGCCTGGAAAAAGGCGGATCGCGCAAAACGTTATGTGGTGCAAACAAAATTAGCTCGCGCAGCTCCTTCCTGACGCGATACCAGGCATCTTCCGGTACGAAATACTTCCGCAGCCGCTCGGGTGAGACATCAATCCCGATAGTGCGGATGTAGCGGCCGGCCCGCGCTTCGGCCAGACCCGCCTCATCGATATCGGTGGCGAAGACCCCAATTTTAGGCGGACTCTCCAATCGCGAGGCATATTCGCTCAGCAGAATAGCAACAGAATAAGCTTCCTCGCCGGTGGCGCAGCCAACAACCCAGGCGCGCACCTGATCATCACTGCTCTTGCCCTCGAAAAGTTTTGGCACCACTTCATGTTCGAGCGACTCGTACGCCTCATGGTCGCGAAAGAAGTTAGTCACCGTGATCGTCAGGTCATGCATGAGCGCCGCAATCTCAGCATCATTACTTCGCAGAAATCCCAGGTACGAGCTCGCGTCCGGCAGATCGTGAACCTTCAGGCGCCGGGCAATGCGCCGCAGCAAGGTCGGCCGCTTGTATTGGCTGAAATCATGTCCGGTATGCTGGCGCACCAGCGTCAGCATTTCTTGTATGGTTGAAAAATCTGCCTCCTCGACGCGCCTGTCATCCACTGCATTTTCATTAACCGGGCGCATTTGTTGCGCACCACCATTCAACGTGAACAGCCGGCCGGGCATCTCAGCGGCAGGCAGAGTGAGATCGACCAGGCCAGTCGCAATCGCACTGAGCGGCATCCCGTCATAATCGGCCTCGGTGGGATCCTGCGCGATTGCGAAGCCCCCCTTTTCTTTGATCCGCCTGAGACCTAGCGACCCGTCAGCACCGGTACCCGACAGAATGATGGCGACAGCGTCTTTTTGATAGGCGTCAGCGAGTGATCGGAGAAACCGATCGATCTAGTGCAGGTTGCCGAACGCCGCCTCCGGATCTATCAGCTTAAGGCAGCCGTCATCCACCACCATGTACTTTGCAGGCGGATTTACGTACACATGGTTCGGTTGAATCTTCGCCGTCTCAGTGACCTGCGTAACCCGAATTTTGGTGGCCCCCTGAAGCACCTCTGCCAGGCTGCTCGCGTGCAGCGGCGACAGGTGCAGAATCACAATGTAGGCCAAGCCGCTGTCTGGAGCGACCTGGCTCAAAAACCGTTGAAGAGCAGTGATTCCCCCCGCGGAAGCGCCTACACCGACGACCAAGTAGCTTGATTGCTCGCCAGATTCGGCTGTTTGGCCAGCCGGCGGAATAGTTGGCTCGTCACCCATGCAATGGCTGGCGCGCTCTCCTTTAGTGTACGTAGTGCGGAACGCCTGATGCTACTTGCCCTTATGCCATATAGGTCACCTAAAAAATCAAATCAACTGGTTATGGGCTGCGGGCATCGGCCTGACCGTCTGAGTCTCTCACTGATGAAGTTTCTTTGATGGCCGGGAAGGCATACACTGCGATCCATGTGCAGCCAAACGGCGCCTGATCCTGCCTGAGTGAGCGGGTGCTGGGCGCTATAATAGTAAACAAGGCTTGCCCGGAGCTAAGGATGACGACGACCGTCGATCTCGATGAGGAATACAGACTGACCCGAGCCGCCCTGGTTAAAGCGGGAATTGACATGACCGGCAGTATTGACGCGCTTTATCGCGACTGGCAGCGCTGGCGCGAAAAGCCGAAAACCAAGGGTGCGGGTAGCAGCCTGCGCTTAGCCGATCCTGACCAATGGTGGGCGCAGCATCTTGCGCAGTTCCGTGCCCTGCTCGACCCTACGCATGTGGCAGCACGGGCGGAACGCGTGCGCAAGGATCGCAATGCTGTTCGCAACCGCCCGCAATCAGCGCAAAACGCGGCCTCCTCGCCTGCAGCCGTTCAACCGACAGCTTAACGGCTGCCAGC
>DATJUF010000198.1:0-14226 GCA_035502655.1 Binataceae bacterium (SeqCode)
CCCTGCATGAGCTTAATCCGGCGCTGATCATGCTCTCAATCACGCCGTTCGGACAGACCGGCCCATATGGCGATTATGCGGCTGACGATACCGTGCTGACGGCCCTCGGCGGTATGCTCTACGTTAATGGCTTTCCAGGACGGCAACCGGTTCGCCCGCTGGGACTGCAAGCCTATCATTCCTCGGCCTATTATGCCTTGATCGCTGCGATGTGCGCGCTTTTCGCTCGCGACCGCGAGGGCTTGGGCCAGTGGATCGATCTCAGCATGCAGGAGGCCACCGCTTCAGCGGTCGAACATGTGGCCGGAAGCTATTTCGGGACGGGGACAATCGAGCCGCGCCGCGGCACCCTCCATTGGAGCCGCTACTTTCGCGTCGGCAAATGCCGCGACGGCTATATCATGCATTGCACGCTCGGCGACTGGACCTCGCTGGTGCAATGGGTAGCAGGCGACGGCAAGGCTCAGGATCTGCTGGATCCCGCCTGGGAGGACGTACTCTATCGGGCCGAGCATGCCGAGCATTTGTTCGACGTGCTCGACGAATGGGTCAAAGATTACAACCGCGACGAATTGCTCGAACGCGCGCAGAGCTTGCGCCTACCCTATGCGACCGTGCGGCCGCCCGAAGCCTTGTTTGACGATGAACAACTGGCTGCGCGCGGCTATTTCGTCGAAGTCGAACATCCGGAACTCGGACGGACTTTCCGCTACCCTGGCGCGCCGTACCTTTTCAATGGAACACCTTGGCGCGTCTATCGCCGTCCGCCGCTGATCGGCGAGCATACGGGCCAGATCCTAGCCGAACTTGGAATCGACTCGGATGAAGCCGCAACTCTTATGGCGGAAGGAATCATCTGATGAGCACCCTACCGCTCGAAGGTATCCGCGTACTTGATTTCACCTGGGTGGTGGCTGGCCCGGTCGCGACCCGCATTCTCGCCGACTTCGGAGCGGAAGTGATCAAGCTTGAGCGTAAGCCTGGGCCGCCGGGATCACGGCAGATCGGTTTGCAAGGCGACTTGCATCGCAATAAGCGCTCGATTGCGGTGAATATGGCGACGCCTGAAGGTGTCGAAATTGCCCGCAAGCTTGCGCTGGTCAGTGACCTCGTAATCGATAATTTTTCGGCGCGTGTGATGCGCAGTTGGGAGATGGATTTTGCAAGCTTGAGCCAGCTCAAGCCGGAAATCGTCTGTGTCAGCATGTCGGGCTTGGGCCATACTGGACCGCGCTCGAACTACGTCAGCTACGGCCCAACTCTCCAGGCGCTCAGCGGCTATACCTTGCTGATGACCGAAGGCGGCGGCGAACCGGCTGGCTACGGTTATTCGTACGCGGATATGTCCGGCGGCTATACCGGCGCATTGGCCGCCTTGATCGCGCTATGGCATCGCCGCCACACCGGCCGCGGCCAATTCGTCGATCTTTCCCAATTCGAGGCCGTGGCCAGCGTCGCCGGCCCATCTTTGCTTGATATCGCTGTCAACGGCCGCACGCAGAAGCCGTTCGGTTATCGATCGCAGGAGACACCCGCTGCGCCGCACGGAGTCTATCAATGCCGTCCACGCGGCGCCGATGATGATCGTTGGCTCGCGCTCAGCATTCATTCACAACCAGAATGGGAGCGCTTCGCCGAAATTATCGGCGCACCGTCGTGGACCGCCGAGGCCCGCTTCCGCACGCTCTATCTCCGGATGCGCAACAGCGCCGATCTCGATTCTCATGTGGCCGCATGGGCCGCTACGCAAACTGCTGAGGAAGCGATGGATCGGCTGCAACACGCCGGCATTGCGGCGGGCGTGGTAGCCAATGGCAGAGACTTATGCGCGCGCGATCCTCACCTTCAGGCGCGCAACTTCTGGGGAACCGTCACGCTGCCGGACGGTAAGCTAACTCATACCACCGGAGTTGCGGCAAAACTGTCGGCGACCCCCGGCTCGATTAGAACACCGTCGCCGCTGATCGGTTCGTCCAACGATTACGTGCTCGGCGAACTGCTGGGTTTGAGCCGCGCCAAACAAGACGCGTTGATAGCCGCACGCGCAATTTGGCCCGAATAAGTTCGAGCCAAAGCATTATTCTGCGTCATGCTCTTCACTTAGCCATTATTCTACTGTAGGACAATATAGACCCTTGACGCTTGCGGCGTGCCGCTTAGGGGGGCGGCGCTTCGTGGGCGCAGGGGTCAAGCGGAGCCTGACGCGCTCCGAGGGTGGGGGACTATTTGCTCGCCAGTGTACTTTCCAGCGCACTCGCCGGCGTTGACGCCTTCCCGGTCGAGGTGGAAGTAGATATCAGCGGTGGCGTTCCGGGCTTCCGGATGGTCGGCTTGGCCGAAGGCGCTGTGCGTGAAGCCTTTGAACGCGTAAAGTCTGCGATACGCAACTCTAATTTCGAATTTCCCAACCGCAAGACCACCGTCAACCTCGCGCCCGCCGATACGCGCAAAGAAGGCTCGGCCTTCGACCTGCCGATGGCGCTCGGAATCCTCGCGGGTTCGGGTGCGCTCGAAAAACGCAAGCGCCTGCGCGAATACCTTGTACTCGGCGAACTTGCCCTCGATGGCCGCGTCAAAGGGATCAAAGGCGCGTTGCCCAGTGCGATTTTGGCGCGCTCGCGCGGACTGGCCGGGTTGATCGTCCCGCGAGAGAACGCGCCCGAGGCTTCCGTGATTGGCGACGGTATCGCGGTGCTCGGGGTCGACACGCTTCAGGAGGCCTTCGAATTCTTCGAGGAAATGCGCGAGATCGCACCCGCAGTGGTTGATTTGCATGAGATGTTCGATGCAGCCAGCCGTTATATCGACGATTTCAGTGAAGTGCGTGGGCAGGAGCAAGCTAAGCGGGCGCTCGAAGTCGCCGCCGCCGGCGGGCATAACGTGCTGATGATTGGGCCGCCAGGCTCCGGCAAGACGATGCTGGCCAAGCGGCTCCCGACGATTTTGCCTTCGATGGCCTTTGAGGAGGCAATCGAGACCACCAAGGTTCATAGCGTCGCGGGACTGCTCGACGGCCAGGCGCTGATCGCCACCCGGCCCTTCCGCTCACCCCATCATACGATTTCCGACGCAGGCCTTATCGGCGGCGGCCCAGTGCCGCGTCCTGGCGAGGTCAGCCTCGCCCATAATGGCGTCTTGTTTCTCGACGAACTGCCGGAGTTCCGTAAGAACGTGCTCGAAGTGCTGCGGCAGCCGCTCGAGGACCATCGAATTACGATTGCGCGCGTGATGGGCACTGTCACTTTTCCGGCCAGCGTGATGCTGATCGCGGCGATGAACCCTTGTCCATGCGGCTTTTATACCGATACGCAACACGAATGCACCTGCTCGGTGCTTATGATTCAGCGCTACCGTTCGCGGATTTCGGGGCCTCTGCTGGACCGGATCGATATCCACGTCGAGGTGCCGGCCGTGAAATATAAGGAGCTGACCGGCCGCAGTCCGGGTGAGCCGTCGGCCGCCATTCGCGAGCGGATCAATCGCGCTCGCGACCTCCAATTGGCACGTTTCAAGGACACCCATTATTATTGCAACGCCCAGATGGGGGCGCGCGAGTTGCGTGACCATTGCCAGGTCGAGGCGGCCGGCGAGCGGTTGCTTGAAATGGCGATCAACCGCCTCGGGTTGAGTGCGCGAGCCTATACCAGAATACTAAAAGTTGCCCGTACCATCGCCGATCTGGATGACGGTGGCTCAATCCGCGCGTATCATCTAAGCGAAGCAATCCAGTATCGCTCACTAGATCGGATGCCGCTCTGAACTTAGCAGCGCATTGAAACTAATATTATCCGATCGCGAAGCGTAATCCATTAGTAAGAAGGAAACCGTAACGCTGCTAAACTTAAACGCCTTGTGCTTGCTAAATGGCTTCTTCACCCGGAAGCGGAGCCCTGCGAGGTTGACAAGCACAGCACTGTCCCTTAGCGTCTTTCATCTGGGGATACTCCATCTGAGGACCAAAGGCGCGGTAGCTAAAGACTCCTGAGCCCGGCCGCAACCTTCTTTCAATCATGTTCGACACGCTGAGCGATCGCCTCGAAGGAGTATTCAAGCGGCTCAAAGGGCAGGGCCGTATCACCGAGCGCAATATCGAAGAAGCGCTACGCGAAGTGCGCCTCGCCCTGCTCGAAGCTGATGTCAATATCAAGGTCGTCCGCGATTTCGTCGACCATGTAAAGAAGAAAGCGCTGGGGCAGGAAGTGCTGCGTTCGCTCTCGCCCGAGCAGCATCTGGTTAAGTTCGTCGCGACCGAGTTGTGCGAGGTGATGGGCGGCAGCGCCCGCGAACTTGACCTCAAGGTCAAGCCTCCCGCCAAGATCATGCTGGTTGGCCTGCAAGGCTCGGGTAAGACTACTACGCTGGCCAAACTCGCACGCTTCCTAAAAAACGAGCGGAAGCGTCACCCGCTGATGGTTTCGACCGACGTGCGGCGGCCTGCCGCGATGGAACAGCTACGCGTGCTAGGCGCTTCGATTGGCGTAACCGTAGCGGAGAGCCGCGAGACTGAAGACCCGGTCGAGATCGTGAGCCGTGCACTGATGCGCGCGGATGTCGGTGGCCATGACACTCTTCTGATCGATACCGCCGGCCGGCTGCAAATCGATGAAGAGTTGATGGAGGAATTGGAACGGCTCAAGGCCGCCGCCACGCCCCATCATACGGTTCTCGTCGCTGATGCGATGACTGGTCAGGACGCCGTTAATATCGCTCAGGGCTTTCACGATCGTCTCAAGATTTCCGGCCTGATTCTCACCAAGCTCGATAGTGACGCCCGCGGCGGCGCAGCCCTTTCTGTGCGAGCCGTTACTGGAGCCCCGATACTGTTCGCCGGGACCGGCGAGAAGATGGACGCGCTGGAAGTCTTTCATCCCGACCGCTTGGCCTCGCGCATCCTCGGCATGGGTGACATGCTAAGCCTGATCGAAAAGGCCCAGCGCAATTATGACCAGACCAAGGCCAAGGAACTCGAGCGCAAGCTCAAAAAAAATGAATTCACGGTCGAAGACTTCGCCGAACAGCTTAAGACGCTGAAGCGGATGGGCTCGATCGGCGATTTGCTCGGCATGATTCCCGGACTCAAAAAGATGGCAGGGCACGCGGATACGCCCGAGGCGAAACAGGAATTAAAGCGGATTCAGGCTATAATCGATTCGATGACGCGCCAGGAACGGGGCAATCATATGATTCTCAACGCCCGGCGCCGGATGCGGATTGCCAACGGCAGCGGAACCTCTGTGCAGGACGTCAACCGCTTTATCAAGCAGTTCGAGCAAACCCGCAAAATGATGAAGAAAATCACCCGCATGGGCGCGGGACCCTCAATGATGCGGGGTCTCGGGCTCGGCCATTAGAAATGAGGAGTGTGTGCGATTTCGATGGGACTTGTGATTAGGCTACGCCGCCACGGCGGTCGTAAAAGACCCTTTTTTCGGATCGTGGTGGCGGATTCCAAATCACCCCGCGACGGACGTTTTGTCGATCAGGTTGGTACTTATGATCCGGTAACCAATCCACCCAGGGTGACCCTGCAGGCGGATAAAGTGGAGCGCTGGCGCAAAATGGGCGCGCTTCCTAGCGACACCGTAAAGCAGCTGATCGAGGATGCGACCGTCACCGCTCAAACCGCCTGACACCTTCAACGGAGCCTGCCATGAAGGAACTAGTCCAGTTCCTGGCCCAACAACTGGTGAATAATCCGGACGCGGTTGAAGTGAAGGAGACACAGGGCGATACCGCCTCGGTGCTTGAGCTGCGGGTAGCTAAAGAGGACCTTGGCCGCGTAATCGGCAAGCAGGGACGGACAGCCAAGTCAATCCGTACAATTCTCAACGCCGTGGCCTCGCGTACGAACCGCAAGGTTGTGCTCGAGATTATCGAAGACAAGTAAGGTCAATCGAGGCAACTGGCCGCTGCTATGGATGAGGCTCGCGCAGGCTCCGCGCCCACGGTCCGGCTGCTCAAGCTAGGCCGGATCGTCGGAATCCATGGTTTGGCCGGTGCCCTCAGGCTCAAACTGGACAATGGCGAATCGTCTGTTCTAACCATGATTGACCGGCTATACGTAGACCTTGGAGAGGCGCGGCCGCGGGTTTATCAACTTCGCGAGGCGCGGCCGCTAAGTCATGGCGCGGTCAAGCTCACGCTCGAAGGCCTTGATGATCCTTCAGCAGCAGAGGCCTTGAAAGGCTCGGACGTGTTGATCGATACCGCTGACCTTCCGTCAACTGAAACCAGTGAATTCTACTATTACGAGGCGATTGGCTGCGCAGTCCGTACTACTGACGGACGCGTTCTCGGCACTATAGAAGAAGTCTTTGCGACCGGTGCCAATGACGTATGGGTGGTTCGCAACGGCGCCTTCGAAGTGCTCGTGCCGGTAATCGCCGACGTCGTCAAGTCGATGGACTTTGCCGCACGCTCCGTCATTATCGAGGCCGTCCCAGGACTGCTTGATTGATTCTTACGGTGCTCGGCGCCAAGCTTCGCTTCAATGGAGTTTCACGTCATCACGCTGTTCCCCGCAATGCTCAACGCGCTCGACACCGGCTTGATCGGACGGGCGCGCGAACGCGGACTCTTTACGATCAACGGTCACGACTTGCGCCGGCACGGACTAGGCAAATATCGCCAGGTGGACGATACGCCCTATGGCGGCGGCTGCGGCATGGTGATGAGGACGGAGCCAATTGCGAGCGCAATCGAGGCGGTCGAAGCGAGCCGTCCCGGCCTGCTTAAAATCCTGATGACGCCGAGTGGTGAAAGGCTCAGCCAGCCGCTGGTCCGCGAGCTTGCAGAAGTACGGCCGGGGCTGATGCTAATCGCAGGGCGTTACGAGGGCATCGACGATCGTGTCCGCTCGCTGATCGACCGCGAAATTTCGATCGGCGATTATGTGCTCAGCGGCGGCGAATTGGCCGCGATGGTGTTAATCGAAGCTGTGGTGCGGCTGTTGCCCGGCGTGCTCGGCAATCCCGAGTCACTGGCAGAGGAATCTTTTGCAACGGCTGGGATGCTCGAGTATCCGCAGTACACGCGGCCAGAGGAGTTTCGCGGCCAGCGCGTCCCCCAGGTTCTGCTGAGCGGCGATCACGAAAAGATCCGCGCGTGGCGTGAAGAGGAATCGCGCAAACGCACCGCTCGCCGTCACGCCGGACCTATCGGGTTAGCTGGGAGCCGTCAGGATCGCTGAGTGGCTCAGCTTTTCATTGCCTTAGTTCACTTCCCGGTGATTGATCGTAACGATCGTATCGTTGCGTCGGCGATTACCAGCCTCGACCTGCACGACCTCGCGCGTTCGGGCCGCACCTATGGTGTAAGCGCGTTTTACGTCGTCCATCCGGTCCTAGACCAGCGCGAATTTGCAGCACGCGTGATCGATCATTGGATGGATGGCCCCGGCCGTCAATTCGATTCGCGGCGGCGTGAAGCGCTCGAACTGGTTCGAATCGTTCCGGACCTCGAAGCTGCCCTAGCCAGCGCGGCGGCGATTGCCGGCCAGCAACCGCTGACGGTCCATACCTCGGCGCGTGCCGTCGGACGGCTAGGCTATGCAGTGTTACGCGAACGCCTCGAGGCCCCGGATGGTCCGCCGCTGATGCTACTCTTCGGCACAGGCTTTGGCCTTGCCCCCTCTGTCCTCGAACGCACGGATCTTGCCCTGGCGCCGGTGCTGGGACCGGAAGATTACAATCATCTATCCGTTCGGGCCGCCGCTGGAATTATCCTTGACCGGCTGCGTGGCCATTGATTCGCAGCGCAATCAGTTTAATTAAATCTTCAAATCGTTGAGATCTTAAGGCCGGTATTCCAACTTGTCTGCGGATGAGATAATAGCCCGCGCGTATGGCTCGTGGCGCATAACTCGGGTACGTGGAAGGGCTCCTGACAGATGAGAGTGATCGCCGACCTGATGATTTTTTTCGGGGTTATCCTTCTGACTGTGGGAACCGACCTTGTGATCGAGACCGCCGGGCAAAATATGGGCAGCGTTGGGGGCTTGCTCGGAACCCTGCTCTCGGTAATCGGAGCGTCGCTGCTTACTGCCGGCATTTTGAACCATCGCGGACTCACCCGGCGCGAGCGGCTCGCGCTGGCCGATGATGACTCCGATCAACCTGGCCGTCGCTAAGGCAGGCCCGTGGCCAGCGAAGAGGCTAAGCTCAATCAACTTCGGCGGTTGCAGCGATCGGCCTGGATCTGGCTGGTTACAATTCTGCCAGCAGCGTTGATTGCCTGGCTGATGCCCAGGCCATCTTTAGCTCTCGGTGCAGTTGCAATTCTATGGGCGAGCGGCCTTGCTATAAGCGTCATTCGAGCATCGTTCATGCAGTGCCCGCGCTGCGGCGAGCGCTTCCACGGCAAGCGGATCTTTCCAATCGGGCGTGCATGCGCCGCATGCGGATTGCGGCTCAAGCAACGGCGTGTCGTCTATCCGACGCTAGAATAAAGCCACTTTTGATAGAGCGTTGTGCGATTCTGTTTGTCAGCGAGGGTTGAGTATCAGCCGGTCATTCGGTAGCTTGAAAGGCTCATCTTTGGGGGTTGGTTTCCCATGAACAGCGTGATTGAGAAGATCGAACAGCGCGAACTGCGCAGTGACCTGCCGCCGTTTCGCGTCGGCGATACCTTGCGGCTTCAGGTTAAGGTTGTCGAGGGCGAAAAGGAACGTATCCAATCCTTCGAAGGCATCGTGATTAAGATGAACCGCGGCGGGAATCGTGCAACGTTCACCGTGCGGAAGATTTCTTACGGGATTGGTGTTGAGCGCATTTTCCCGCTTCATTCACCGCGGATCGAAAAGATTCAAGTGTTGAGCCGCGGCAAGGTCAAACGGGCCAAGCTCTATTATCTACGCGAGCTCTCGGGCAAAGCCGCTCGGGTCGAAACGCACTAGCGGAAGTCGTTCTTAATTCTGGCCGCACAGCTAAAGTTCAACGCCGGCTAGGACGGCCAACGGCCAGATCAGCTTCCACACGGGCACCCTCGCACACGGTCAGCCGTTCCGCCTGAATTCTACCCTTAGCGCGCGCTGAGGGGCCAAGCACTACGGTTTCTGCGCCGCTGACTTCGCCCTCTAAAGAACCTAATAAAAGGATCCTCGGAGCACGTACCCGCCCCTCCACGGAGGCCGATTCGGAAATGACGATCACTTCGGTCGAGGTAACTTCGCCATGTAGCCTGCCGTCAATCCTTACTGGTCCTTGATATGACAGCTTACCGGAAATGTTGGAATTTTTCGCGACCGCGATGCGGGTTCGTTCTTCCACCCACATCTCACCAACAACGTGCGGCAAGGCTGGGGCGACCGTTCGCAAAGTGTCAGGGTGAACCGCCGAATCGAAGCTCATCTGGGCGCGCCGTCCGGGATTAAAAAAACGATCGGTGATCCGCATTACGGCTGTCGGGGGCCGGTCTATGCCGCCGGAAATACGTGGCACGCCACCGCATGTTTTCCTCCACCTCCAGCCACGAGTGGCGGCTCCGCCACCCTGCAAACATCTTTCGCATATGGGCAGCGCGAATGGAAGCTGCAACCCGAGGGTGGATGCACGGGACTGGGTATTTCCCCCGGCAACTTGATCCGCTCCGCTTGGGATGGACCGCCGACTGATGGAATCGCCGAAAGCAGGGCGCGGGTATAGGGATGGCGGGGATTGGAGTAGATCACGTCACGAGGGGCACTTTCCACAATTTTGCCGAGGTACATGATCGCGACCCGCTGGCTGATATGTTCGACTACCCGCAGATCGTGAGCGATAAAGAGATAGGTTAGCTTTAGCTGGTCCTGCAGATCCTGAAGCAAGTTGATGATCTGCGCCTGAATCGAAACGTCCAGCGCTGACACCGGCTCGTCGAGCACGATGAAGCGCGGTTCAACCGCGAGTGCCCGCGCGATTCCGACCCGCTGGCGCTGCCCGCCGGAAAATTCGCTTGGATAACGGTCGAGCGCATCTGGACCCATTCCTACCCGCTCGAGCATGCGTACGATACGCTGTTCTTTTTCCTTGCCCCGCGCCAGTTTGTGGATTTCAAGTCCTTCGCCAACAATCGCCCGGACGCGCATCCGAGGATTCAGCGACGAGTAGGGATCCTGAAACACCAATTGCATCTGCCGCCGCATACGGCGTAGTTCGGCGCGCGATAGTGACGCCAAGTCGCGACCGTCAAAGAATACAGTGCCGGCTGTCGGCTCAAGCAACTTGAGGATCAGCCGCCCAAAAGTCGATTTGCCCGAGCCTGATTCGCCGACCAGTCCGAGAGTCTCACCAGGCGCGATTGCGAGGCTAACTCCGTCGACAGCTTTGACTGTCAGCCGCGTTTGCCCCAGCCAGCCCTCCGTACCCGCCGGAAATTCCTTGCGCAAACCGACGCATCGCACCAGCGCGTCATCAAATAGCTGGGCCTCAGGGACTAGCTTCTCAGACGCGGATACAGGCGGCATAGTGATTCAGCTGCTTGGCTTCGAGTGGCGGTTCGATCCGCGCGCAATCATCGATTGCGCTCGCGCAGCGCGGATGAAAGCGGCATCCTGAGGGCGGGTTGAGCGCGCTTGGAATCGAACCCGGGATAGCCTGCAAGCGCCGATGGTGCGTACCCTCCAGGCGGGGGATCGAGGCGAGCAGCCCGCGCGTGTACGGGTTCAGCGGATGGGCGAAAAGCTCGTCCGCTGGCGCCTGCTCCATTACTCGCGCCGCGTAAAGGATCGTAACGTCGTCGGCGTATTGGGCAACCACACCGAGGTCATGTGTGACGAGAATCACCGCCAGGCCCAAGCGTGCCTGCAGATCGCGGATCAGGTCCAGGATTTGCGCTTGGATCGTAACGTCGAGCGCAGTCGTCGGTTCGTCGGCGATTAAAAGGCGCGGCTCGCACGCCAGCGCCATCGCGATCATCACCCGCTGGCGCATTCCGCCGGAAAGTTGATGAGGATAATCCTTGACGCGGCGTTCGGGATCGCCGAGGCCGACCATCCGCAGCACCTCAATCGCGCGATCACGCGTCTCACGCCGCGAAGTCTGCTGATGCAGCCGGATTGCCTCGCCGATTTGATTGCCAATCGTAAAGACTGGATTCAACGAGGTCATCGGCTCCTGAAAGATCATCGAGATACGTGCGCCGCGCACCTTGCGCATCTCGGCTTCGCTCAGCTTCACCAAATCAACGCCGTCAAAAATGATCGAGCCGCCGGTAATCCGCGCACTCTCAGGCAAGAGCCGCATCACCGACAGCACACTGACAGTCTTGCCGGAGCCTGATTCACCAACGATACCGGTCAGCCGCCCGGGCGCGACCGCGAAGCTGATGCCGTCGGCGGCACGTACCTCACCCTGGGGGGTAAAGAACGATGTACGGAGATCTTTGACTTCGAGCAGCGGCAGCACCGAAGGCTAATCTATCACCGCATCGTCTGGCGCCGAAAGCCGCTGCCGGAATCCGGCGCAAAAGACGATACGATGAAGATGACTCGCATCAGTTATTTGCGCGCGTAGGTCATTGCCGCGGCTACCGGCTCGCCGGTATTCGGATCGAGCGTCAGGTAGTTGGGGTTTTTCTTTACGTTGGCGTTGAAGTTGAAAAGTCCCAGCAGCGATCCAGCCTTGGCGTCGAGCGATCCGCCGCCGATTTGACCGAGGCTCCAATTGTTCTCGATGAAGCGCAGGATCGAAGTCTGATCATTCAGCGCATGGTCAACGTAGTTAGTCTTCGCCCACGGCGAAATGACGAGCATCGGCAGCCGCGGACCATAGCCGCAGCGATCGTTAGCAGCACCGGCGGGCAGGCTGCCGCATAGACGGTCGTCTGCGAGGGTATCGTTCGCGGGATCGCTCGACGGGCTCAGTGTCGGCGCCACCACGTGATCGTACCAGCCATCGGAGTCGTCCCACGTGACGATAATCGCCACCTGTGGCCAAAACGGCGTCTTTTGCAGTTGATTGATCGTAGTGACGAGGAATTGCTGCTCGGCCAGCGGATTCGAGGTTTCTGGATGGCCAGTCTCAGTAGCCGGTGCTTTGAGGAAGCTTACTTGCGGCAGATTGCCTGCATGGACGGCGTTCCAAAAATCGGTCAGCGCATAGTTGTGGTTCGCCTGATCCGCACTAGTGCCAATCGCTGCGACGGATGACGGCGGCAGATGCTGCGGATTCGACGTCGATTGATAGTAGAGAAATGGATCGTAATGGCCGTCGTAGTTGGCGGTGCAGGTAGGGATTCCGTTACTGAATGACGCTGGGGTGAAATCGCCGTAGAACCATCCCCAGGTCACCTTTGCGTTATTGAGAAGATTTCCGACATTGAGCCCGGACATCTGGATCGTCGGCGAAGTGCTGGGCGTCGAGCAGTCATCCCACGCCGGATCGATATTAGCGATTACGCTGCCGTTGACCACGTCTTTCTTGATCGAGATCGAGCCCGGTCCGGCAGTGGCGCCGTTAGTCTGGCCGGAGACCAGGTTGAGATGGCCCATCACCGTCGTGCCATATTCCGTGCCGAAGAAATTGTCGCTCATCGCGTAATGCTGCGCATAATTCCATAGCTCGGTGACGGTGTTGCCGTCGTAGTAGCCCATCGGCAAATTCGGAATGTCGGGGCATCCGGCAGTCGAAGTCGGACTGGTGAATTCGACAAATTTGTCGGCCAGGCCGTTGTCATACGCGGATTGCTCGGCGGTGTAATGATTGTCGTTATCGCAAGTGAAGTATTGCGACCGGTCCAGCCTGAACGGCTGAGCTGAGTTTTGATTCTGAGTTAGCAATGCCGTGCTATAGCCGTTCACTTGAGGTGTTCCGGGTAGTGGCGTGAAGGCGGGCTCACCGGGCGGATTGGCTGCGTTCGGATAAGTGCCAAAATAGTGGTCAAAGGAATTATTCTCCTGGAAGATTACGACTAGATATTTGATTGGCGTCGTGGTGGGCGCCAAGTTCAATGAGTTGGCCGCCGCTCCCCCGGCAGCCATCAGCAAGAGTGCGATAGTGGCGACAATTATGCGAACGTGCGAATAATGCATCAAAAGCCTCTCCTCCCAAGGCCTTTCTGGCTAACGGAAGCAAAAGCCACCGCAGCCATCGGCTAAATGCCGGATGAACTACGCGAGTTCTGTTGCCGCTCGATTACGGCCACGCGAATATGTGCCGAAGATAGGGGTTGCCTGCAACCCCGTGCCAGCCTGAGTCAGCGAACGGCTGGCCTCACAACTCCGAGGTGCGCGCAAAATGGGCCGCCAAGGTCCGGTTTATCTAAATCGTGCGAGCGATTACCGCCAATGTCTTTGCGCAAGCCAATGGCTGGGTGAACATCACTTCGTGCCCGCTATTGATCCGATGAACTGTAGGATTTCGCAGCCGCTCGACGAAACGAAGCCATACTTTGGCGTCGTCGAAAACAATGTCCTGCTCGCACAGCACGAAGCTGACCGGCACCGCCGAGGCGTAAAAGTCCTTGAGTGAGGAGCGTTCCTGAAACGGCGCTGCCGGTTCCGGGACCAGCGCCGCCATCACGAAGTCCTGCAAATCGCGCGCGCCGTCCTGGATAAAGTGGCTGCGAAAGCGCGCATCGGTAATCGTGATAACCGGGGCGCCTTCAGCGAGGCCGTGGATATGACTGGCCGCCTCCGCTGACATAATTGCCGCGGCATCCTCCGCCGGACTCGAATCGTCGGGGACGACCAGCGCAGTC
Organism: Binataceae bacterium (SeqCode); assembly: GCA_035502655.1. GTDB lineage: Bacteria > Desulfobacterota > Binatia > Binatales > Binataceae > DATJUF01. The sequence continues at coordinate 13,675 of DATJUF010000198.1, forward strand.
ACGAAGGCCACCCGCTTGATCCGCTCGGGAATCCGCTGCGCGACGCCTGCGATCGTCATACCGCCGAGGCTATGACCGGCGAGCACCACATTTCTTAGATTCCGCTCTTCGATAAAGCGAACAACGCAGTCCACGTAAAGCGCGCGTGTTGCCAGGGCGGGGTCAAGGCGGTCCCCACCGTGCGCTGGCAGATCCACGGCATACGCCTGATCGCCCGCCGCTTCGAGCTGACCGATTACTCCCGCCCAGCACCATGCACCGTGCCACGCACCATGTACAAGGACAAAATTTTCAGACATCTAACCTGCTCCATTTTCAAGACAATCTGAGATGTAGCCTGTGCCCGTCGTCACGCCAAGCGAATCGGCTCTGACTCCGAATCAGCCCGCCTCAGATTTTTACAGCACGGCACTCGCCCACTCGCGTGTCTACGGGCTTGCGAGCAAGCCCTATTGACATTAAATTCGGCCCTTCGCTAGCTCTTGCGGTAGGCGCAGGAGCAACGCGTGACCGTCTGCAGCGCCAGGCCGCCAGAACGCGGCCAGGAGGCTC
>DATJUF010000199.1:0-3800 GCA_035502655.1 Binataceae bacterium (SeqCode)
GTTTCGTAAGGCGCGGCCATCCGGCCGAAAGCACGGAGATGCTTGAATTTCCATCGGCCGGCGACTTTGACGTAGTCGTCCTCGTAGCGCGCGGCGAGCCATAGCTGGCGATTACCCTTGCGAAAGGTGAAGGGGCCGAGGAAGTACCAGATGCCGTGCGCCTCACTGCCGTTCACAGTAATGCGGGGGTTGAAGACGTTGTGCTGCGAGAAGCTGATGCGATCGGCAAAGCTTTTGAAGAGCTTGCGGATTTCCTCGTGGCCTTTGGCGGTGCCGATGCCGGGACCTTCCCAGATACCGTCCTCGGCAAAGATGGTGACGATGCGATCCTGATTGTGTTCGTCATCGCAGATGTCACAGTACTCGGCTTTGAGCCGCTTAATCGCCTCGATGTCCTCAAGAAGTGTAATGCGATTGGCAAGTTCGGTGTTATCCATATTTGTAATCCTCGCAGGTTTCGGGACTAGTCCTTGAGTGTTACATGCCGCTCATCAGTTCGAGGATAGTGCCGTCAGGATCCTTGAAGCAGACCACGCCGATTTTCGCCCCGCCGGGTCCGGTCAGATGCTTCAAGGGTGCGACAAACTGAATACCTTTTGCCTTTAATTCTTCGTAGGTGCGATCGATGTCGCCGACGGTAAACGCGATACGGCAGATGCCAACGTTATTGAGCGACGGATATGGCTTGCCCTGGGTGGGAGGATCGATGAACTCGACCAGATCAAGTACTGGCGTGTTGGGATCGCTGCCAAGACGCATGAAGACGCCACGAAGCTTTTTCGCCTTGAGGCCAAGGGCGTCACCAACCGAGGAATCGTCGAGCGTGAAGTCGTTGACCTTGGTGAAGCCGAGTTCCTGATAGAAGCGAATTGATCGCTCCATGTTGGTAACGCAGATGTTGACGTGAAATAGCCGCTGGAGCATGAGGGTATCCTTCTCCTACATTCGCGCCGGGGCTGTTGAAATCCCGGACTAGATTGGCGGGTTTTGCGCATAAAATTTTTCGTAAGCGGCAACGTCGTCAGCGCTGCCGATAGCGATCGCCGTACGCTGATGAATGTTGCTAGCTTCGATATCGAGAATGCGCTTGTCGCCGGTGGTGGCGCGGCCACCCGCCTGCTCGATCAGGAATGCCATCGGCGCGCATTCGTAGAGCAAGCGGAGCTTGCCGGCCGAGCTTCCAGCTTCAGCCGGGTAAAAGAAGATGCCGCCCGCAACGAGTATTCGATGGATATCGGCAACGAACGCGCCGGTGTAGCGCAATGAGTAAGGGCGGCCTGATGGGGAGTCTTTACTGGTTATATATTCGACGTAGCTGCGCACACCCTGGGGCCACTTGGGCAGATTGCCGAGATTCGCGCCGAAATATTTGCCGCGCGCAGGACAGCGAAGATGACTGCGTGAAAGCAGAAATTCACCCAGCGCAGGATCAAGCGTGAATTCGTGCACGCCACCCGGCGAGGCATAGACCAGCACCGTGCTGGGACCATACATCACGTAGCCGGCCGCGACCTGATCGGCGCCGCTGCGCACGACCCGGAGCAAGTCGCTTTTGAGCGCGTGTCTGGGGCGGCGGTAAACGCCGAAAATAGAACCGAGCGCACCATTGGCGTCGGTATTGGAAGAGCCGTCGAGCGGATCGATGCAAAGCACAAAATGGGCGTTAGCGGCACCCTGCATGTGTGCGGGTTCTTCCATCTCTTCCGAAACGATGTCGGAGACCAAAGTGGTCTGGGCAAAGGCAGCGACCACGAGGTCATTGGAGATGACGTCCAGGCCATGCTGTTCATCACCGGTGGCATTTTGCTCGCCAGTCAGTCCCAAGTTCGCGATCGGCGCCCGGCTTACTTCGCGTGCGATGGCTTTGGCAGCGAATCCAAGCTGGCCCATGAGCAGACAGAACTCGGGGCCTAGTTCCGGACGTTTGGCTTCATGGTCATACAGGTGTTGGGTTAATGAAATTGCAATCGTGCTCATAACGGCCATCGCTTAATCGAAATCGTTCCACGAAGATTGGGTTTGTGGCTCCTGTCAGAGCGTATCTAAAGTAGAAGCGAATCGCGGTCAAACATTTGGCTTTAACCGAGCCATGATATGAGCCTTCCGAAATGGTCCAGATAAAGCAGAAACTTATAGACGTTCCTACGTTGATATCCTATGGATCAAATACCTTGTTTAGCATCAAATTTCCAAGGAATTTTTCATCGCAGAGGAGAAATCGTCATAGCACGCGGTCAGCGGACGAACGGCCGTGGTCTAACCGATGCGCGCCATGACGAAGCTGGTCTCGTAGTGGACAGCCCGCCGTCCTTCCGTATATCGGGGGTTTCACTATGGCGGTTTCACCGGCGCTCAGACCGCGCTTGCCTCGTTGCTTGAACTGTGCGGCGGCCTCTTCGGAAATGCGTCAGATTGGGGGATATCTTCGGCCGAGGCGGGGCCGGGTCACCGGCCGACTTGCCCGGCGGCCAGGAAGGACAGATGGATGGCGATAACGGTGGGTGATCGCGACGCCTTGTTCCCGGCCGCCGGATTAGATTAGCCGCCGGCATTGCGCCGGCCATTTGCTCGCCTAAGAAAACCAGTGCGGATGATGCTTATGGGCCCAGTTGGGATGGTTCTTCATCCACCATTCGCGGTTATGCCAGTGATGGTGTTCATCCCAATCGCCATCGCTGGCCCACTCCGGATGATGCTGATGCACCCAATGGGGATCGTGCTGGTTCCACCATCCTTCATCATGCCAATGATGATTCTGGTCGTAATCACCGTAACCATGTGGCGGAGGCGGCGGCGGCGCTGCCATCTGCGCCATCGCAGGTGTGATGAACAAGGTCAGACCCAAACTTAACACGGTCAAAGTCTTCAGTTTCAAGCTGCTTCTCCTGTCATTTTTGAACGAATCCGGGTCAGTGCGATGTTATTCGGTGTCCTGCATCTGCTGCAGATGCTTGATTTCCTGTCGTTGACGTTGAATCTGAGCTTGCTGGGCAGCTAACTCAGCCTGCTCCTGCGTCTCTTGATTCTGATTGTTCTGCAATGCGTGTCCGACTACGCCACCCGCGACCAGTCCGAGACCGCCGCCGATTGCCGTACCCGCAATCGGATGATGCACCACCGCGCCGACAATCGCCCCGGTGCCCGCGCCCAACAGGGTTCCGCCGATCAGGCCTTTTTGAGTGGTGGTCAGCGACTGGGCTCTGCAATTGCCGGCCATCCCCAATCCAAGCATCACCGTCACCGCTATCATCAGCACAATCCGCCGCGACATAAGCGATTCCTCCCTCAGTAGCCCTTTACGCAGCCGAGGCTATTAAGTTTCGCGTGAACGCTCGGCCTCATGATAGTTCACTGCTGGCTATTTAAGCAGCAATCTGTGTGCCTCTGCTGGCCTCTGCTGCTTTGAATGGTCGCTGAAGACTGCGAGAATCGGGAATTCTATTTGATTTAGCGGAGTTAGAGGGGCTGAGGATCGTCAGCAGCAATGCTTAATGCCCCGCCTCTCACGTTTCATTCCGCCGAATATCGTAAAAAATGATTACAAACGCGGATAAGCGCGAACGCTACTCAGGGCAATCCTGCGACCTTTGTCAGCGCTGGCGGACTATGCGCGGCCAATAGTCATTCAAGCGAGGCCTCGCGGCTTCTACTTCGCGAAAAACCGAACGACGCATGGAAAGGCCTCCACGCGCCGCTGGCATCGTATCGATTTGATCTCCGGGCCTAATCAGGTACGGCCGCCGGGATGACCGGTGCGCATCGGACTATCCGGCGCCATATCAAGCGAGCGCGCCGGATTC
>DATJUF010000200.1:0-4744 GCA_035502655.1 Binataceae bacterium (SeqCode)
AAACGCGCGATAGTCAGTTCGTTTTCGCTGGGAAAGCGGCTGCCGTCAGCTTTCGCTAAGGTCGAGGCACCGTAAGGAGTGCCGCCGGTTATCTCATCCATGTTCGAGAGGGCGGGCTCGGAGTACGGAGTGCCGACGACGATCATGCCATGATGTATCAGCGTAGTATGAAAACTAGTGATGGTGGTTTCCTGGCCGCCATGCTGGGTTCCGGTACTCGCGAAAACGCTGCCTACCTTGCCAATCAAAGCGCCGCGCACCCATAGGCCGCCGGTCTGATCGAGAAAATTGCGCATCTGGGCGCACATATTGCCGAAGCGGGTCGGTGTACCGAAGATGATCGCGTCGGCTTGCGCCAACTGTTCAACCGTCGCAACCGGGATAGCGGCGAAGGCCGCACGCGCCGCCTTGGCTCCACTCTTCTGCAAAATCTCTTCAGGGACAAGCTCGGGAACCTGGTAGAGGCCAACTTCAGTATCCGGCATCGCGCGGGCGCCCTCCGCCACCGCCTCGGCCATCCGCCATACATGCCCGAACATGCTGTAGAAGATCACCTGAACATTTACAGTCATGGCTCCAATCCTCTCGAGATGAGATTCGCCTGGACTCAGGCAATCTCCAGATTGGCAATGAAAAAGGGCGGAAGCCAAGCTCCGCCCCGTTCCTTGCCGATTTAACGAAAATGATTGTCAGGCGATTGCTAGGCAGTGCGGCGCATCAGTTCGAGGATGTCGTAGCCGGTGATCGCCCTGCTCTTTTCCGACCATTCCCTAAGCTCGGCGGCATTTACCAATTCGGCTTGCGCACCCTTGGCGAGATCCATGAGCGCGATTTTGATCGTTGCCTCATCGATCATCTCACCGGTCTTGGGGTCCGCCATCGAACCGCCGCCCTTCTCATGATAGAGGCGGATCACACGGCGCGCCTCTTCGACCTGATCGCGGCTGGGCGTATAGCATTCGTTGCAAATCGGCGCCTGCTGCGGATGAATCACCCAAGTACCGTCCATTCCGAGGTTGGCGGCGCCGATGTTTTTCTCGCGCAAGCCATGCTGAAGTTCGGCGACCCGCTCCGGTGAATCCTCCTTGCGCCAGAGCCGCAAATAGACGTTATCGACCGCGTGCAGCCCCGCCGCTTTCGCAGCAACGACGACGGCCTGCTTGGAGTAATGAAAATTCTGATTCTGATTCTCGACGATCTCGCGGATGCCGAGGTTGGCGGCATAGTCGGCGATCCCAAAAATCAGGCCGGCCATGCGCGGCGAGGCGGTGGCGATTTCGTAGGCTTTGATTAAGGCGTGCGGCGTCTCGATCAAGGACTCGATCTGAATCTGGTATTTCCACCCAGCCCGTTTTTCGAGATCGCCGAGCAGTTTCGCGACTTCGCGAATCTCCTCGGGGCCGCGGGTCTTGGGCAGGATAATGCCGTGGAAGCGATTCGGCGCGCCTAATACAATCGCCTCCATGTCACCCTTGAAGAAGGGCGAATGGATGTTGTTCGGGCGAACGGTCACGACCTTTTTGCCGAAATCGAGGGTGGTCAGGGCCTCAACCATCACCTTGCGGCTCTTTTCGCCTTTGAATTCGTAAGGGCAAGCGTCCTCAAAGTCGGCCATCACGTGGTCGACCGGGGATTTGACCGGATCGGCGGCATTTTGATGGAGCTTGAGGTTGTGTCCGGGATAAGTCATCTCGGTGCGAGGGATGACGATACGAGTGCCATTATCCAGAATGAACATGAGCGAAACTTCTCCGATTATATGCGAAATTCCGGGCTTGGCGGGAATCGGCCAGCCTTCCGTGTACGACGTAAAGAGCCGGTGATCCGGCGAATACCGGTTAGTCCAGCATAAGCTGCTGTGGCCGCGAAACAGGCCAAGCCATTTGCCGGACTTTTACGAGATTAACAACGGCACGTCAACCTCGCTTGCGTTAGATTAGCGCAATTAACGCAAAGGTAGTTGTCAAAAGTATGGCCGCCAGATAGCTTTTTTCTGTTTACCACAGTCGCAACTGCAGGCCGACTGGCGCGGGAGAAGAAAAAGCTATCATGAAGGCCATAATGTTCGAACGCAACGGCGGCTATGACGTCCTCAAATACGAGGACGTCCCTGAGCCCAAGGCTGGCCCGAATGACGTGGTAATCAAGGTCAGGGCATCGGCTTGCAATTTTAACGATATTTGGGCTCGCCGTGGCTTACCCGGGATGAAGATCATCCTGCCGCATATCTCGGGTTCGGACGCCGCCGGAGTGGTCGTCGAAACTGGCAGCGAAGTCAAGCACGTCAAAATCGGTGACGAAGTGGTGGTCCATTGCGGGATCGCGTGCCGCGAATGTTACCACTGCACGCGCGGTGAGGAATATTTCTGTCCCGACTTCAAGATTTGGGGTTTCCAGACCGGGCCATTCGATGGCGCCCATGGCGAGTACTGCAAGGTTCCGGCGGTCAACACTCTTCCCAAGCCGGCTAATCTAAGCTTCGAGGAAGCCGCGACGATGCCGCTGGTGCTGATTACAGTATGGCGGATGCTGGTCTCGCGCGCACGAATCCAGGCAGGGGATTTCGTGCTGATATGGGGTGCGGCGGGCGGACTCGGCGTGATGGCGATTCAGATCGCGAAACTGTTCAATGCCCATCCGATTGCGGTGGCTTCGAGCGACGACAAGCTGGAACTATGCGGGCGGCTCGGGGCCGAATACCTGCTAGATCGCAAGAAGCACGATATTTTTCAGGAGGTACGGAAGATTACCGGCAGCCATCGCGCCGATATCGTTTTCGAGCACACGGGCGCCGATACCTGGCCGATCTCGATGCAATGCCTCAAATGGGGCGGGACGATTGTCACCTGCGGGGCAACCTCCGGTTTCGACGCGCATCTGGATATCCGGCTGCTTTGGAACAAGCAGCAGAATTACCTGGGATCGCATCTCGGCAACAAGGGCGAGCTGATCGACGCGATGCGTTTCGTCCAGGGCGGGGAGATTAAGCCGGTGGTTGGTAAGGTACTGCCGCTGATGGATATGGCTAAGGCGCAAGACCTGATGGAGACGAATACGATCGCAGGCAAGATCGCGATCGTACCGCCGGGAGCTTAACTCTGCCAGCACGGTGCTTGTGAGCTAGCAGCCAGAAAGCGGCCAAAGCATCCCTGGGGAATTCTCAACAGTTTACAGCTACATTTTGTTGCATTTGGATATTCGTTTGCAACCTCCGTACAATTTCGTGTACTCAAGCGTAACAGTAAAACTATATTTTTAGTGGCATTCTTCGGCTTGACGCGGGGGCGCTCATCAAAATCATCGGCATATGGCAGCCTAGAGCAACGGCAATTGCCGAGTCCAGCGTCCTGCGTACCGCCCGAGGCAAAGGCGGGAGTGAACGTGACCGGACTTGCATTCACGTTTGTGACTAACCCCTTACTTGGCGGCTGGCGCATCGCCAGTGCACCACTGGCCTGAAGCCGTGTAGGTATCAACGCACCCCCAGGTTAACTCTGCAACGAGCCGGACAAATTAGGGAGGTTACGGCATGGCGGAACCACGAGAAGCAGTTTATCCACCTGGTGGGGATGGGCCTTGGGCACCGCGAAGTGACTTGGACCCGGCGAAGTACCAGGCCTGGAAGGCGGATATCAAGCCGGACTATTACAACCATTATTTCTACCAAGGCGTGATTCCACTAGCGGTGGATCCACCAGATGATCGAAATGATGGAGGAATTTTCAGTTACGCTACCCTGCGGGACGCAAACTTCGATTTCGCTAAGTTCCTGGCCGACTTTCTCCGCTGGAAGGCCGACCTGTTAGAAGTGTTTACTGATTTCTTTTTCGCATTGCCGACCCCGCTCGGAGCAATCCCAGAGCTTTACAAAGACGACAATTTGTTCGGCCGGTTCTTTTTGAGAGGGCCGGACCCAACGACGCTGGAGCTCGTCACTGACGATAGCCAGCTCCCTCCGCCGCTGTCGTTCAAGCAACCGGGGGGACGCAAGGTGCAGACGTATGGAAGAGCCCCGCTGGACTTCGATCAGGCGCTGGCAGAGCGCCGAGTGTTTCACATCGATTTCAGCAAGTACTCTCATGTAACAAGCCCGCCGCGTTTTGCCTCCTGGCCGCACGCCGTTTTCATAGTCATTCCAGCCAGTTCCGAAAACATCGGGGCCGAGCCCAGGCTCCTGCCGATAGCGATCGCCGATAAATCCAGCGGAACGTTTGCCACCCCGGTCAGCGGCGCGGCAGAGTGGGAATTCGCCAAGCGCGCGATGCTCACTGCGGCTGCAAATTATCATGAGCTTGGCACCCATCTGAGCCGCTGCCATATGGCCATGGAGCGTTATGCTCTGGCCACGTATCGAAATCTGCCGCTGTGGCACCCGGTTGGACGGCTGCTTCGCCCCCACTTCAAGTTCATGGTCGCGACCAATAACGACGCTATCAAAAACTTGATAAACCCTGGCGGCCCGGTGGACTCAAACTTCGCGGCCAAGATCGAAACCCTGGTCAAAGTGACTGTGGACGCGTTCAGCACCTGGGATCTGCGAACGCATGGAGGTATTGAGGCCGATCTCGCGAGGAGAGGCCTGGCGGGCGCCAATTGCACGCTGCCCTTCTGGCCGTACAAAGAATACGGGCTCAAGGTCTACGCTGCGATACGGAACTTCGTGCAAGCGTATTTGAGTATATGGTATCCGTCTGACGAAACGCTCTATAGGGCTGATATCGCGCTCCAGACTTGGCGCCGCGCC
>DATJUF010000201.1:0-4186 GCA_035502655.1 Binataceae bacterium (SeqCode)
GGCGTAGCGTCTGCTCCGCCTTATATTTGTCGAGCCAGCGCGCGATCGACCGGCTGCTTAAGCCGTCTCCATCCGCGCCGCGCGCCGCCAGCACTTTCTTGATCATGCCTGCCTGGCAATGTCCCGGCCAGTACCGCCGCCTACTGCGATGTAGCCGCTTTACGCCACGTTGACACCGCCGCCGGCGCTTGAAGCACTCGCATCCACAGCCCTAATCGTAACCGGGTACCGCGGGGCTGATGACCGCCCTAAAGTCATGGAATCATTGGGCTTTTCGTGACCTCGAAACAGGCCGTCCGTCCCATGTACTTTTCGACGATCATTCCAACTCGCCGCATCGAAGATTTTATCGGGGTATGTTGGTTCGGACATTATCGGGTACATCCAGGCTCAGCCCGTGTGCCTGCTCACGAAATAGTTGGGCGTACACTCCATTGTGGCGCCGTACCAATTGATCGTGCGCCCCGGTTTCAACTATTGAGCCGTCTTCAAGCACTACAATGAGATCGGCATTCATGGCGCTCCGCAATCGGTGTGCGATCAGAAACACCGTCCGATTTCGCATCAAGCGCTCAATCGCGGCATGAATTTGGTTCTCTGCCTCCGAATCAACCGCCGAGGTGGCCTCGTCGAGAATGACTATCAATGCATCTTTAAGAAATGCCCGCGCAAGAGCCAGCCGTTGACGCTGCCCGCCAGAGATTTTAACGCCCCGTTCTCCGATAATAGTATTGATTCCAGCCGGCAACTGCTCAACAAAATCCCGCAAATTAGCAAGTTCAAGCGCTTCCCACAGCATCCTGCGAGTCGCATTCGGCCGCGCGTAACGCAAGTTATCGCGAATGCTGGTACTGAACAGAAGTGCCTCCTGCGTTACAATACTGATGCTGGCGCGCAATGATTTCAGCGTGTAATGGCGAGCGTCCCTGCCGTCAATTAAAACACGGCCGGCTGTCGGATCGTAAAACCGCGGAATAAGATTCGCCAACGTCGTCTTGCCCGCGCCGGATCGTCCGACCAATGCGACCCGCTGTCCGCCTGCGACAGCGAGATTGACATCCCTTAAAACTTCACGCATAGCACCAGCGCCATTGCCATTGCTTGCTGAAGAATCATGTGGCCGATAGGCAAAGCTGACGTGTTCGAAAGCCACTGATCCAATGCGCACATGGAATGGCCGCGCTAATGGATGATCAGTAATCTCAGGTTTGATATCCAAAAAGCTGAAAATCCGCTCAATGGCAGCCGTTGAGGCGGAAACGATCACAGAAAGCTGCGAGAACCGCTCGAGAGGGAGATAAAGGAATCCCAGGTACGTGAAAAAAGCGACCATGGTTCCGAGGGTCATCTGGCCATGCAGAATCATCACCGCTCCCACCCAGATTACGGCGATGGGTGCGCTGCGAGTGAGCAGCTGGATCAGCATTTCCTGCCCAGCCGCAAGTTTTACCTTTGTAATCGTTTGTTCGTACAACTCATCAGCCCGGTCCCTGAATTGGCGCACCTCGTCTTCCTCGCGCCCGAAGGATTTGACAGTTGCTACGCCCACGACGCGTTCATGAACCTCGCCACTGATATTCTCGACGGCCTCTTGCATCTGATGGCTGACGGCTTTTATCCGTGGCGCAAAGTAGCGCACAAAGATCACCCAAATTGGTGCGATCGCCAGCGCTACTAAAGCCAGTTCCCAATTCATCGCAACTAGAGCAAACACCACAAAACACAAGGATATTGCATCCATCCACACGTCGATCAGTGCAGAACTGACCAACTCGTGCGCTTGCGTCACATCATTGAGGATGCGGGAAACCACAGCTCCTGAGGGATTGCGGTCGAAGTAAGAATGCGCCAACTCCTGGAGATGGGCGAATAAATCGAGCTGCAGTCCAAAAATTAACTGATTGCCTGCGATACCGCCCCAATAGTTCCGGTAATAGCTGGCTACTGACTGTACGGCATACAAGACGAGGAGTGAGAGGCTCACTACCATAAGTTTCATTTCACCGGTGGGGTTTCGATGAAAAAGCGTGATTACGTGCCTGCAATAAACGTCGAATAGCCAGTCAACCTTGTCGTTTCCGGCGGAATGCTTCATCAGGATCACGTCGATGATGAACTTGAAAGCCAACGGAAACAGCAAAGGGAGGGTAAACTTTCCTATCCCCATCAGAGCTGCGCCGACCACGAAACGCAAATTTGGCTTGATGCATATCAGGAAACGCACCAGCGGCCGCTTTGAAATTTTTTCAGACTTCCTACTCATTATCGATTTGCAAGCGAGTGATAAAATGAAACGGCCAATTGACGATTTAGCTTGAGCAACCAATAGGCCACCCAGCTAGAGAATTATTAGGGAGCAATCATTGGTGAATTATGGTGCGAGCTTTTGCGAGCTTTGTTGAATGGTCACGGATTTGCCTAAATTAGAACCTAAGGTCATGAATAACGCGGCCGATCGCGTCAGCGACTCCAATAACTTTGACCGGCTATCGAGCCCAAAGAGCTGCGCTCGTTCCAGCCCAACTGCTGTATCGTGAATAGCCGGAGCGTTAACTCTGGCAACTCGTCCCGGATGATCATAACCGCGATCGTTCTGCTTTTAGTGTATCAAGGTTATACCCTATCTATAACTGGTGTCGCGGCTCCATGGATAGCGAAGAGTTTCTCGCTCGATGCGGCGAGTCTGGCCAAACTGTTCGCCTGGATGTCAGTCTCAGCATTCGGGTCGCTATTGCTGGCTCGCCTGGCTGACCGCATCGGACGGCGCCGTATTATTCTAGCGACGCTCGTACTTTCTCCGCTGATGGCGGCTGCCGCGGCCTGTTCTTATCGTGCACCGCTGTTCGCCCTTTTCGAGATATTGATCGCGGCTATGCTCGGTGGTTCAGTTTCGTCTGCGATTGTGGTTCTGGCAGAAGAGCTTCCAGTCGAGAAACGGGCGCGAGGGCAAGCCTTCGCCGCCTTGGCCAGCGCCATTGGAGGAGTACTTGCCTATATTTTGGTCCCATTTCTACTGAAATGGGACTATTCGTGGCGCTGGCTGCTGGCACCATGCGTTGCCGGTATTGGCTTGGTTATACCAGTAGCGCGAATGCTCCCGGACGATCCAGGATGGCATCACGCAACAAAGGCCGGCGGGGTTAAGGACAGCCACTTTTACGACATTCTGCATCCGCTCTACCGGCGCCGCGCACTTACGCTCCTGGCATGCGCCGCCCTCGATACAATCGCAGGCACCGCAGTCAACGGGTGGCTTTACTTCGAGGCGGTTTCGATCATCGGACTCTCGCCGGAAAAGTCCAGCACGATCGTCGTTATTGGAATGTGCGTCGGGATGGCCGGATTTCCGGCTGGCGCGTGGACGTCAGAGCGCCTCGGGCGTGTACCAACCGTCATGTATATCGGTGGCGCGGCATGGCTGGGAGCGATCGCCTTCTATTTCGGCCCCCCTCAATCATTCGGATGGCCTCTGGCATGGCTGCTGGCCGCGTACTGCTGGTTTAAGGCGGCCTCTGGGGTCATGACGGTAGGCGCCAACTCGGCCGCCACGGAACTCTTTCCGGCCGCCCTGCGGACGACGATGATCGGCTGGCAGATGATCTCTGGCGCGATCTTCGCGGTGGTCGCGCAGGCCATAATCGCAGCCTTGACTGGACCGTTCGGCTTGGCGGTAGTCATACGGTATATGGCCTTTTTGGGTTTTGGGAGTGCTATCCTCTTCGGTCTTTTTATCGATGAGACGCGCGGCTTGCCGCTCGAGATCAGCGCGAAGGAAGAGGCATGGGCGCAGGTTAATACCGCACGCCACGATCAGGCTTCCAGAGCGACTGCGACACGAGAGGCACTTTTGTGATCGCGCGGGACAGCCGAAGCAGGATCTGCTGGGTGTTCACGATTCTGTTACTGAACTGTGCATGTTGCGCGGCGTACGCGGCCACTCCGAAGCCTAACGATGGGCAGAAATCATCGGTAACCTCCCACTCAAACTCAATCAAGCCCCCGTCGCAAATGCGCGCCATGGTGCTGCTCACCGGAGGTATCGGAACAGTGCAAACCCCAACTGGCGAAAGTCCAGCCGTTCTTGATTCCGCCGAACTTTTCGATACGGTGTCTCGTAGCTTTATTGCAGCCGGCCATATGGCTACTCGCCGGGACCGTCAAGCAGCCGCTGTGCTTGCCTCCGGCC
>DATJUF010000202.1:0-46820 GCA_035502655.1 Binataceae bacterium (SeqCode)
GGGTGACGTCCTCCGCTTCTTCATTCTCACGCAGCATTAGCCGGCAAAGACCGAGGATGCGCGGGCGATGCCTGCGAAAAATCGCGTCATGGTCCGCATGTTCATAATTGCCGCTATACAACGGAATTGGCTGCTTGGTCACTGTTCTGCTTCACCAGACGAGTGCATGGTTCATTTGGTTGACGCTGGGAAGAAGACTAAGGTTGCGAAACAACGATGCCGCTCGCCGAATAAATCCAAGCGGCCTGAGGCCGTGGCGCGCGCTGGCTGACTATATCTGGACTAGTACGTCCACAATTGAGATGATACTCGCTCAGGTTCGCGCCTTGATTGGCCCCGGGCTTTGCGGCCCGGTTTATCTCACCCCGTGAATACCGGTTTTATTTCTCCCCGTGAATAGACGTTCGTTAGCTTCGCGATCGTAACCGTCGGGCTACGTCTTCGTCCTTCCTAAGATAGGCATAGAATTAGCTGGGTCGGTCGCCACGAGGCAGGGAACTGGAGGTATTTGATGAACTTGGACACATCGCCAACCGAACGGCAATCCACCGAAATGGATCGTCCGGTTACGATGTCGCGCCGGTGGTTCTGGCTAGTGCTCGTAGTGATGATCGCAGCTGGCGCCTACTTCGTCATGGGCCGCATCGGCGGCCGCGCTCCCGCGGCAGAGACCTCCGCCGGTCATCAGCACAGCATTCCGGTTGAAGTAGCCACTGCCCAAATCGGCGACCTAAATCACTATCTTACAGCGCTCGGATCGGTGACGGCCTTTTACACGGTTACGCTGATACCGCGGATTGCTGGCGAGGTAATGCAAGTTGGGTTCAAGGAAGGGCAGTTTGTAAAAAAAGGCCAATTCCTGATTCAAATCGACCCGCGGCCGTATCAGGTTCAACTGGAACAGGCCATGGGGCAGCTTGCGAAGGACCGCGCAACACTACAGATCGACTCTCTTACCCTCAGCCGCTACCGGGTTCTGGTCGAACGGCAGGTAATCGCTCGGCAGGAATACGACCAGGAGGCCGCGACCGTCAAAGAGGATCAAGCAACGCTGATGAGTGACCAGGCAACGCTCGACACGGCCAAGCTCGATCTCATCTACTGCCGGATAACCTCTCCGATCGATGGGCGAATCGGCTTGCGCATAGTCGATCCAGGCAATTACGTTCAGCCGACCAGCACCGGCCTCGCAGTGATTACGCAAGTGCAGCCGATCGCAGTCACTTTTTCCATTCCCGAGGATAACCTCGAAGAAGTGCTGAGCGCGATGCGCGCCAATCCCAAATTGCCGGTTCAGGCCTACGATCGAAGTTTCAATAAGATGATATCGTCCGGCCAGCTGCTAGCGCTCAACAGCCAGATCAGTCAAAGCACGGGCACTATCGAATTCAAGGCACTATTCAACAATAGCGACGGCAAGTTATTCCCGAATCAATTTGTGAATGTGCGGATGCTGGTCAGCACCCAGCCGCATGCGGTTTTGATCCCGGTTGCCGCGCTACAGCATAATCCCCAGGGAACCTTCGTTTATGTGGTTAATTCCAGCCACAGCGTGGAAGCGCGCACGGTAACGCCCGGCAGTACCGAAGGCGGACTGGTGGCAATTAACAAAGGCCTCTCAGCCGGTGAAGTCGTTGTCACCAATGGGCTTGATCGCTTGCATCAAGGGACGAAGGTCGTACTGCAGATGGCCCAAAACACTACATCTGAAAATAGCCAGTGAACCCGTCACGCCTTTTTATCCAGCGTCCGGTCGCGACGTCCCTGCTGATGGTGGCGATAATGCTGGCTGGTATCGTCGCCTATCAGGAATTGCCTGTATCAACCCTGCCGGAGGTGGATTATCCCACAATCCAGGTGCTGACCTTCTACCCGGGCGCCAGTCCGGACGTCACTGCTTCCGGTGTAACCGCTCCCTTGGAACAGCAGTTCGGCCAGATTCCCGGGCTCAAGCAGATGACCTCGAGCAGTTCGTTCGGTTGTTCAGTCATCACGCTGGAGTTTGATCTAAGCCTCGATATTGATGTCGCCGAACAGGAAGTACAAGCGGCTATTAATGCAGCGTCCACCTATCTGCCGGCGGACTTACCCACTCCGCCGATTTACAGCAAGGTCAATCCGGCTGACGCACCGATCCTGACTCTCGCGCTCACTTCCACTACGATGCCATTATCCCAGGTCGAGGATTTCGCAGATACCCGGCTCGGCCCGAAGATTTCCCAGGTGGCCGGCGTTGGCTTAGTGAGTATTGGTGGCGGACAGAAGCCAGCCGTTCGTGTCCAGGTCAATCCCACCGCTCTCTCTTCGTATGGCATCGGACTTGAACAGATACGCACCGCCATTGCCGATGCCAACGTGGACGAGGCCAAAGGCAACTTCGACGGACCACGCCTCGCATACACTATCGGTGACAATGACCAGTTGCTTACCGCCAAGGACTACAAGCCATTAATCGTCGCATACAGCAATGGCGCACCGGTCCGGCTTTCCGACGTCGCCAACGTCATCGACGGTGCCGAGAACGTGAAGCAAGCGGCGTGGATGAATATGACTCCTGCGGTGATTCTGAATATCCAGCGCCAACCCGGAGCCAATATCATTGCGGTGGCCGATCGCGTCAAGGCGATTCTGCCGCAGTTACAGTCGCTCTTGCCGTCCTCGGTGAAAGTGGTGGTGCTGACTGATCGCACGGTTACGATTCGCGCTTCAGTCAAAGACGTTGAGTTCGAATTACTGCTGACTATCGCGCTGGTAGTGATGGTCATTTTCCTCTTTCTGAGAAATCTCTCCGCAACCATCATTCCAAGCGTCGCCGTACCACTGTCGTTGTTCGGCACCTTCGGCGTGATGTATCTGCTGGGGTACAGCCTTGACAATCTCTCCCTGATGGCGCTGACGATCTCGACCGGATTCGTGGTCGACGACGCCATCGTGATGATCGAAAATATCACACGCTTCGTCGAGCAGGGCGACTCGCCTCTTGTGGCTGCGCTCAAGGGCTCGGAGCAAATCGGCTTTACGATTGTGTCATTAACGGTCTCGCTGATCGCTGTGCTGATTCCGCTGCTTTTCATGGGCGACATCGTCGGCCGCCTGTTCCGCGAATTTGCAATCACGCTCGCAGTGACTATCCTGGTTTCCGCGATCGTCTCCCTCACGCTTACTCCCATGATGTGCTCGCGGCTGCTGCGCCATAAGCCTGAGGCTCAGCGCGGGCGCTTTTACCGGGTCAGTGAATCAGCGTTCGAGTCGGTCATCGAGCGCTATGGAAGCACGCTTCGGTGGGTACTTAGGCACGAGGATATTACACTATTAGCCGCGATTGGCACTCTGATCCTGACAATCGTTCTATATACTGTTGTGCCCAAGGGCTTTTTCCCGGTGCAGGATACTGGCGTAATCCAGGCAACTTCCCAGGCCGCCGATGATATTTCGTTTCCGGCAATGGCCCGCAAGCAGGAGCAGCTTGCCGCAATCATGCTTAAGGACCCCGCGGTCGAAAGCCTATCCTCCTTCGTGGGCATCGACGGCACCAATACGACCGTCAACAGCGGCCGCTTTCTAATCAACCTGAAACCGCTCGGCGAGCGCGGCAACGACGGCAATATCAGCGATATAATCGCACGGATGCGAGATCAGCTAGCCGCGGTCAAAGGCACGTCAGTCAATCTGCAGCCGGTTCAGGATCTTACTATTGATGATCGCATAAGCCCTGCCCAATATCAGTTCAGCCTCGAAGATCCAAATACCGGAGAACTGAATATCTGGACTGCGAATTTAA
The DNA here is from genome assembly GCA_035502655.1 of Binataceae bacterium (SeqCode). Lineage (GTDB taxonomy): Bacteria > Desulfobacterota > Binatia > Binatales > Binataceae > DATJUF01. The sequence goes on from DATJUF010000202.1 coordinate 3,782, forward strand.
TTGATCGGCTCAAGACTCTTCCTGAGCTGGAGGACATTTCCACCGATCAGCAGAACGGCGGCCTGAATGCGCAACTAGTGATTGACCGGCTGACGGCAGGACGGCTCGGCCTGACGCCACAAACTATCGACGCCACGTTATATGATGGTTTCGGCCAGCGGCAGATTTCCACGATATTCACTCAGTTGAACCAGTACCATGTGGTGCTAGAGGTAGATCCCAAATATCAAAAAAGCCCTAAGTCGCTCGATGATATCTATCTGCCGGCGGCGAACGGCGACCCGATACCGCTTGGAGCGTTTACTCATTTTGTTCCACAAACCACGCCGCTAGTGGTAAACCATCAAGGACAATTTCCTGCCGTAACCGTCTCCTTTAATGCCGCTCCCGGATATTCACTCGGTGACGCAGTCGATGCGATTAATGACACGATAAAATCGATCGATATGCCGCGCAGTATTGAGACCGCTTTTCAGGGCAGTGCGGCTGCATTTCAAGCTTCACTCAAAAATGAGCCTCTGTTGATACTTGCGGCGCTGGTAACGGTATATATCGTTCTGGGGGTCCTCTATGAGAGCTATATCCATCCGATAACGATCCTCTCGACGCTGCCTTCGGCTGGCGTCGGGGCGCTGCTCGCACTGATGCTTTGCGGTGACAACCTCAATGTCATCTCGCTGATCGGAATCATCCTGCTGATCGGTATTGTCAAGAAGAATGCGATCATGATGATCGACTTCGCGCTCGAGGCTCAACGGAAAGAGGGTAAGAACCCGCGTGAAGCTATTTACGAAGCGTCACTCTTGCGCTTCCGGCCGATCATGATGACAACTATGGCGGCATTGCTCGGCGCGTTACCGCTTGCGCTGGGCAGTGGAACGGGCTCCGAGTTGCGGCGTCCGCTCGGCATCGCGATTGTTGGGGGATTGCTGATCAGCCAGGTTCTCACGCTCTATACAACGCCGGTGATCTTCCTCGCTTTCGAAAGATTGGCGGCGCGCGCCGCCGGACATCGAAGCAAATCGGAGTATCCGGGCTCGGTTCCAGCCAGCGCATCATGAGCATTTCCGAACCCTTCATTCGCAACTCGGTCGGAACCACGCTTCTGACGATCGCGATAGCGCTGGCGGGCATCGTAGCTTTCCGGCTATTGCCCGTCGCGCCCCTGCCTCAGGTTGATTTCCCGACAATCCAGGTTCAGGCGCTGCTTCCCGGCGGCAGTCCCGAAACGATGGCGTCCTCGGTGGCGACACCGCTGGAGCGGCAGTTTGGCCGGATCGCATCGCTTACTGAACTTACTTCCACCAGTTCGCTCGGCACGACTAATGTCGTTCTTCAGTTCAGCCTCAACCGGAATATCGATGCTGCTGCGCGTGACGTGGAAGCCGCTATCAACGCCGCGCGAAGCCAGTTGCCGACCACGCTGCAAAGTAATCCTACTTATCGCAAAGTAAACCCTGCGGATGCGCCGATTCTTATTATTGCGCTCACTTCTGATAGCCTGAAGATGGGCCAGATATACGATGCCGCCGACTCGATCCTCGCGCAGAAGCTTTCGCAGATGCCGGGGGTCGGCCAGGTCATAGTCGGCGGCGGCGCGCTGCCGGCCGTGCGAGTTGAATTAAACCCCAACACGCTCAACAAGTATGGCATCGGGCTGGAGCAGATCCGCACCGTTCTGAGCGATGCAAACGTCAATAGCCCGAAAGGAGAGTTTTCGGGGAATAATCATACCTGGACTATCAGCACCACCGACCAGTTACTTAAGGCCGACCTGTATAAACCGCTTATAGTAACTTACCACAATGGCGCGCCGGTCCAGTTATCCAGTCTTGGCGATGTGGTGGATTCCGTTCAGGACATACGCAATATCGGGCTGGTAGACGGAAAACGAGCGATTAACCTGATCATCTTTCGCCAGCCGGGCGCCAACATTATAAGTACCGTAGATAATGTCCTCGCGTCGATGCCGGCGCTGCAAGCGAGCATTTCACCCGCGATCAATTTGTCTGTGGTGCTGGACCGGACCACGACGATCCGCGCCTCCGTCAGCGATGTTGAAATCACCCTGCTGATATCAATCGCGCTGGTCGTACTGGTGGTTTTTGCATTTCTGCGCGATCTGCGCGCAACAGTTATTCCTGGTATCGTCGTTCCGCTCTCTCTTGTCGGCACGTTCGGCGTGATGTACCTGCTGGGCTACAGCCTCGATAATCTATCGCTGATGGCGCTGACGATCTCGACCGGATTCGTGGTCGACGACGCGATCGTGGTGATCGAAAATATCACCCGTTATCGCGATCAGGGCATGGGGGCCTACCAGGCGGCGATCAAAGGCGCCGCCGAGATTGGCTTCACTGTACTTTCGATAAGCATTTCATTAGTTGCGGTTTTCATACCGATTCTATTGATGGGCGGAATTGTGGGCCGGCTGTTCCGTGAATTCGCGGTCACTTTATCCACCGCGATCGTGGTATCAATGGCTATCTCGCTCACAACCACGCCAATGATGTGCGCGAAGCTTCTGCGATCACACGACTCCCGCGGACACGGACGCCTTTATAACATGGGCGAGCGCGCATTCGATTGGGCACTAACTCATTATGAATCCAGCCTCAGGTGGGTACTGCGTCATGCGCCGATAGTGTTAGCCATTGCACTGGCAACCCTGGCACTCAACATCTACTTATTCATGATCATTCCTAAAGGCTTTTTTCCTGAACAGGATACCGGCCGGCTGATGGGTGCAATAATGGCCGATCAGGACATATCCTTTCAGAACATGCGGAAAATGCTTACTGAATTCGTCGATACGATAAAAAAAGATCCGGCAGTGGATCACGTTATCGGATTCGCGGGCTCGACGGCCGGCGCAATGAATTCCGCCCGTATGTTTATCGCGCTTAAGCCGCTCGATCAGAGAGGAATCAGCGCGCAAGGAGTTATCGCACGCCTGCGAAAGGCAACTGCCAGAATACCCGGCGCGGCGCTATATCTTCAGGCTACGCAAGACCTGCGCGTCGGTGGCCGCTCGGCCAACGCCGAATATCAATATACCTTGCAAGGTGAAAATCTCGACGAATTGAACAAGTGGGGACCCAGGCTGCTCAAGAAATTGGGCTCGATGCGAATAATAACTGATGTGAATAGCGATCAGGAAAATCACGGCCTCGAATCGGACGTGGTGGTGGATCGCGATACAGCCGCACGGCTCGGACTGAACCAGCAGCTAATCGACAATACGCTCTATGATGCTTTCGGCCAGCGGCAGGTCTCTACCATGTACAGGCCGCTGAATCAGTATCATGTGGTCGAGGAAGTCGCACCGCAGTACTGGCAAGACCCTGCAACGCTCAGGCAGATCGACGTTCAATCGCCCACTGGCGCACAGATCAAGCTCAGCAGCTTCTGCCATTTCGGTACTTCCACTGCTCCGCTGGAAGTGAATCACCAGGGACAATTCCCCGCCGTCACAATCGCTTTCAACCTGGCGCCAGGCGTTTCACTTGGCCAGGCCGTGAACGCGATAAATGATGCCGAGCGTTCGATTGGCCTGCCGTCTGATATTATCGGCAGCTTTCAAGGAACAGCGCAGGCTTTCGAGGCCTCGCTGGCGAATGAGTCATTTCTGATCCTGGCGGCACTCGGCGCAGTATATATTGTACTGGGTATTCTCTATGAGAGTTATGTTCATCCGATCACGATTTTATCGACGCTGCCGTCAGCGGGCGTAGGCGCCTTGCTGGCGCTGATGCTTTTCCATATCGATCTGACGATTATAGCCTTGATCGGGATTGTACTGCTTATCGGTATCGTCAAGAAAAACGCGATTATGATGATCGACTTTGCGCTCGCCGCCGAGCGTAATGAAGGCAAGAACTCCGCCGATGCGATTTATGAGGCATGCACACTGCGTTTCCGGCCAATCATGATGACTACGATGGCGGCGATGCTCGGCGGGCTTCCGCTAGCAGTGGGCGGCGGGACGGGATCGGAGTTACGGCAGCCTCTGGGAATCGCGATAGTTGGCGGCTTGCTGGTAAGCCAGTTGCTGACGCTCTATACCACGCCGGTAATCTATCTATATCTCGACCGCCTGCGGTTATGGTTCCTGCATCATCGCCGCCGGCTCACGCAGAAAATCTCAGGCTCGCTTGGCCACGGAGGCGCCGCACCATCACATTCGTAGCCTCTCTTGCGTGAGCCGCTTCGAAAGCAGGATTAATTGAACTTCGAGGTGCGGATGATTGATTTTATTGGCGCGCCCTGAGGGATTTGAACCCCCGGCCTGATGATCCGTAGTCATCCGCTCTAATCCGCTGAGCTAAGGGCGCGCGGGAATTTATGACTGTTCCATATCGCCGACACGCCTGCAAGATGGAGCGCCGCTATAGGAGTGCCGCCGGCAGCCATATCGTGACGGTGGTGCCCTCACGCAGACGGCTTTCGATAGCCAGCGTTCCTTGATGCATCTGGAGGATATGCTTGACGATAGCCAGCCCGAGGCCGGTGCCACCCAACTCGCGCGAGCGGGCGCGATCTACACGGTAGAAACGTTCCGTAAGGCGCGGAATATCAGCAGCTGGAACCCCCTCTCCGGTATCAATCACTTTGAAAGCGACCCCGGGACGATCTCTGCTGCCATTCGTTCCGCCAGACAGGGCGAGGACTTCGGTGGTAACGCGTCCACCGCGCGGAGTGTATTTGAGCGCATTGTCGAGCAGATTGAGCAATACTTGCTGCATCCGATCGTGGTCGGCCTGGATCGACGGAAGCGTTTCGGCGCAGCGCAATTCAAGCTCGATTTCGGCACGCCGCGCCCGCTCGCCGACCAAATCAACAATCTCGGCCGCCAGCTCGGACGGCTCGATTGATTCCAGTTTGAGCGGTGTTAGTCCACGCTCAAGGTCAGAGAGTGATATCAGGTCGTCTATCAGGCGCGCGAGCCGCTGCGCCTGACGATCGATAATTGCAAGGAAGCGGCGTTCGGTTTCACGGTCGTCGACACCGCGGGAGAGCGTCTCCGCATAGCCGCATAAGGCACTGAGCGGGGTGCGCAGTTCATGGGTCAGATTCGCGATAAAGTCGGTGCGGGCAGTTTCATAGAGCTTGAGGCGCGTGATGTCATGGAAGACCAGGACGCGCGCCGCCGCGCCGCCATGACGTACGGGAGCAGCACTAACCTCAAGATGGCGTGCAGCAGGGGTTTGAATCGCAAATTCACCGTTCAGCACGCCGCCTTCGCCGACGGTGGCGCGCGCGACGAACTCCTGCAGGCGCGGGTCGCGGCACAGTTCGACGAACTCGCGCCCAGTGTGGCCAGCGCCGGGCGCGAGGCCAAAAAGCTGCCGCGCCGCACCGTTCATCAGCACAACCTCACCGCGCGCACCGGTCACAACGACCGCCTCGGTCATGCTGCGCAGGATGGCCTCGAATTCCTCGCGCTGCTCTTCGAGTGCATCGAATTGCACGACCAGTGCGTCGGCAGTTTCAAGCAAACGGCGCTCGGCCAGACTCATCGGATCGCGCTCGGCGCCGATTACATGGGAGGGTGCGCGATGCTCTGCAAGTGAGCCTGCAATATCCTGGAGCCGTTCAGCGCGGCGGGACCATTCGCGGATAATGCCGGCAGTGACTGCAAGCGCGATCGCAAGGCTTACGCCGATGGCGCCTCCACTGAGCGCCAGGGATATGCCATGATGCGCCGAGGCCAGAATCAGAACCGCCGCAAGCGGCAGCAGGCTCAGCGTAATTAATGTGAAGAGCCTTGCCGTCGTTACTCCAGGGCGTCGGGATTAAAACGATAGCCGACGCTGCGCACAGTCAGGATTAGCTCCGGCTTGGCGTCGTCACGTTCGACTTGCTGGCGTAACCTGCGGACGTGCACGTCAACCGTGCGAGGCTCAACGAAAGTGTCGCGTCCCCAAACCAGGTCGAGCAGTTGCTCGCGGCTGTAGACGCGCATCGGATGCTGAGCGAAGAAGCGCAACAGTTCGAACTCGCGCAACGCTAGGTCTTTGCGGACGCCGTCTACAAAGACTTCGTAAGTCCCGAAATCGATTTTGAGGCGCCCGTGCTCGTAAGTTCCGGGCGCGACTGGTTCGGTTGAGGCACCCGTGCGGCGCAAGAGTGCCTTTACGCGCGCGACCACCTCCCGCGGGCTGAACGGCTTGACAACGTAGTCATCGGCGCCCATTTCCAGGCCGAGGATGCGATCGACTTCGGCGCCCTTGGCGGTTACTACCAGGATCGGCAAGCGCGCGGTCTCGGTGGCAGAGCGCATCCGGCGGCAAAGCTCAAGTCCCGACATCCGCGGCAGCATCAAATCGAGCACGAGGAGATCAGGGGCACGGCGGGCAATACGATCGAGCGCCTCGGCGCCGTCGGCTGCTTCCTCGACCGCGAAGCCTTCCTGCACCAGGTTATAACGGAGCAATTCGCGGATATCGCCTTCGTCCTCGACCACGAGGATTTTCTGGCGGATCCGCTCACGATTGGGCTCTGCTGCCTGATTCATGCTCTGTGCTTATCCATATGTTTAATCGACCGGCCCTTGACCATATAAACGACCATTTCAGCAATATTAGTGGCATGATCGGCAATCCGTTCGAGATACTTTGAGATAAACAGGATCTTGGTAGCGCGCGGGATCGTCTGCGGATCTTCCACCATATAGCTTAGTAATTCGCGATAGGTCTGGTAGTTAAGCTGATCCACGTCATCGTCGCGGGCGATGACTTCAGCGGCGAGTTCGATATCACCGCGCATGAAGGCATCGAGGGCATCCTTGACCATGGTCTGGGCGATATCGGCCATCCGCGGAATGTCGATATAGGGCTTGAGCTGTGGCTCAGTATTAAGCTCGATTGCACGTTCACAAATGTTGACCGCATTGTCGCCGATCCGTTCGAGATCGGTCGTAATCTTAAGCCCTGTCGTGATAAAGCGCAGGTCGCTGGCGGTCGGCTGATGGAGCGCGAGCAGGCTGATACAGCGTTGGTCCATCTCGGTGTCGAGCCGGTTAACCTCGACATCGCCCTGGATGGTCTCGCGGGCCTGTTCGGTATTGCGATTCACCAATGACTCGACGGCTTCGACAATCTGCCGTTCCACCATCCCGCCCATCCTGAGAAGGCCGGCGCGCAGGCCGCGCAAATCCTCTTCATATTGACGGTTGGTATGCTGGGGCTGAGAAATTTCCATTTACTACTCCCGGCGCTTAGCCGAACCGTCCAGTGATGTAATCTTCCGTCTCGCGTTTGGCGGGCGTAGTGAAAATCTGCCTGGTCTCGCCGAACTCTATTAAATTGCCAGTGTACATAAAGGCGGTGTAATCGGAGCATCGCGCCGCCTGCTGCATATTGTGCGTAACTATCACGATTGTATAGCCGGATTTCAGTTCAAGCAGCAGCTCTTCGATGCGAGCCGTGGATATCGGGTCAAGCGCCGAACATGGCTCGTCCATCAGGAGTATTTCCGGCTCGACTGCAATCGCACGCGCGATGCATAACCGCTGCTGCTGCCCACCCGAGAGTCCCGCGCCTGGCCGCTTGAGATGGTCCTTCACCTCATCCCACAAAGCTGCCTGCCGCAGGCTTTTTTCGACCAGCCGGTCGCGATCGGCGCGCGAAAGCGAGACGCCGTTGAGTTTTAGACCTGCGGCAACGTTGTCCTCGACCGACATCGTGGGAAATGGCGTAGGCTTCTGGAAGACCATCCCGATGCGCCGCCGAACCTGTACCGGATCGACGTCAGGCGAATAGATATTATCGCCATCGAGCAGGACTTCGCCGGTGCAAGCGGCGCCTGGCACAACCTCATGCATCCGGTTGAGGCACCGGATGAGCGTTGACTTGCCGCATCCAGAGGGGCCGATCATCGCCGACACCCGCTTTTCGTCAAAGGCCACGCTGATATCGTGGAGAACCTCGTTTTTGTTAAAGGAGGCGCGCAGGTGGCGAACTTCGAGCTTATTAGGCATGAATTATTTCGCAACCCTTGCGTTACCGCGGGTAAACGATCGTACACCCAACTCGAGCGCGAGCACTATCGCAGTGAGGACAAGGGCTCCCGCCCAAGCCTGGCGCTGCCAGTCCGCAAACGGGGAGATAGCGTAAGTATAAACTTGTACGGTTAGGGAAGAGATCGGCCGAAAGAGCGAGGTCGACCAGAAACGGTTGCCGAACGCGGTAAACAGCAGCGGCGCTGTTTCGCCTGCGACTCGGGCAACCGCGAGAATCACGCCGGTCGCGATTCCACTCATCGCTGTGCGCGTGACGACCAGGAGATTTGTGCGCCAGTGCGGTACGCCCAAGGCCAACGCAGCTTCGCGCAGTTCATTGGGTACCAGCAGGATCATCTCTTCACTGGTACGTGCGACCAGGGGAACCATAATGATTGCGAGGGCAATTGAACCAGCCAGCGTCGAGAAGCCGCCGAACGGCCTGACGACAATTTCGTAGACGAAGATACCAACCACAATCGTCGGGATTCCCATCATCACGTCGGCGGCAAAGCGCACCGTAGTCGCAATATAGCCACCTTGGTTCCCGGCCATGTAGATGCCCGAGGCAACTCCGATCGGAACACCGATCATACTGGCGATTCCTACCAGCCACAGAGTCCCGACGATCGCATTCGCCATGCCGCCGCCGGCCTGACCGACCGGGGCCGGCATCTTGGTGAAGAAATTCCAATTGAGGCTCGTAAAGCCTTTACTCAGCAGATAGCCGAGCACGAGAAACAGCGGGATCAAGGCCAGAACAGTAGCGCCGATGGTCAGCCCTACCATCAACTTGCTTTTGAGCTGGCGGTAATGGTCGTGGCGGAGGGTGGCGCTATTCGCAAGCATCACGAATCCCTCTCGAAGCGCCCCTGCGTCGCTCTAATCACCAGCACCCGCGCAGCAATATTGAGAATCAAGCCTAATATCAGCAGGACTAACCCCAGTTCGACCAGCGCGGCAAGATTCAAGTCGGAGGTCGCCTCGACGAATTCATTGGCGATAACGCTGGCCAGTGTCGAGGATGGCAGAAACAAGGAGGCAGAGATTTCCGCTCGGTTGCCGATTACCATCGCAACGGCGATGGTCTCGCCGAGCGCCCGCGCGAGTCCGAGGATTATCGCGCCAATGACGCCGGAGACGCCGAATGGCAATACCGCCATGCGCACCATCTCCCATTTGGTCGCCCCAAGGGCGTACGCGGCTTCACGCTGGGATTGAGGCACCGCGCGAAAGACGTCGGTGCAAACTGCCGAAATATACGGCAGCACCATGATCGCGAGCACCACAGCCGCCGTGAACAGGCTGACGGAGATTTGCGGGCCTTGAAAAAACGGCAGAAATCCGAGGTACTTCGCGAGCAGTGGGTCAACATGGTCGCGCAGCCATGGTCCCGCGACAAAGATTCCCCACAAGCCGTAGACCACACTGGGAATGGCCGCGAGTAACTCGACCAGAAATCCGAGCTTATGGCTAAGCCAGCCAGGAGCCATCTCGCTCAGGCATAGCGCCACGCCAAGGCTAAGCGGGACCGCGATCAAGAGCGCCAGCCCGGAAGATGCCACTGTGCCGTAAATAAACGGCAACGCGCCGTAGACATCAGTGGACGGATCCCAATCTGTGCTTACAAGGAAATGGAGGCCAAACGCCCGGATCGAAGGCATCGCGCCATAAATCAGCTGAATCGTGATTCCCAGGAGAATCGCCAGAATCAGTAGCGCCAGCGCCAGAGTTGTGAGATTGAAAACTCTATCGCCGATGCCAATCGGTCCAAATTCGCGCTTTCGGACAGGGCGGCTCGCGACTCGCGGTTGTATTGCCTCAGCTATCGTTTCAGATACTTCACTCAAATGAACAGCTCGTTTCGCCGGAACGTGGGAACGCCGCCTCACAACCCCTCGGCGTGAACAATACGCCAACTTTGTTACGCTTGGGTTACGTTGAGGAGAAGAGAAGGTGAATCGTGGATATTTTGAAAAGCTTTATCGAGATACTCTATGCAAGCCCGCGGATTACCTCGACGCCACCCATGTAGGGGCGCAGAACTTGAGGAATTACCACGCTGCCGTCGGCTTGCTGATAGTTTTCCAGCACCGCGATCAGCGTTCGGGGAAGTCCCAAGCCGGAGCCATTCAGCGCATGGAGAAACTCGGTCTTGCCGCCTTTTTCCGGCCGATAGCGAATATTGGCACGGCGCATCTGAAAGTCGGTGCAGTTCGAGCATGAGCTGACTTCGAGCCATTCACCAAGCCCCGGCGCCCACATTTCGATATCGTAGGTGGCTGCACTGGCGAAGCTCAGGTCGCCGGTGCATAGCTGCAATATCCGGAAGGGAATCTCCAGCCTGCGGCAGACTTCGCATGCGTCATTGACCAGTTTGTGCAATTCCTCGTCCGACGCCTCAGGCTGTACCAGTTTGACCATTTCAACTTTGTCGAACTGATGGCCACGCTTGATACCGCGGACGTCGCGGCCGGCCGACATCTTCTCACGGCGAAAACATGGCGTATAAGCCGTAAGGTATCGTGGGAGCGAAGCGTTTTCGAGAATTTCGCCACGATAAAGGCTGGTTAGTGGCAACTCCGCGGTCGGGATAAACCAGTAGTCCTCTTCGATATCCTTATACATCGTGTCGGCGTTCTTCGGCAGATGACCGGTGCTGGTCGCCGTTGCCGTATTGACCATCAGCGGCGGCGCGATCTCAAGGTAGCCCTGCTCGGAGGTTTTCAGATCGAGCATAAAAGCGATCAGGGCCCGTTCGAGCCGCGCGCCTGGACCTTTCAGGACATAGAAGCGCGTGCCCGCGAGTTTGACGCCGCGTTCGAAATCGATAATGCCGAGCCGCTCGCCGATCTCCCAATGGGGTTGCGGCTTGAAAGAAAATTGGGCCGGTTCGCCTTCACTACGGACGACCTTGTTATCCGCCTCGCTTTGACCGACCGGCACATAAGCGCGGGGGAGATTACGCAGTCCCAGCATTAAATCGTTGAAATTACGCTCGGCCTGGGCGAGCCGCTGATCACCTTCTGCGATGCGATCGCCAAGCTCACGCATCTCGGCCCGGCGCAGCTCGCGTGCTTCGGGCGCCATTCGTGCCAATTCTTTCGATTCGCGAGTGCGTCGCGCGCGCAACTCGTCCAATTCGAATTGCAGGCGGCGGCGTTCCGCATCGCATTCGAGGATCTGATCGACCTCGGCTGAGTCCACGCCGGCCTTGGCTAGCTCGGCCTTAACGAACGCGGTTTGTTCGCGTATCAGTTTGATATCGAGCATTCAGAAAGCATCCTTGAGCAGTTCGATTCGGCGTGACGGGCCCCTCCCGCTAATCGCAACCACATCAAACCGTACCGAGCGATCCTGCGTGCGATAACGTGCACAATACCATTCGGCGGCGCGGCGAATCCGCGCCTGCTTGCGCTCATCGACCGCTGCCGCGGGGGTGCCTTTGGCATCGTCCGTACGCGCCTTGACCTCGATAAAAATCAGCGTTCCGCCGTTGGTTGCGATTAAATCGATTTCGCCACGCGGGGTGCGAAAATTGCGCTGGACAATTCGATAGCCCTGACGCGTGAGATAGCGCGCCGCCGTATCCTCGCCCTGCTGTCCGGCTGAGCGTCCACGGTGCCACGGGAGCCGTTCAAACCAGCGGTCAGCTCGATCCATCAGGCCGGCGTGCCATTCCCGCATGCGGTCCTGGACGGAAATCGCCATACTCATGACCGAACAAGGTAGCAATGGTACCGCGCGCGGCAAGCTATTGCTTCGAAAATATTACCCAACAAGGCCCCGTTCTGCTTATTCCCAGACGCCGATAACCTGACTTTAAGGCTCTTAGATGTTACGCTTTACGTAATTAACGTGGGAGCGCGATTGCAAGTCTGAGCCTATGGGCGAACCCAGAATAACCATAGAACAAGTGCGCCATGTCGCGCGCCTCGCGCGGCTCGAACTATCGCCGGAAGAGGAAACAAGCCTCCAAGCAAACATGAGCGAAATTTTGACTTATGTGGATAAGCTCAACGAGCTCGACACCACAGGGGTTGAACCGACTGCGCAGGTCGGCGAGGCGGGCACTCCGATGCGCGACGACGAAGTCACGAATCATCCTGCGCCCGAGGAGATGCTGCGTAATGCGCCTGCGCGGGTGGATAACTTTTTCAAGGTACCGCGCATTCTCGAATGAAACTCGGATTTATCTTTGAGATACTTGAGCGGACCTGAAATTACTGATGGTTAATTGCGCACCAGGTAGAAATGGTTTCTGAGTTGAATCGGCTGACGATTGCCGAAGCACGCGATCGGTTGCGGCGGCGCGAAGTTTCGGCCCTCGAGATAACGCGTGCCTGTCTCGAACAGATTGCCCTTGTTGATCCGAAAATCAATGCGTTTATCACGGTCTGCGCCCGCGAGGCGAACGAGCAGGCGGCGAACGCAGATCGGCGGCTTGCGGCTGGTGATGCCCCTGACCTGTGTGGGATTCCGATTGCCGTCAAGGACGTGTATCTGACCAAGAACGTTCGCACGACCTGTGCTTCACGCATCCTGGAAAACTTCGTCCCACCCTTCGATGCGACTACAATCGCTCGGCTGCGGGCGAATGGCGCCGTGTTCGTCGGCAAGGCTAACATGGACGAGTTCGCGATGGGCTCTTCAACCGAGAATTCAGCGTACGGCCTAACACATAACCCGCACGATGTCGAGCGGGTGCCGGGCGGCTCCTCGGGCGGATCGGCGGCGGCGGTGGCCGCCGACGAATGCCTCGCTGCACTGGGTACGGATACGGGCGGCTCAATCCGCCTGCCCGCTTCGTTCTGCGGCATCGTCGGCCTCAAGCCGACTTACAGCCGCGTCAGCCGCTACGGCATCGTAGCCTACGCCTCCTCGCTCGATCAGGTGGGACCATTTACCAAAACGGTTCGCGATACGGCGATTTTGTTACGCGGCTTGGCGGGTTTGGATCCGCACGACTCGACCTGCTCGGCGCAACCTGTGCCTGATTACGAAAAGGCGCTGACCGGTGACGTCAAGGGCCTGCGTATTGGCGTGCCGAAAGAGTTCTTCGTCGAAGGGATGGAGCCAGAAGTCGAACGCGCGGTTCGCACGACGCTATCGTCGTACCAGACCCTGGGCGCGCGAACGGTCGAAATATCGCTGCCGCATACCAGTTATGCGGTCGCCGCTTACTATTTGATTGCCACTGCCGAGGCCAGTGCCAATCTCTCGCGCTTCGACGGAATGCGTTTTGGCCTGCGCGCCGAAAGTGATAACACGCTCGACCTCTATAATCGCACGCGCGAACGCGGTTTTGGTGCGGAGGTCAAACGGCGAATCATGCTCGGGACGTTCGCGCTGTCGGCCGGCTATTACGATGCCTATTATCTCAAGGCGCAAAAGGTGCGGACATTGATCAGGCGGGATTTCGAGGCAGCCTTCCAAAGCTGCGACATCATTGCGACACCGGTTGCCCCTGCTACGGCTTTCAAGCTCGGCGAGAAAATGTCCGACCCTTTGCAGATGTATCTCTCCGACATCTTTACGATCTCAGTCAACCTGGCGGGCCTGCCAGGACTATCAATTCCATGCGGCCGCGACGCGCGAGGAATGCCCATCGGATTACAGTTAATCGGGCGTCCTTTTGGCGAAGAGGCTATCCTGCGGGCAGGCGATGCCTTCGAACGAACCGGCACGGTTACACGCCGTGCAGCGATTCTCTAGGAGTTTAAGCGGCGATGCCGGCTGAAGCATACGAGGCGGTAATCGGGCTGGAAGTCCATACTCACTTACTAACGAAGTCGAAGCTTTTCTGCGGATGCTCGACGGCCTTCGGTGCGGGACCGAACGAACACGTCTGTCCGATCTGCATGGCAATGCCGGGGGTGCTGCCTGTCCTCAACCGTCACGCCGTTGAACTCGCCATTCGGATGGGGATCGCGGCACATTGCGAAATCGCTCCATATTCGATTTTCGACCGGAAGAGCTATTTCTATCCTGATCTGCCGAAGGGCTACCAGATTAGCCAGTACGAATTGCCATTATGCAAGGGCGGCTATATCGATCTGCCTGCTGGCGATGACGGACCCCCACGCCGCATCCGGCTTGTCCGTATTCATATGGAAGAAGATGCGGGTAAGAATATCCACGTCGAAGGTGCGAGCCTGGTAGACTTCAATCGATCGGGCGTACCGCTGGTGGAGATTGTCAGCGAGCCGGATATTCGTTCCGCCGAAGAAGCCGTAGCCTATCTGCACGAACTGCACTCGACGCTGCGCTACGCCGATGCCTCGGACGCCAAGATGGAAGAAGGCGGCCTGCGTTGCGACGTTAATATCTCAGTCCGGCGCAAGGGCGCCACTGAGTATGGGACTAAAACGGAGATCAAGAATCTCAATTCGTTCCGCTTCGTGGAAAAGGCGATCGAGTATGAAGTCAGGCGCCAGATCGAAGTAATCGAGGCAGGTGGACGAGTCCCGCAGGAGACTCATTTATGGGATCCGGTGCGCGAGGAAACGCGCCCGATGCGATCCAAAGAGTTCGCCAACGACTACCGCTATTTCCCGGAACCTGACCTGCCGCCGCTGCGTATCCCAGCGGACCTCGTCGAGGCAATCAAGGCTTCAATGCCTGAACTGGCTAGTGAGAAGCGCTCACGCTATGTGCGTGATTTCGGATTGAGTGAGTATGAGGCGCGGGTCCTGACTGAGAATCGCGAAGTAGCAGTATACTTCGAGGAGACCCTCGCGGCTGGACTGAGTAATCGCAAGGCAGCCGCCAACTGGGTCATGACCGAAGTGCTGCGCCTAGTCAATGAAAGCGGCAAGCCGCTCGGGGAAGCGGCGCCTGCTCCGGCGGAAACCGGAACCCTGCTCAAACTCATCGAAACCGCCGCAATTAGTTTGAACGCGGCCAAAACCGCCTTCGCCGCGATGCATAAATCCGGCAAGGGTGCCGCAGCGACAATCGCCGAACTTGGGCTCGCTCAAGTCTCCGACGAAGCTGCGATCGGCGCTGCCGCCGATCGGGTCCTCGGCGCTGAAGCCGCCAAAGTCGCGGAATACCGTGGCGGCCGGGACAAGCTCTTCGGTTTCTTCGTTGGCCAGGTGATGAAGGCGATGGGCGGCAAAGGCAATCCTAAGCTGGTTAACGAAATCCTCCGCACGAAGCTGGGCGGCTGATCGGCGCGCCGAGCCAGCGTCACCGGCGCCTAGGCGCCGTTTGCGCATAACACGCCTACGCCGCCATGAACTCAGGGGCCGAGCGTTTAACCCGTTTATTTGGATTGCGGTGAGCGCCCTTATTTTGCATATTAGGGATAAAGGTGTTCAAGCTCGCGATCAACTCCGCACGGGGACCCGGAGTTTCGACGAGATGGGCAGCGCGTTTTATCTGCGCCATCCCGGGTCTACTGATCTTCTTACCGCTGGCCATGACGGCCTATGCGCAAACGACCGCCAATGCGGTACAGGCGTCTGTCGAGCCCCCGGGCTCGATGGCGCCGCCCAGCTCAGAGCCAGTTAAGATTGTCCAGATGAATGACGATATGCCGATGTACCAGCCAGACAGTATCGTGATTACGGCTGGCCAGACGGTCGAATGGCACAACAATGGACAGGTCAGCCATTCCGTCGTCGATGATGCGACGCGCGCGGCCAAGCCTGACGATGCGCTGATACCGAGCGGCGTATCTACATTTAATTCGGGCAGTATTATGCCCGGCCACACTTTCAAGCATACTTTTACCGTTCCGGGCCGCTACCGCTATTTCTGCATGTCTCACGAACTGGACGGCATGGTCGGGCAGGTTATCGTGCGGCCGGCGGAGCCCGGCGAGCCACCGATTGCTCAAGCCAAATCGGAGCCATCGAAGAATCTGGAACGCGGCCGCACTGGACAATCGCAGATTTCGGCTGCCTCTTTGGAGAAGCTGCTTAAACCATCAACAGCAATCGCCGAGTCGGGCACTGGAACAGTCAAGATCATTCAGATGAATGACGATACGCCAGAATACGACCCGGGCAGTATCGTGATTAAGGCTGGCCAGACGGTCGAATGGCACAACAATGGACAAGTCAGCCATTCCGTCGTCGATGATGCGGCGCGTGCGGCCAACCCGGGCGACGCACTGATACCCAAGGGGGTAGAAACCTTCAATTCCGGCAATGTCATGCCCGGCGGAACCTACGAGCATACTTTTAAGGTTCCGGGCCGCTATCGCTATTTCTGCATGTCTCATGAATTGGACGGTATGGTTGGCGAAATTACGGTTCTCCCCGCACCGCCAGGCACCGAGCCGCTAATTTCGCAGGCAAAGTCGCAGCCGTGGAAAAATGATCGCGGAACCGGCTCCGCCGTTCCCGATCCCTAGACAGTCACTCGCCTGCAAAGCGGCTGGTTCTGATCTGGTTTTTGCGGAGGACAATACTTAGTCGCTTCAACCGGTCATATAGTGCATTGCGGCTGAGAAGCGGCCGCTTTGAGTGTTCCGGCTAGCCCTTAGGCAATCCGAGCTGGCGCTCGCCGAGAATATTCCGCTGGATCTCACTGGTGCCGCCCGCGATTGTGTATTGGCGCGAGCTGAGCAGCCGGTTCGACCAGCGCGGCGCGTCCGGCACGGCGTCAGCCGCTTCGCCCAGAATCGCATAAGGGCCGAGCAACTCGCTGACAAAGTGCGCGATCCGCACACCCAATTCGGAGCCGGCGAGCTTCAAGGTCGAACCTTCCGGGCCGGGCGGCAAGCCCTTCAGGCGGCGCGTCAATGAACGCAACCGCGTGTACTTCGCCGCCTCGCATTCAATCAGGAAATTGGCCAGCTTCTGCCGCACCCATTCATGTTCCCAGGCTGGACGCCCATCGAGCTTTATGCCATGTGCCAGTTGTGCGAGCCGCCGGACCTGAGCCGAATGGCCACCGCCGCCCGCTATCCCGCGCTCAAAGGCCAGCGTCGTAATCGTGACCTTCCAACCCTCGTTCAGCGGCCCAACGATATTTTCTTTAGAAATCTGAACGTTGTCGAAAAAGACTTCGTTGAAGTGATGATGCCCATTCATCACCACCAGTGGCCTTACCTCGATTCCCGGCGACTTCATGTCGTCGATAATCAGATAGCTGATGCCTTTATGCTTCGGGGCGTCCGGATCGGTCCGCGCCAGCAGGAACATCTTATCGGCGTATTGCGCGCCCGAAGTCCAGACCTTCTGTCCATTGATGATGAAATAGTCACCCTTCAACTCGGCACGGGTCTGCAAGCTCGCCAGATCAGATCCCGCACCCGGCTCGGAATAGCCTTGGCACCAGACATCATCGGCGGGCAAAATGCGCGGCAGATATTTGCGCTTTTGCTTGGGCGTTCCCCATTGCATCAGGGTTGGCCCGAGCAGGCCGACTCCGGAGTAGCCAGGGAGAATCGGCGCGCGCGCCTTGAAATATTCCTCGTCGAAGATGATCTGGTGCATCAGATTAGACTGGCGCCCGCCGTATTCTTTCGGCCATGACAGCCCGACCCATCCGGCTTGGGCGAGCTTGTGCTGCCAAGCGCGGCGCTTCTCGAAGACCTCGCGATTCGGTGCTATCCGCTCGTCCATCGGATCATCGATACACAAATCCTGCGGGAGATTGGCAGCAAGCCAAGCGTGAACTTCTGCGCGAAAGGCTTCCTGCTCAGCCGTATATTCGAAATCCATGGGTCTTATCCCCGGCGCCTGCCCGAATCATTTAGCGCGCCACCGCTCGGCCTAGTTCAAGTTGAACATGCGCGCGGCGTTATCGAAGAAGATCTTGCGCTTCGCCTGATCCGCGATCGGCTGCTTGATCATCGCCTCGATACCCCATGGGAAGGTGCCATCCGGATGAGGATAGTCGGTATCCCAAGTGAAGTTATTATCACCGACCAGGTCGACTGCCGCCTTCATCGTTGGTTCGTCGCCGCGAAAGGCCACGCAGACGTTATGCTTGAAATATTCGGTCGGTCGCTTGGTCAGGTATTCATGTTCGGCGTTGCCGCTGAAATCCCAGTGCTGTTCCATCCGCTGGAGCCAGTACGGCACCCATCCGCCGTCAGCCTCGACATGCACCACTTTCAGGTCAGGGAATTTCTCGAAAACGCCGTACCAAATGAGCCCCGCCATCGCCGCCATCGCCTCGAACGGATGGGACAAAATGTGTCCGCTGACGTGAGTATCCATGCGATCACCGAATGACGGGACCGATGACGAGGCCGAATCATGCGTCGAGATTGGCTTGCCGATCTGCTCGATCTCGTTCCACAGCGGCAGGTAGTCGTCGTGCCACAAGGAACGTCCGCTGACGGGATTCGGCCGCATGTAATAACTGACGCATCCTTTGGAGGCCGCCCGCTTGGCTTCTTTGACTGCCTCCTCGACACTCTGCATCGGCAGGATACCCGCCCATTTCAGGCGATCCGGCGCTGCTGAAGTGTAATCCGCGGCCCAATCGTTATAGGCGCGGCAGCAGGCCGCGAGCAGCTCCTCATCACGGAACTGGCGCCCGAGCATCTGCCCGGCGACGGTTGGATAGAGAATCTGGACGTCAACGCCTAGTTCGTCCATATCCTGCAACCGGCTCTGGGCGCTATAACCCGACTCCTTGGCGCGGTTGAAGCGCTCCATCGCTTTCGCGACGGCTCTAAAGAACGCCGGCGCCGCCATCGGATACTTGCCCTTTTCCCGGACGAACGATTCACCCTCGACCAGAAATGTGCGGCGATTCGATTCGGGCGCGCGCCCGACCTTGGGCGCCCGATCCTTGAAGTGGTCCTCAGTATAGCGCTCCCACAGCCATTCCGGTTCCATCATGTGGCAATCGGTATCGACGATTTTGAATCCATTGCGCATCGCGCTTTCACCTCAACAATAATTTGTAATTGCCCAATCGGCCGCTCGCCTTAATAAATCTGCGCCGCCGATTTTGTCTCAAGCTTCATCCCCGCAGTCATAGTTGCGGCATGATCAGGGCCTTGACGCCCTGCTTGTTGCGCAGAAGTTCGAACGCTTCAACGCCGTGATCGAGATCAAATCGATGGGTTATCATCGGCTTCAGATCGATTGCCCCTGCCGCCGCCATCGCGATCGCCCGCCGCCAGGTTTCGGGCACGCGTACTCGGGACGGAATGATTCTCACGCCATGAAAGAACAGCGAACGCATTTCGGTGTTCGGGATATCGCGAGCAGGCCATCCTAGCTCGACGACTTCGCCGCCACGTTTCACCAGATGGCGTACCGAATCAAGAAAGCCGGCGGCATCGAAGACCGTATCGGCACCATCTGGCATGACTGCGCGCACTTGTTCGATCCAATCGCGATCGGAAGCGCAGACCGTTTTGAAACCCATGCTGCGCGCGAGCGCCAAACGCTCATGATCAGCCGCCAATCCGGTGATGATGATATCGGTCAGGCCACTTGCGCGAGCCGCAATTGCAGCGGACAGGCCAATCGGCCCCGGCCCCTCGATCACCGCGCTGTCGCCAGCCTTGAGCGACGATTCTTCGACCGCATGAAGGCCGGTGGCGAAGGGTTCGAGCATCGCCGCCAGCTCTAGATCCATCGTTTTTGGCACTTTCCAGGAGTTCTGGACGGGCGCGATCGCATATTCGGCGAACGCTCCGCCGAGCCGTCCTGGACTCCCGCAGAAATTGAAGCGGCCAGCGAGACATGAAGAACATTTCCCGCAGGGGCCGAAGGGATCGAGCGCAACGTGGTCGCCAACCTTGAAATCCTTTACGCCTGCGCCCACTTCAACGACTTCACCGGCTGGCTCGTGGCCGATCACGGAGGGCATGCGCGCGACCGCTCGCTCGGCGCCGAGCTCCCACAGATAGATATGCAGATCGGAGCCGCAGATGCCGCAGGCGGCAACTTTTACCAGTAGCTCACCGGGTCCCGGCTTGGGCACGGGCACGTCAACGATCTCAACACCCAGCGCGCGGCGCGTTTTGGCAATTGCCTTCATTCGTCTGCCTCCCCCACTTAATTACGACTGTTACCGCCTTGAGGTCAAAAGCACCGATGCAGAAGGCGAGCGAAAAGCCGTTTTCGAAAAAGCTATCCTTAAGATGGCATTGACGCCTTGCTGCGAGCCAGCATTAAACAGCTAATGCGAATCACTTAATTCCAATGGCGGATGGGCGAGCCTCGGTAACGCATCCGCGGACGGATCAAGCGGTTATCGGCATACTGTTCGAGGCTATGCGCGATCCATCCGGCGCACCGTCCCAGGGCGAAGATTGCGGCAGGCATCCCGGGCGGCAGGCCCAGCATCCGAACACATACCGTCAAGTAAAAATCGAGGTTGGGCCGCAATCTCTGGCGTTTCCACACGGCCTCTTCAATCTTCGCCGCCATCTCGAAGATTTTGCGCCCGCGGCGGCGCGCGGTGGCGAATGCGGCTTTTTTGAGCAGGGCCGCACGCGGATCGCCTGCCGGATAGATGCCGTGACCGAAGCCTGGCGGCAACGAGTGCCTTTCCTGGAACACTGTGACACATCGCTCAACCCTCATGCCGGCTTCGATCTGCGCAAGCATCGCCTCAATTCGATCGCACGCGCCACCGTGAATCGGACCCGAAAGCGAGCACAGTCCCGCTACCACGCAAGCGTAGAGATCAGCGCCGGTGCTGGCGACGACTCTAGCGGCAAATGTCGAGGCGTTAAGCTCATGCTCTGCGCAGGCCACCAGAACCCGATCGAGCACATCGCGATCAACTTCGGCACAGTCGCCATGATGGACCAGATCGAGCATCCGCGCTGCAATCCCGCGTTCAGTCCGCTTGCCATTGCGTCCACCCCGTGCGGAAACCTGTGATTCGGCCATATCTTTGGCTGCCGCCCTGTAGGCCGAGCTGCCGCCGAATGCGAGCGGCAAACTCCCAATAATCAGGCGGGCCTGCTCGATTCGTGAGCGTTGCTGGTGCTTGCGCTCCTCGGCCGCAATCGCCGTGATCATCACTTCCAGCCGTGGCAACGGCGGGCTGTCATCACCGATTGCGGCCAAGGCAGCCGCCGCGGCCGGCGGGAGGGTCATGGCGGCAATCTCCGTATTCAGGCTTTCGACCTCCGCCGGAGTGGGCCGCTCTCCATTCCACAACAGGAGACAAATTTCTTCAAAGGAGGCATGGCCGACCAGCTCTTCAATCGGATAGCCGCGATATGCCAGCGCACCGTCGAGAATCGAGCTCACTGCCGACTCAGCCACGATCACACCCGACGGCGACCCGTCGGTCGGCGGCTGCGCGATCGTGACCCAGGACGACGCGTCAGGCAAACTATGTGCGCGCAGGCCGCGTTCAGGTGTAACGACACCGCGTAGCGCCTCGACTTCTGAGCGCCGATAGAGCGCTTGGCGCCCGACCTTGCGGCGATAGCTCTTGAGCCATCCCCGGCTTACATAAGCATAGAGAGTCCCTAGTTTGACCCCGAGCTCAGATGCGGCCTCAGCCGCAGTAAGCATCTGCGCGCCGCTATGTGAAGGATTAGCCGCCACGGGCTGATCTGGCCATCCGGCGAGCGCGCCGTCAAGGTGCCAGGCTTGTTGCATTTGAATGGTTGATACACAGGGCCAGAGCAAATCGCCGCGGACCGCACTGGCCGGATAGCCGAAGCCGAGGCGAATCGATCTGTTGCGGGATACCAGCGAGAGCCGCAGTCCGCGTAACAAAACGGCGCATTCGCCATAACGATCGCCGTCCGGCCGCGGCCATGCGTAGCGCGCCTCAACCGCAGCCGGCAGGTTATCGCGGCTCGGTTTGATTCCGCTATAGTGCGTTAGCAGCCGCGTTGCGTTGATCGTACTCACGGCGATTTCGAAGATGCGCCTAAGGGCGGCCGCAAGACAGGAGCAATAATGGAATTCGGCACGCTCGTCTTCACTAAACCTCAGCGCGCGATTAGCGATACGAGGCGGCTGGAGGAACGCGGCTATCAGCGCGCGTGGTTCCCCGACTCGCAGATGATTTGGGGCGACGTATACGCCTGTATGGCGCTTGGCGCGGCCAACACCAAGACGATCCAGTTAGCGACCGGCATTTCCGTCGCTTCTAACCGTATTCCGCCAGTCACTGTCCACTCGATCGCGACGATCAATGAAATCGCGCCTGGGCGGGTGATGCTCGGCTTCGGGACCGGCCATACCGGACGCCGCGTGATGGGTATGCCGCCGGTCAAATTCGCCGATTTTCGCGAGCAGACCCGCGTGATTCGCGACTTGCTCAAAAGCGGCGAGGCCGCCTATCAAGCCGAAGGACTGACCCGCAAAATCCGCTATCTCCATCGCGATCTGCATTTCATCAACCTCGACGACCCGATTCCGCTGTACATCGCGGCCAATGGACCGAAAACGCTCGGACTAGCAGGCGAGTTCGGTGATGGAATCATCACGACGGGCGTGTTTACACCGGAACGGCTGGCCGCAGTCTTCCGCCACGCTGAAGAGGGCGCAAGGGCGGCGGGACGTCCGCTGGCAAAGAAACTGCCTTGCATCTCGCTCAGCCATATTTGCGTGTTAAAGCCAGGGGAAAAGATCGATTCGCCACGAGTGATTCAGATGGTGGGGCCATGGGTCATAACCTGCCTGCACGCAATCGCCGCGGGTTACGCGAAGCCGCGCTCATTGCCGCCAGCCGCTCGCCAAGTCTATGACGCCTATGCCGAATATATAGCCAATCTGCCCGGATTGCCTGAGGAGCGCTATCTGGAACTTCATAACGGCCATTGCACCTTTGTCCCCGAACGCGAGAAACGCTTCGTTAATGCCGCGACTATCGCAGCGACAACGCTGGTTGCGCCGCGCGATGAAGTTATCGAACGGCTACGCGCACTCGAGCGCGAAGGCCTGAGCGGCGTATTCCTCAATCCTCCGCTGGACGGTTTCGGGGAATACGTCGATGATTTCGCCCGCGAGGTCATCGCGCGCATGTAATCAAGCCCGCAAATTGCGCTCTGGATAGCTGGCTGAAGCGCAGCTAATATTCATTCAGGGGTTAATTAACGTTGATTTACGTTTCTGTGTCTAATTTACTTCCGCTCCACGCTCCTATAAAAGCTAAATGTCCGCACGATCTGAATCCGGCTATCTTATGAATCGCGAACTTGTGGCCCGCGCCGTAACCCGGAGAAGAGTGGCGGAGTTGGCGGAGCCTGTGAGGGTGTGCGCATGCGAGTCTGCAAGCCGCTGCGCCTGAGAATCTGAGAGGACCATGGCGAAGATCCGGGTTGCAATAGCCGGGGTGGGGAACTGTGCTTCTTCAATCCTCCAAGGCCTTGAATTTTATAAGCATGCACCTGCGGACGATCAGAGGCGGCCGGCCGGGTTGATGCACTATAATCTCGGCGGCTATCTGCCGAGCGATATCGAGGTGGCCTGCGCCTTCGACATCGACGCGCGCAAGGTTGGCCGTCCGCTTGAAGACGCCTGCTTCGCACTGCCGAATAACGTCCAGACCATCTGGCGCGACCTGCCCAACTATGGCGTCACGGTCGATATGGGCGAATTGCACGACGGTATCGCGCCGCATATGGCCTCTTATCCGGCGGATCGTACGTTTGTCGTGGCTAAAGACAAGCCGGTGGATATCGAGCGGCGCCTGCGCGAGAGCGGAGCGGAAGTGATGCTTTGCTACTTGCCGGTCGGCAGCCAGAAGGCGGTTGAACGCTACGCGCGGGCTTGTTTGGAAACGGGAGTCAGCCTGCTCAACTGCATGCCCGTGTTCATCGTTTCGGACGAGAAATGGGCTGCCGAATTCACCGCACGTGGCATTCCGGCCGTCGGCGACGACGTTAAATCACAGCTCGGCTCGACGATTCTTCATCGCGCGATCATGAAGCTGTTCGCCGATCGCGGGATTAAGCTGCGCCACACTTATCAGCTCAATACCGGCGGCAACACTGATTTTCTCAACATGCTCGACCGCGCGCGGCTCGGCTCTAAGCGCAAGTCCAAGACTGAGGCGGTGCAAAGCGTCCTGCCCGAGCGGATGCCGGATATCGACGTACATATCGGCCCCTCCGACTATGTGCCGTGGCAGAACGACAATAAGGTCTGCTTCCTGCGTATCGAGGGCGAGGGCTTCGCCGGCAATCCTATCGAATTGGAGCTGCGGATGTCGGTGCAGGATTCACCCAACTCGGGTGGGGTGGTGATCGACGCGATCCGATGCCTGAAGCTGGCGCGCGACCGCAAGATTGGCGGCCCGCTTTATTCGATTGCCGCCTATACGATGAAGCATCCGCCGCGCCAGATTGCCGACGATATCGCGCGCGACCGGGTCGAAAAATTCATTTCCGGCGAACTGGAGCGGTAACTCCGCCAGCCTGCTTCTTCCATCCATCGGCGACTTGATAAAGGCATAACTTTACACCGGCGGCCGAGCGCTTTCTTTTTTGGCTTCAGGCTGGCTAGAATCGGCTTGCGATGGCGGCGCTGAAAGGTAAAACGATCGTCGTTGGAGTCAGCGGCGGAATCGCCGCATACAAAGCCGCCGAGCTGGTGCGGCTCTTGACCACTCACGGCGCGCGCGTGCGGGTGATGATGACGCGCAACGCGACAGAGTTCATCACGCCCCTGACCCTTCAGACGCTCAGTCTTAATCCTGTCGCGACCGACACCTTCAGCCTTACCCAGGAGTCGGAAATCGGCCATATCCGCCTCGCCGACAGCGCTCACGCAATAGTGATGGCTCCCGCCAGTGCCAACGTGATCGCCAAAGCGGCAAACGGTATCGCCGACGATATCGTCACGACCGTTTTGCTGGCTGCACAATGCCCGATCGCGTTTGCCCCCGCGATGAATGTCCATATGTATGCCCATCCAACGGTGGTCGAGAATCTCGCTCGGCTGCGTGAGCGAGGCATCACGATTATCGAGCCGGGTGAAGGCGCCCTCGCCTGTGGCTACGAAGGAAAAGGCCGCCTGGTTGACCCTCCGGTAATCGTCACTGAACTCGAGCGTATGCTGACGCGGCAGGATTTGGCTGGGGAACGCCTGCTGATTACTGCGGGCCCCACGCAGGAGGCGATCGACCCGGTCCGTTTTGTCTCGAATCGCTCGACCGGCAAGATGGGCTTTGCAATCGCGCGAGCGGCAAGGCGCCGTGGCGCTGCGGTAAAGCTAATCGCCGGACCATCGTCGGTGGCGAGACCTTATGGCGTCGAGCACTTCGGCACCGTCACTGCAGCCGAGATGCTCAGCACTACCGCCAGCCACTTCCCGTGGTGTTCTGCACTGGTTATGGCTGCGGCGGTGGCCGATTTTCGCCCGCGCAATCCAGCCCCGCACAAACTCAAGAAAGATCAGCAAGGCATGCAGCTCGATTTGGCTCCGATCGCGGACGAACTGCCGCGCTTGGCCGAGCGTAAAGGCGACCGCCTGATGATAGGCTTTGCCGCCGAGACAGTAGATCTTGAGGTCAACGCCCTCGACAAGCTTCGTCGCAAGAACCTCGACATGATCGTCGGCAATGATGTCTCGCGCTCCGACGCGGGTTTCGCCGTGGATACGAATATCGTGACGATTCTGACTGCCGACGGACGGATCGAAACCACACCCAAGCTGCTCAAAGACGAAGTGGCCGATCTGATTCTCGACCGCCTCGCCGCCCTGCGCGAGGCTCGCAAAAGTCCGGCAGGGCTGCGCGTCGCCGGGTCGTAATTAGCACATCATGGCCGGCGCCGCGTGCACTTCAGAAGACCTCACCTGGAGGAGACGGAATGAGCATCGGCACTAGCGAGGACGAAGCGGCGCGCACTCTTGAGGCGGCAAAAGCGCTCGCTCCGCAGATTCGCGCGGCGGCGAACGTTATCGAACAGAGCCGGCGCCTCGCCCCCGCGATTGTTCAGTCGATGAAAGAGGCCGGCATCTTTCGCATGGCCCAACCCCATGCCTGGGGTGGACCGGAGCTATCGTTGCCTGCGCAAGTGCGGGTAATCGAAGAACTCGCCTATGCCGACGGCTCCGTTGGATGGTGCGCGATGATCAATATCGATGGTGGCTACCTGGGGGCCTTCATCGATCAGGACGTTGCGCACGAGATGTATCGCGACCTCGACGCGCCCACCGCGGCGAGCCTTATCTTTACCGGCCGCGCTGTCAAAGTTGATGGCGGCTATCGCGTGAGCGGACGCTGGCCGTTCGCCAGCGGATGCCAGCATTGCGAATGGATTGGACTCACCTGCGCACTGTCTGACAGCTCGGGCAATCCGATTCTCGATGAGCGCGAGCGCCAGCAGCTCCTCATGTGCATGCTGCCGATCAGCGCCGGCGAAATCCTCGACACTTGGCACACCACCGGCTTGCGTGGCAGCGGCAGCAACGACTTCGCTGCATCCGGCATATTCGTCCCGGCTGAGCGTGTATCCGATTTTCCCCCGCGGCAGATACGCCGCCCAGGCCCGCTCTACGCTTTCCCGATGCTCTTTGGCTATAAGCTGCCCGGTGTCACGATTGGTATCGCTCGCGCTGCTATCGACGCGTTCGTAGAATTGGCGCGCAAAAAATTCGTTACCTCCGGGATGCTCACCGGACGCAAGACCCTGCTATGCGATGAACCGTACCTGCAATCTGCGGTTGGCCAGGCGGAAGCGCTGATTGGCGGCGCCCGCTCCTACATCTACGACCGTATCGGCGAAATCTGGAACACGCTGGCCGCCGGTAATCGCCTGACGATTCAACAGCGCGCGCGTTATCGCCTCGCCGTGTTGCAGGGACATGCGAACTGCCTGTCTGCCGTCGAACTGCTGTACAAGGCCTACGGCGGCGCAGCCGTTTACGCGTCGGGCCCGCTTGATCGTGCCCTGCGGGATCTTCATACGGTGAACCAGCACACGATGAATTCGCCCAAAATCTATGAGACTGCCGGACGCGTCCTGATGGGCCTCGACCCGCGTCCGGGCGACGCGCTGCTGTAACTCGAAACGCCAGCCGTCTGGCTTTCGCACAGCCAATCGTTACTTCACTCTTCAACAAAACATGCAGGCGGGCAACCGTTTCGCACCCGGCAATGCTATAGAGACCGGATGGGCAGTGGTTTTGCCCTCCAAGGAGGTCAATTGCATGTCCGGGGACAATCTTAAACACGTGCTTGATGGTTATCGCGTGCTGGATTTCAGCCAGATCGTTGCGGGACCGACGACCACGCTGATGCTGGCTGAGATGGGGGCCGAGGTAATTAAGGTCGAACTCCCGCCGGCCGGTGATCCGGCGCGCCAGGGAGAAGTACGCATAAACGGCCGCAGTGGCTATTTCGTCCAGCACAACCGCGGCAAGAAGGATATATGCGTCGATGTGAAGCATCCCGAAGGTTTAGCGATCATCAAGGCGTTGCTGCCGCATGTTGATGTACTGGTGCAGAACTACGCGCCCGGCGTGATTGCCCGGCTTGGACTTGACTATGAAACTGTCAGCGCGATCAATCCTAAGATCGTGATGTGCTCGATCTCGGCTTTCGGCCAGAGTGGTCCGCTCGCCCAGGAACCCGGCTTCGACTATCTGGGTGCAGCGTATGCGGGCATCACGTCGATGGGTGGCGAGCCGGACGGTCCTCCGCAGATTCCGATGATCGCGATTGGCGATGTCAGCACCGGCGCGCATGCGATGGGCGCAATCTGTGCCGCCTTGCTCTATCGCGCGCGGAGCGGACGCGGCCAGCATCTCGATATCTCGCTGCTCGATACCTATGCGCATTATCACGAGGCCGGCGTGCAGATGCACAGCGTGAGCGGCGGCAGGATTAATCCAACCCGATCTGGCGCCCACTCATGGTATGCAACTCCAGCCGGCGTGTTCCGTGGCAATAATCGCTACTTCATCATTATTGCGCCGCTGCAGCATCAGTTTGCTGCGCTTTCCAAGGCGATGGGCAATCCCGCACTGGCGGAGGATCCACGTTTCGCCACTAATGCCGATCGCCTGAAGAACCTCAAGCAGTTGACGTGGGTAATCGAGGAGTGGCTCCAGGCGCAGCCGAACGACGAAGCTGTATTGGCGCCGATGCGAGAATACCGCGTGCCATGCGCGCCAATTCTCTCAGTAGCGGAGGCGCGGCAGCATCCGCATCTGCGCGAACGCGGGACGATTCGCACCGTCCATGATCGCATCCTGGGCGATTTCGATGTACCGGGCTTCGCGCTGCGTTTCTCGGCTTTTCCTGAGCGTCTCACGCTCGAAGCGCCGATGCTCGGTGAGCATAACGAAGAGGTATTGACGAAGTTCCTCGGCTATTCATCCGAACGTGTACGCGATTTGGAACAGCAAGGCGTGCTCCGCAACGCACCGTATTGAATTGCGGCAAAGCGTCCAGGCTATCTGAACAAATCATGCGCCGGAGCGAACAGCGGCTCCGGCGCACAGGCATTACTCAGTTGGACGATTAAGCAACTGTATCTAGCCATCATTGCGTGAGGCATTATAAGCGATTGATGAACTCGGCCCTGAGCTACGGCCGAACCACGAACCGATGGCTCAAGTACGCCGCCACCTCTCCTCGCTGATTCTTCAACGCTGACCGCAGGACTATAAATACCATCGGTCCTGTACGCCCGGTTTTTTCGTAAATCTCCCTCACTTCCGTGATGGTGCCAATCGTATCGCCTGCGTGAATCGGCTGTACGAACTCGATATCGATTCCGCCTGCCAGCCGCCGCCTGCCAAACTTGGGAAGATTGTCGAAAATATGATCTTCGAGGCGGAAAATTCCCGCGAACCCGGGCGGCGCCGTCAGTCCGCCATCAGGGCCTTGCGCCGCCACTCTCCCATCGCGATAAACCGGATTATGATCGCCAATTGCCTCGCAGTACGCGTCGATCATCTCCTGCTTGATCTCCAGCCGGCGCTTGCCTTCAAACACCCTCCCGATTAGTCCCGGATCAAAATCAACCATCTTTGCCTTTAAACGTTCTGCCGCGCCGCCATGAATCACACCTGCTTAAATCACGCCTTCGCGCTTCAACTCTTCAAGTTCGCTGTCGCCATATCCGAGGAGGCTCTTGTAGACGTCCCGATTATGCTCTCCCAGAAGCGGTGCACTCTTAACCTCGACTGGCGAATCCTCCAGCCGGACGGGACATCCGGGCATCGTGAACTTGCCCCTCACCGGATGGCTAATCGTCACGATCATGCCGCGCTCGCGCATATGCGGGTCTTCGAGCAACTCGACACTGTCCAGCACCGCCCCACATGGCACGTCCGCCTCGCCAACTATCCGCATCACTTCATGCTTCGTGTAGCGTGCCGTCCACTCTTCGATTATCTGCCGTAATGCCTCATAATTCTCGCGCCGCTGTGCGCGATCTGTAAAACGCGGATCATCCAAAACCTCGGGCCGCCCAATCGTCTTCCACAGCGATTGCCACATCTCCTGCGACGAGCAATAGAGGAATACATAGTCATTCGGACCACCGGGTTTGCATTTGAAAATATCCCCGACCGGCCCGGCGCCAATTCGATTACCTACTCGAGGCGTTGGCTTATGCGTCAGGTAAGTGCCCATCATCGGCACCCGCACAAAATTCAGCACCGCCTCCTGCATCGATACTTCGACCTTCTGCCCCTTGCCGGTGCGCTCGCGCTGATATAACGCCGCGAGAATCCCGCACGCCGCATGCAGTCCCGTGCCGGTATCTCCGATTGTAGGCCCTGGCTTGAGCGGCGGTGAACCGGGGAAGCCGGTGATTGCCATTGCGCCGCCCGCCGCCTGCGCAATCATGTCGAAGCTCTTGTATTGGCTATACGGGCCAGTGGTGCCGAAACCCTTTACTGTCATATAGATCAGCCGCGGATTGATTGTGCGCAAATAGTCATATCCAAGGCCAAAGGCCTCAAGCGTTCCAAGTGAGTAATTCTCACTGAGGATATCGGCTTTATTGATCAAATCGATAAAAATTTGCTTGCCACGCTCGGATTTGAGATTCAGAGTGACGCTGCGCTTGTTGGCATTGAGCAATATGAAATAGTACGAATCGAGACCCTGCTTCTCCGTCACTCGCCAGCGTCCCTGCTCGCCCATCTTTGGCTCTTCGACCTTGATCACGTCTGCGCCGAGCCACGCTAGCATCTCCGTGCATGAGGTTCCGGCTTCGTACTGCGTCAAATCGAGCACTGTCACTCCTGCTAAAGCCTTTTCCATGATCGCGCATCCTCCATGCCAAGTGCCGCGAATCTCTCGACTATACTTTGATCGGCTTTGGCCGTACAACGCCTCGCCGCGGTCCAGAAAGATCTAATTGCGGCGAATCTCAGTTTCAATTGACTCGCCTCACCTCACAGCCCTTTAGCCATTAGATCGATCGTAGAACAGCCATTGATTTTCGGACCGCCCTGGCAAATTCTTACATGCGTTTCTTGTTGAACGTTGCGCCTAACTCTGCAAGTTTCGTGCGGTAGCTTGGCGTTCCGAAGTCGAGGTGGCCGCCGCGGCGAATGACACTAGCAGCCTTTTGAACGAGTGCCGGGAGCGCATAATCCGATGGCTGCAGGGGCCGTAACAACAACCTTGGGAACTGCGGAGCACGGGACTGCCAGCAAATGGCTAGTAACGGCTTCCGTGATGCTCGGCACGTTCCTGTCGGTGATGGACGTGAGCGTGGTCAACGTTGCCATGCCTCACATGATGGGCAATTTCGGCGAAGACCTGCTCACGATCACGTGGGTCTCGACCTCGTACAGCATTGCCGAGATCATCATGATCACGATGGCGCCGTGGTGGACGACGCTGCTCGGCCGGAAGCGGCTGTTCCTCCTTTCTATGGCGGTATTCACCGCCGCCTCGATATTGGCTGGTACCGCCCAGACCTTTCACCAAATTATTCTTTACCGAGTGGTGCAGGGAATCGGCGGGGGTAGCCTGATTCCAGTTTCCCAGGCGATCGCGCGCGAAACTTTCCCACCGGCCGAACAGGGCATGGCGATGGCGATCTTTGCGATGGGAGTCACACTTGCACCCGCTCTGGGTCCGGTGGTCGGCGGCTGGCTGGTTGATAATTACGGCTGGCCGTGGGTGTTTTATCTCAACGTACCGTTCGCGATCGCCGGCCTACTGATGGTTAGTGCGTTCGTTCATGATCCACCCTATCTTAAGCGCGGCATCGAGCGGATCGATTGGACCGGGATCGCGCTGCTGACGATCGGCCTCACAGCTATGCAAATCGTGCTTGAGCGCGGCGAGGAAGTGGATTGGTTCGCCTCGCATTGGATTATCGCGGGCACCGTGCTAGCAGCCGGCGGGTTGATCGCACTGGCTGTATGGGAACTTGTATCAAGCGAACCGGTAATCAATTTCCGGTTGTTCCGCAACCTCCAGCTCAGCGCAGGGTCCGGGCTCGGCGCGATGATCGGTTTCGTGCTCTACGGCTCGAGTTTCGTACTGCCTCAGCTAACGCAGGACCTCCTCGGCTATTCCGCCTATCAGGCCGGGATGGTGCTGCTGCCGCGTGCGGCCGCGATGTTTCTGATGATGCCAATCGTGGGCCGGCTGTATAATTACGTCAGTCCCCGCGTCCTGGTAACGGGCGGACTCCTGGCGGTCGCGTTGTCGCAATGGTGGCTGGGTCACATCGCGTTGTATGCGGGCTTCTGGACCATCGCCACACCGTTAGTTGTGCTCGGAGCCGGCCTATCTCTGCCGATGGTAACGCTGAGCACCGTATCCCTCAGCTCGATGCCGCGTGCGCAGATGACCGGTGCGTCCAGCCTTTATACTCTCGCGCGCCGCGTCGCGGGCAATATCGCATATGCAGCGCTCGCAACGCTGATCGACCGGCGGACGCAATTCCATCGCAGCAGGCTGATCGAAGGGGTCACCGGCCTTGATCCGAACTATCTGCGATCATCGGCAGACTTCACCGCTCGCCTGATGCATTTTGGATATAACTCGGCTGCGACCTCGGACCGCTCACTCGCAATGGTCAGCGCACTAGTAAACCGCCAATCCACGATGATGGCCTACAACGACATCAACTGGCTGGTGGCGATGATGACGCTGGCGGTGCTTCCGTTCGTCTTGCTGCTGCCACGAAGGCGGCCCGATCATACGGCCCCTAAGCAAGCCTCGGCGCCATCGGACTGACAGTCTCTGGGCGCGGCAAATTCTCAAACCGTAATCACGAGCGAGCTATGGCGGCAAGATAATTCGTACCCGATCTTTGGTCTGAGAATTCCATTGGTGTCAGCTTAGATTCAACCTCGGCCCATCTGAGTTTTCTCATTATCCGGATGAGTTTCCTCATTACTTAGTGTGGAAACACTGCCATTAGCCTTGAGCGTGGTCTCATCATGAATAGATACTTCGATCACCCGGCGATGGAATTTGCGCAGGCTTTGCCGATGCCCGATGCTGACAAACGCTGTCGGCAAGCGCCTCAGCCTCTCGTACAGGCGCTCCTCGGACGCGATATCCAGCGCACTGGTGGCCTCGTCGAGAATCGCGAAGCGCGGACGGTTGAGCAGAAGCCGCGCGAACGCAAGCTGTTGCTGCTCCCCGCCCGACAGCACGCTGGCCCAGTTCACCTCGGAATCAAAACCGAATTGATCCAGCACCTTGACCAGGCCGACTTCCTGCAGCGCTTCGGTGAGGGCCTCGTCGCTGACCTCCTCGGAGCGCGGATATTGAATTTGCTCACGAATCGTACCGAGGATGAGATACGGCTTTTGCGGCATGAACATGATTTCGTCGCTAGGTGGCCGCAGGATTCGCCCGCTGCCGAATCTCCAGAGGCCCGCGATCGCTCTCATGAGCGTGGTTTTGCCGGCGCCTGTCGGACCATTAACCAGCACGCTTTCGCCCTCGCCAACCGCGAACGAAAGATCTTGCTGCAGTACCCGTGTCATATCAGGCGTCATCAGGGTGAGATTTTTGGCGGCAACCTGGGCGTCGTCCTCGGTCACTTCGATTCCCGATCCGTCGCCGCTTTGGCTGCTCGCCGCGCTTTCACAAGTCTCCTCAAACAATGCCAGACGATTCACTACCGACGCATAATCAGTGAGCCCCTGAAACTGATCCACCACCAATGACAATGAACCCTGAAGCATTGAAAAAGCGTATGCGGCCTGAGTAAATTCACCCAGCTCGAAACGGCCGGAAAAGTAGGCCCCAGCTAGTACGAAATAGGGAAGAAATCCCGCTGCATTATCGAAGGTATTAGTAAAAAGCGCCAGATGCCGCTGCCATAGGATGAGCAGTTTGAAATTGTTGACTACGGGCGTAAAGCGCTGCCGCAGTTGCCGCCCTTCATGCCGGGCCCCGTCGTACAACGCGATCGCTTCGGCAT
The DNA here is from genome assembly GCA_035502655.1 of Binataceae bacterium (SeqCode). Taxonomy (GTDB): domain Bacteria; phylum Desulfobacterota; class Binatia; order Binatales; family Binataceae; genus DATJUF01. The sequence continues at coordinate 37,045 of DATJUF010000202.1, forward strand.
TGTCGCGCGCGCGGACCAGGGCGAATCGGTAGTCCGCTTCAAATCGTTGCTGGTTGAAATTGATCACGACCAGCTTCCGCCCGATCACAATCGTCAGCCACGTCCCTGCGATCGCGTATCCGATCAGGCATAGGGCAAGCCATGGCGAAATTGACCACAGGATGCCAAAGAACATGCCCGCGGTTACAATTGACTGTAGCACCGTCATCGAATAGTTCAGCGCACCGCTGGTGAAGCTGTTGAGGTCCTGGCTGATCCGCTGATCGGGGTTGTCGACCTTATGGTCGCGCATCATGAAGTAAAGAACATTGTGCCTCAGCATCTTGCCCACAAACCCTTCCGTCATCCACTCGCGCCAATCGATCCCAAGCAATCCGCTGATATAAGGGTAAAATGCTGCTACCGGTACGAACGCCGCGATCCACAAGGCGAATAGTATTAACAGATGATAAAATTCTTTGGCGTTCTTGTTCTGCAGCGCGTTCATTATGTCGCGCGATACGTAACTCAAAATCCCCTGCATCCCCACCGTAACGAGGCTCAGCACTGTCATAATCGTAATTAGAATGATCGCGTGCTTGCGCCTTTCCGATACCCAATATGGCCGCACCAGCCGCCAGAGCCGAGTCCAAAAAAAACGGTCGAAGCGATCGGACGTGTTAGCGTAAGGGTCGACGTCCTGTCCCACGCCATTCGTGTTCATCATTGATTCTTCGAGCTTCGGCCTTGTGAAGCTCGTCGTTTTATTTTCAGCCACTTATTTAATCCTTGTGGAACCCCGATTAGGAACTGGCGTGCAAAGTTTCGCCACACAAGCCGCGAGCATGGGAGCATGGAACCGAAGTAAGAGTGTCCGCACAAATTTCGTGCGCCACCCACTCTCTTTCAGCGTCCTATAGGAAACGTTAACAGCATAGGCGTCCAGCAGACAGGCAGGAGAGCTACTGCTGGCCACCGCGGTGCCGCGGTTAGATTTTCTGATCAATCCAGACAAAATGCCTTGAATCAGGATGACTCAAGTCGCAGTTGCGATCTATACCGATACTTCGGTTCCGGGGATCATGCCTGGATGCTGCGGGATATGCCATAGACAGCGTGCGGACCAAGTTCGCGCTCCCCGCGTCGAAGCGAACTGCGTTGAAGCCATTACAGGTGGTCTTGTGTTCGACAGCCCGCGGCCCTCTTCTGTGGCTTGCCGCTAAGGAAACTGCCCGCGCGGGGAGTGCACCGTCAGTATTGCTTGATAAGATTAACGGAGACATTGCTAGAGCCGTCGGCGTTCGCCGAGGTGGTAATCGAGAGCCAGCGGAGGATGTAATACTGAATCGAGATCATCCGGCCGGTGATAGATTGTGATGCAGAAACGTAGGTATTGCGGCTGATATAGCGGCCGAAGCCGACTCCACCGTTGCCAGCTGCACCGTTGAAACTAAGGCCCAGGTTTTCGAGTCCGAGGCTGTTCGATAATGCCTGCCCGATAGTTGAAGCGGCGGCACCGGCTGCCATTTGCGCTGCCTCCTGCTGCAGCGACGCGCTTTGGTTCTGGCCGAGCGAACCTGAAGTGGTGCCGAAAATCAACAGTGAAAGAATGTCGGACTGAGGTAGAGGCGGAGTGCTTTGAAGCTTAAGCTTGGGCTTACTGGCGAAGCCGGTGACCAGTACGTCGACGGTGTACTGCGATACGGTGTATTGCGCGTCAATATTGAGGGACGGATTGATCTCTCGTCCACCGGTGAAAAGAATCTGGCCCGAGACCAGCGTGAAGGTATGGCCGTTGAAGCTAATCCATCCGCGAACCGTATTGATTTCGCCAATCAGGGTTAACGGGCCGAGGCGCTCCTTGATGGCCTCGATATGACCAGCTAACTCGACCGTCGCGTCAGGGTGGCGAATCCAGCTATCGCGATGGACGATGATCGCGACGTTAATCGCAAGGTTACCGAAAAAGTTCGAAGTAGCGGCAGGAGCGCCGGCGATTTGACCAGTGCCCGCGGCAGGAGCGGACAGTGACGATGATTGGCCGGGGCGGATAACGACGATCGTTTCGTCAGGACGGTATTTGGTGGTGGTGAGAAATGCCAGATCAGGACGGACTGTTGCGTTGAGGACGCCGACACGTCCGGTAATATCGGGAAATTCAAGCGAACCGCGGAGATGGAGCTCGCCGCCGAGCGTCGCCTGATAGCGCTCGGTGTGAATCGCAGGAAACTTCTGAATCGCAACTGTTAGATTGGCTGCACCAGGCGTGTAGTTGGTGAGCGCAACCGTGCCGCTGCCGGTAATCGAGCCCTCGCCTGCGTTGATCACGAAATCATCGAGAGTGAACAGTTCCGGCGTCATGCGCATTTGAGCGTGAGAATCCTTGATTTTCACGCCGAGCGGAATGATTTGGCCACCGAGGTTTTGCATCGCGGCAGTGCCGCTGGCAGAGGGGTGGAGGGGTGAGCCGCTAATAGCGAGGTCGAACATCAGTTGACCTGTCACATCCTTGATGGTTCGCGGTGGCGCAAGCGCGGCCAACCCGGCAAGTCGCAATCCGGCTGAATAAAGCTTCAGGGCAACATTGTTGCCGAGGTGTGCGTGGAAACCTCGCGCCCAGTTGACGGTAAGCGGCATGGTGCCGGTTAGGGTCATTTGATGGGTGCTATCCTGATAGAGGGCGAGGTCCACATCTGCGGTGCCCGGATTGTAACTGGTGAGAAGTTTAAGGTCGCCGATTCGTTGAGAATCCATCGCGAGGCCCTGGCCGGTGAGGCTTGCGCGGATGAGCGGTGCGGAGGCGGTGCCGGTTATCGAAATATGAGCGTCGAGCGTACCTGCTGGATGGTGTTTTGGCTGGAGCAGGGGCCGGATTAGCGCCAGGTCGAGATTGCGAGCGGTGACTGTGACGTTTTGCGGACCCGCGATTCGCATCGTGCCGTTGAATGCGAGCTCGCGCGAACCGTTGCGAACGTCAAAGGATTCAACCGAGATCGAGTGCGCTCCCGCAAGGAAATGGGCGGGTGCCGCAAGATGCCAGGGACCGTCGGGGGCGATCACGCTGAGCCGGGTTAAGGCGCCGCTGACATTGCCGTCCTGCTCGGCGAGATTAGCGGTGGCGATGTCCGGATTGCCTTGGGCGTCGATGAGGTTGAGGGAAAGCGTCAGCGCCAGCGGTTTCTGGCGCGTGATTCTTGTGGCGGCGTCGAGCACGCGGATACGGGTCGTGCCAAAGCTAAGATTGGCGGCGCCGATTTGTGCACGTCCGAGCGGAAGTCCGCTCTGCCCTATCCGGCTAAGATCGTAGCTAATCGAGACGTTCGCGGCTGTCATACCGTTGAGATTGAGATTGTCCGCGGTGGCGCTGCCCTGCGCATGCAAGTTCGGGGAATTGGCGCCAAATATCACGCCTTGCGCTGTGCCGTTGAGATTGAGGCTGCCGTCACCTTTGAACTGCGCCAGTTGCAGGAGCGGAGCGAGACGTTGTGCACGCATGCTGTAGCCAAGGCGAGTCTCAGTACGACGGGTGAGGCCGATGTCTCCGTGAGCGGTGAGAGTAGCAGCAGCGGCTGTGAGTTTCGCCTGCGCGAGACTAACCACTCCATTATGCAGCCGGGCATCTACTATCCCGTCACTAATTGTGACATTCTGAAGCGAGCTGCGCGAGAGCGTTAATAACACATGCGCGCCGATATACGGGAGATCCAGTTTTGCGGGATCGATGCGTGGCGCGGCGAGTTTCAGCTTGCCGTTCAGATCGGACTTCTGCGAACGCGAGCCAGTGAACGTTTGGAGATCGAGATGGCGGACGGCGACTTGCGTTTGCACGCTGGGTGTAAGGAAATTGACGGCCGCCGCATCCGCGGTGATTGTGCTCGATCCGTTGATAATCGCCGCGGCGAGATACGCGCGGCCGTTCTTGGCGTTGGCGTCAATATTGACGTTGCCGGCGCGAAGATTATTGATGACAAGAGCGCGGACATCAGCTTTTACAGTAGCGTTGAGAGCAGCGTTAAGCGCGGAAAGCTGAATGCCTTGCCCTTTAACCTGCACGGACGTATCGAGCTGGCCGGCCAGCTTAAGGCCGAGGACGAGGCGTGCAAGATCGAGATGGGTTACTGTCAACTTGCCGTTGTAGACGGGTTGCTTTGGATGCGCCAGGCTGACGTCAGCGGCCAAGGCGGCATTGGCTCGCCCAGCGAATAGATCGATCACGACGTGGAGCGCGCCGATGGAGCCGTTGACATTGATAGAACCTGTGACATTTTCCCGCAGTGGATAATTCTTGATCCAGCTTAAGTCGCGGGCGGCGAGCCTGGCGATCGTGACATGCAGGCTGACTGCCGGCGATTGCAGATCGCGTACTGTAGCGGTGGCTGAGAGCGCGGAAGCCTGAGTCGTGAGATTGAGGCTGGCGAGCTGAATCGTGGCCGGCTGGGAGGAGCCGTCATAGGAGGCCACAAGCGTAATGTCTGCAGGTGGGAGATTAGGCAGTGTCAGGTGCGCGGAAAACCTGCGGACGTTGAGCCTGACACCAGAACTGGGCAATTCGGCCTGCGCGTCGAGATTAGCAGCGCTGGCTTGATAGATCGGCCCGCTGAGTCCTGCGGGTGCAAGATCGATAGAGCCGCCGCTCAAGCTGAGGGCGGTTAGCCCCACAGTGTAGGCGGACGGTCCGCTCGTTGAAGGAGTGGCCGGCTGTAGAGCCTCGGCGAGATCCCACTTGCCTTGGGCATTACGTGCGACACGGATCTGCGGACGATCCACCGCGACAGTAAGAACAATCTGATGCCACAGGAGTGGCATCAGTGAGTAGCCAATTTCAACAACCGGCGCGCCCACAAGCTCGCGGCCGTGATACGTGATTACAAAATTGTAAAGATCGACCCGGCCGATGCGTGAAGCCTGAATGCCTCCGATAGTGATTTGGCCGTGAAAGCGCCCGCTCAAGACGCTGTTAACTTCCCGCTTGAGCAGTTGATTGAAGGAAGCCGTGCGGATGTAAATCATCAGGGCGGCGAGAATCACCACGAAAATCGCCAGCAGGCCGGCCAACACCCGCAATAAGGATCGGAGTGCGGCTCTCATGGTCAGGCAAGCGCGAAACGCAAGCGTCGCAGGCAGTAGTTCATGTAGAGTTTAGAAAAACGGGCCGATGGTGAAATAAAACTGGTAACCAGGATCGCCGTGCGGAGGTTTGGTTGGGAAACCGACGTACACATTCGCCGGGCCAACTGGCGTGTTGAGGCCGACCGAGGGCCCATAGCCGCATTGAAAAGCGTCAACGGGAAGGTCGAAGCTATGGGTTGAGACCTGGCCGCAATCAAAGAAAACGGAGCCAGAGAGCTTCCATACAAGTGGATGGCGCAGTTCAACCGAGGTTTCGATCAAGCTGAGACCGCCGAGTGGATCGTTCCCGAGGCTGAGCGGTCCAATGCGCCGGAGCCCATAACCGCGCACGCTGGCAGGACCGCCAGAATAAAAGCGCTCTGACAGCGGAACATCGCCGATTTTGCCGTTGAGTGTGTCCTCGAGGCCCACCTTGAGACGCATCGCTAGAATTGTTTTGCTGCCGAGCGGCTGGTATTTGCGCGCCTCGCTTACGACTCGCCAATAGCGATAATCCGCGCCAAGGGAATGATCACTGAAATTGCCGCTGAGCGAAAGAAGCTCTCCGTGTTGCGGGTTGAGAATGTCCCCAGTATTGTTGAAATTCAAGCCGGCATCCGGACCGGAGAGAATGCCGTCACGGCGGAATCCGCCGATTGCATCGATAGTCGTGGGATTGACCTGGTTGAACTTGAGATATTCGAGGCGATAGCCGAGCGTGCCCTGCAACGATGGGGTGAAAGTGTACATGAGGTGCGGATCGAAGCGCGGAGCGTTGAGCATATAGGTCTGGTAAGACTCCTGATACTGCGATGCTTCAAGAATCAGGCGCGCGTCGCGCGAAAAGAAATACGGCTGGATGAGCTGGACATCGGCGGCAGCAGTGATTTCTGAATAGGTACCGGTTACCAGGAGCTGGCGTCCGTCGCCAAGAAAGTTGTAATCGTTCCACGTAAGTTGGCCGTTGAGCTCGGTTATGGTGTTGTAGCCCAGCGCAAGGTTGAGGCTGTGTTTGGGCTTTTCCTGCACGGCAATCGTGATCGGCACGACATGCGGATCACTAGGATTACTGCCAACTTTAAATTCGACAGCGCTGAAGAGATTCAGATTCAGAATAGCGGCCCGCGACTTTTCGATCTCGCGAACGTCGAATGGCTGGCCCGCGCTGTAGCTGAGTTCGCGCAGCACGATACGCGGGTTGACCTTATGGGTGCCGGTGACGGCGGTGCGTCCGAAGACGGCATGCGCGTGCGGTGTGACCGCATACCATGCCTGCGCAAGCCGCGGGCCGGTACGCACCACTGCATGGCGCTTGACCTCGGGATGAGGGTAGCCGTGCTGGCGATAGATACTAATCAGGTCCTGCTCGCTGGCTTGATAATGCGATTCGGTGAAGATCTGGCCCGGCTTGAGCGGCAGACTGAAACCGGGCTCGAAAGCTTGCGGGGATGGGGCCGGGCTCGCCACCTCAACCGAAACTGAATCGATCTTGACCGGATGGCCTTCGCGAATCGTGATCTGCGGCGTAATCAAGCCGCCGTGGACTCCTAAATCATAACTGATATGTGCATCGTAGTAGCCCTGCGATTGATAGAAAAGCTGGAGTTGTTTGAGATCGCTGGTGAAAGTCTCGGCGTCGAAGACCGGCCGCTTTTTCCAGATTTCGTAGAATGGACGAGTCTTGGTCGTCATGACAGCTTCGAGGCTGCCGTCAGAAAAAATCTTGTTACCACGAAACTCAATTGCGGCGACCCGATAAGTGCGCGATGGCTCGAGCGCGCCGAGCGTTAGTGCATCCGCTTTGGAAACGCCGAGCAGGGTCAACAAAAAGAGTGAAAGAAGGAACGCGATACACGTGCCAAGGCGCGAGCATGGCCGCAAGTCGTTGCTGGCAGCAAGCATCTCACCGCCATAGTTAACTTAGTGGAGGTTTCGATACGAGTGATCTTTATCGAATTGCGATGCCCTGCCGCACAGTTGCGCCTTCTCTTTTCCTCGCGGGCCGAGCTTCCGGTAGCGAATAGTGAAAATTCCAACAGGTTCCCGGAATCGATCCAGCGGCCTGCATCGAGAAGACGGGCGTTACAAGCGTTACGCGCGTGTTCTTCCCTGCGCCGATGATGGATAAGGCCGCCGACGCCTGTTATCGAAAGCGGCCAAACCTCTATCGGGCTGAAGCGGGGGCTTGAGAAAGCGGCGGGGGTGAGGCAGTCTCCAGTCAAGATAGGCAGAGCGAGGCCTGCGGACGCGAGTCAGCGAGCCGGCCGCCTTAAGAATCTGTAGGGTAGTGGTGGCAACGCTGAGCCGATCGGCCGCCCGGCCAGTCCGAAAGCGCCAGGGCGCCGCAATTATTGATACGGAGGAATGAAGCGTGAGCTGGGATTTTGAAACCGAACCTGAATTTCAGGCCAAACTGGACTGGATTGATAAATTCGTGCGGACGGAAGTCGAACCGCTCGACTACGTATTGAACTCGCCGTACGACGTCAAAGACCCGAAGCGCAATAAGTTGGTGCGTCCGCTGCAGGAAGAGGTGCGAAAGCAGAAGCTGTGGGCATGCCATCTCGAGCCGGAGCTTGGCGGACAGGGTTACGGCCAGGTGAAGCTCGCGCTGATGAATGAGATTCTCGGGCGCTCGCGTTTTGCGCCAACCGTGTTTGGATGCCAGGCGCCTGATACTGGCAACAGCGAAATCCTCGCGAAATACGGCACGCCGGAGCAGAAGAAACAGTATCTCGAACCGCTGCTGAGGAATGAGATCGTCTCGTGCTTCTCGATGACCGAGCCGCAGGGTGGTGCCGACCCTAAGGTCTTCGCGACCAAAGCAGAATTGAAGGGCGACAACTGGGTAATCAACGGCGAGAAATGGTTCTCGTCGAACGCCAACTACTCCTCTTTCCTGATTGTAATGGCGGTGACGGATCCCGATGCTGCGCCGTATAGCCGGCTATCGACGTTCATCGTGCCGGCGAATGCCGAAGGAGTGAATATCGTGCGCAGCGTCGGCGTGGGGCAGGAGCCTGGGGGAACGCATGGCTACGTGCGCTACCATGACGTGACGATCCCCAAGGACCATCTGCTGGGACCACGCGGAGGCGGTTTCATCGTGGCGCAGACGCGGCTCGGCGGCGGGCGAATTCATCATGCGATGCGGACGATCGGGCAAGTGCGCAAAGCCTTCGACCTGATGTGTGAGCGCGTGCTTTCGCGGACGACGCAGGGATCGCTGCTGGCTGACAAGCAGATGGTGCAGGAGAAGATCGCGGATTCGTGGATCGATATCGAGCAGTTTCGCTTGCTGGTGCTGCGGACGGCGTGGCGGATCGATCGCTATAAAGACTATTTGAAGGTGCGCAAGGACATCGCGGCGGTGAAAGCACAGATGCCGAAGGTGTTCCATGACGTAGCAGTGCGCGCGCTGCAAATCCATGGCTCGCTGGGCGTGACGAGCGAGATGCCGTTCGTCGAGCAAGTGATGGAAAGCTTCGTAATGGGACTGGCGGACGGGCCGACGGAAGTCCATAAAGTTACGCTAGCGCGGCAGATATTGCGCGATTATAAAGGAACCAAGACATTGTTCCCGAGCGGGCACATTCCGGCACTGCGCGAAGCTGCGATCAAAAAGTATGCGGACGTGATCGAATTTGCGGTGGCAGCACAATGACTATTCCTGACATCAAATTCGATTTCAGCGGCAAGGTCGTAGTGATTACCGGCGGCAGCCGAGGGATCGGTCATGCGATGGCGCTGGGGTTCGGAAAGGCGGGGGCTAATCTTGCGATCGCGAGCAGGAAAATCGATTCGTGCGAAGCCGCGGTCAAGGAACTGCGGGCGCTTGGCGCCAACGGCTCGGCGCACGGAATACACGTCGGCAAGTGGGCAGACTGCGATCGGCTGTTCGAGGAAGTCTATGCACGCTGGGGGCGGGCGGATGTACTAATCAATAATGCCGGATTGTCACCGATAGCGCCATCGTCGCTGGAGACGAGTGAGGATCTATTCGACAAGGTTATTGCCGTAAACCTTAGAGGCCCCTTCCGGTTAACCTCATTGTTTGCGACGCAGATGATTAAGGACGGCGGCGGAGCGATTATCAATATTTCGTCCACTTCATCGATTCGGCCGGAGCCGGAAACGACGCCGTATGCAGCGGCAAAGGCCGGGCTGAATATCATGACTGTGGGATTGGCGCAGGAATACGGCCCGCTTGTACGTGTGAACTGTATCATGTGCGGCCCGTTCCATACGGATATCAGCAAGGGTTGGTCGCGGACCGATGATTATACGCGGCGGGCGAAGGAGACTTTTCCGCTGCAACGTGCGGGGGAGCCGGAAGAGGCCGTGGGCGCAGCGCTTTATTTCGCGAGTCCGTTGGCGAGTTTCACCACTGGAGCGGTGTTGAAGATTGATGGAGGCACGTCACATCCGCTGCAACACCGCGTATATGAAGAAAGGTAAATTCGAGTATCAGACACTTCGCCAATCGAACGCTGTAAGCATCGAAAGGGATCGCGGAGGCAACGCCTAATCCAATGCAGATTTGTACAACGCGGCAAGTTCGCTTCGCCGAATCTTGCCTGTGGCACTTTTGGGTAATGCCGAGGCGATCCAAATCCTCTTCGGCGTTTTGAAGTCCGCCAGGTGCTCACGGCAGAAGGCCTTAAGGCTGTCCGGATCGGCGGCGCCCT
>DATJUF010000203.1:0-5689 GCA_035502655.1 Binataceae bacterium (SeqCode)
GCGCGAGCGAAATAGTTCTCCTCGATAGTGCGCTGAATCCCTTGCATGCGGACGGCGCGGGCGGCCTCGCGCATCATCTTTTCGAGCTGGCCGTTATTGTTCTGCAGGAGCTGCTTGGCCAGTTCGGAAAGTTCCTCGCCATGCTTTTTCATCATCTCCTCGACTTCATCGAGGAATTCCTGGAACTCCTTATCGCCCATCGAGAGCGCATCCTGTACGGCCTTGCTTGCGCCCTTTATGATTTCACCCAGGCCTGAAAAGTAGACGTCGAACAGCTCTTCGAAGATCGGAAGTTCGGTCGCGCGCTTGATCATGGTCGCGCGCAGTGCCGAGCGGAAAGAGTCACGCTCGGCGAGCCCAGTCACGTCGCTGGCAGCAACCGCGTCGAGGGTTTCGGCAAGGGAGACGCGTACGCCGTTCTGGCGCAAGAGGTTGGCAAATTCGACCAGCTTGTCTTCCATCCTGACATGCTCCGCGCATGCCGATCACTCGCGCATGCTGATATGCTCCGCGGCTTGATTCGAATCCGCCGCTTGATCGGTTCCGCGATTGCCGCCCGTCGCAACAGTGCGGATCGCGTAGTCTAGTTCAGCAGGTCTTTGTCGCTGCTGCCACTACCGCCGGTGCCGCCGGGAGTAGCCTCGGCACCACCGCCACGGCGCTGACGCACACGCCGCATGTATTCCTTCAGCTCCTCCTGAGCCTTGCGCACATCACCCTCGTATTTGACGATAGTGTCAAGCGTCTCATCGACCAGTGCGTTGTCGAGGCTCTGGACGTTCAGCAACGTCAACGCCTTGACCCAGTCCAGCGTTTCACTGATGCCTGGGGTTTTTTTCAGATCAAGCTTACGCAGCGATTGTACCACGGCGACGACTTCGTCGCTGAGCTTTTCGGCTGCCTCGGGAACCTTGAGCCGAATAATCGCAAGCTCCTGATCCTTTTGCGGGAAGTCGATATAGAGATGAAGACAGCGGCGCTTGAGTGCATCGGACATCTCGCGCGCGTTATTCGAGGTCAGGATCACCAGCGGAATCTGTTTGGCTTTCACGGTGCCAATTTCAGGAATGGTGACCTGGAAATCCGACAGGACCTCGAGCAGGAAGGCCTCGAATTCAGCGTCGGCCTTATCGATTTCGTCGATCAGCAAAACGCTTGGCTCGTTGGAAGTGATCGCCTTCAATAGCGGCCGAGGCAGAACAAAACGCTGCGAGAAGAATACTTCATCCTCGCTGGCGATTTTATCGACAGCCTGAGCGAGACCCTGCGTGCCGACCAGCACCTCACCGATTTTATCTTTCAGGATTTGCGTATAGAGGAGCTGCTTGGCGTACTCCCATTCGTAGAGCGCCTTGCCTTCATCCAGACCCTCATAGCATTGCAGACGGATCAGATTACGGCCGAGCGCAAGCGCGAGCACTTTCGCGAGGTCGGTCTTGCCGACGCCGGCGGGTCCTTCGACCAGTACCGGCTTGCCCATCGCGGCGGCAAGATAAACGACCGTCGCGATCCGGCGGCTAGCGATATAATTGTTCTTCGCGAAGCGGTCGACTACGTCTTCAATCGATGAAAACATTCATCCTCCTGACGGCTGCGGCTGGACACTCCGTACCGCGCACAAGTCATGTTTCAATATCATGATGTGAAGCAAGTAGGAAACGCGATTTCTCTATATGTGCAACTCCTCCCAAACTAGCTCGCGGCGGCTGAAACGCTCGCGTGTCAGCGCTTGGGCGTCAAATTCCTTGTAGCATCCATTAGCGATAAGGCCGGCCAATGCCTGACCAGCGCCGTAGGATTGCATTAAGCCGCGGCCGCTGAACGAATGCGCCTCAAAGACGCGGGGTGCTGCGCGTCCGATGATAGCGCTGCGATCCGGACTTACCTCGTAGAGCCCCGCCCATCCGGTGACATGGCGCATGCGTTCGCAGGTGGTCATGCGAGCGTACATCCGCGGCCATATTTCGTTGATGAAAAAAGGCTCGCCGTCGTAGTCAAAATGATGGCCCGGCGGCGTGTCAGGCGGCGAGTAACCGGCGAGAATATGCGTGCCTTCATTGTGGAAATAGACACCCGAGGTATCGACTATCATCCCGTAAGTGGCGAAATTGGTGGCGCGATTGTCGATCAGGCAAATCTGGCGCCGGATCGCATGGCTGAAATTCTCCAGGCCAAAGAGCCTCAATGCGTTGTCCGACCATGCGCCGGTCGTAATCGCGACGGCGTCGGCGGCTAGCTCGATAGTATGCCCGGCCGCGGCTTCACCAGGGCCATCCTCGGACATCAGGCGCGTAAGCGCCGCTTCCGACAGCGCGGCGTCGGCCCGCCAGCATTCCAGATGGACGCCATCGGCGCCCACCTGCGCCGCATGAACGTACGTGCGATCGAAATATTCCGCACCGCGCATCCTTGAGTCAGCGCGATAATGTTCCTTCAATAGGTTAGGATTAATCAGGCCGTCCCCAGGAGAAAAGGTCGCACCGGCAATACCGCTGAGCTGATCGATTTCCGGTACCCGCTGATGAACTTCGGCTGCGGTGAGGGCCTCAATTCGATGGCCGAGATTGCGTTGCAGCTCAAGATGGCCGCACGCCTGCGGCCAGGTCGCGTCATCGTAGAGCCATAAATAGCCCTTCTGCCGGAAGCCAACTTCGTCACGAATTTTCTCATAGTAGCTGATCGATTGACGGCACAACTCGATATTTACTGGCTGCCACCAGGTCGCGCGCACGCCGCCGGCGTTTTTCTCGCTCGAACTCAGCCGCCCGCTCAAGTCAATATCGGCCACTGCGACGCGCAGTCCCCGTTCCGTTAAGGCCATGGCGGTGGAACTGCCAATGATGCCGCCGCCGATCAGGATGATGTCGTAGCGTTTCATCGTTCGGTGATCCCTCTGTTCGATAGGGCCGGCGGAACCTTCATATTTGTGCCTCTTGTGCAACGCATCGGAAATTTGCCAGTAATCAGCCTATGTGCACGCTCGCCATCTATTTCCGGTCGTTTACCGATTATCCAGTGGTGGTGGCGGCGAACCGCGACGAATATCTCGCACGGCCCGCGGTCCCACCTATGATGTTGAACGAACATCCGCACATAGTTGGCGGTAAAGATCTGAGGGCGGGCGGGACTTGGCTTGGGATCAACGAGCATGGAATAGTCGCTGGCCTTTTGAATCGTCGCACGGCGGATTACGGCCCCGCCGATCCGAATCTCCGATCGCGCGGGTTGCTGACGCTCGAAGCCTTGCGGCAGCCGAGTGCATCCGCCGCGATACGCTACGTCGAGCGCCAGCGCGGCGCAGACTATAACGCGTTCAATCTTCTGATCGCCTCGCCTGAAGCCGCCTTCGTCGCTTATAATCGTGGTGGCAAGGTCGAAGTCGTTAAGCTCAGCGAAGGCTTTCATCTGCTTACCAACATCGACGTGGACGACTTCGAATGTCCGCGCATCAGCCGTGCCTATGGCGGGTTCGCCAGACTGGCCCAGCAAGACCAGTTCGCGCGCGACCCGGTTGCACAACGCAACGAACTGCATCACCTGCTTGCCGACCATTCCACCCAGCTTGACCCGCGATCGGGCCGCCCCAATTCGCTATGCATGCATCTGGGCGACTACGGTACCCGGTCTTCAAGTTTGATTTTCATGCACAGGGACGGGGGAGTCGATCATTTTTTCGCAGGTGGACCTCCTTGCACGACATCATTCTCAAGGGCGCTCGCCCCAGTGGCTGAAAAAGCTAACCATAACGTCGCTTAGACCTGGTTTGCGACTTTCGTATAATCGTTCTGGCCCGCCGCTCGAGGCCGGAACGATTACTGCATCTTAGCTATTGAAGCGGCTGTTAATACCAGCCGCCGCCAAGCGGCGAGGCGCCATCAGTCAGGCGCACTGGCTGCAAATCAATGGAAAGGTGCAATCGATGATCAAAACTATAAAGCCACTAATCGCCGGAACCGCATTAGCCGCTTTCTTCCTTCTGGCTCCGGGCTTAAGCCACGCCCAGAGCACGAACTACTGTTACAACCATCCTAACGATAACTCGCATTTCTGCTTCTGTTATCACCATCCGGATAGATGCAATGCCTCATACCGCTCACGATATCCGGACTGGAATCGCCCTCCCGATTGGCGTCAGCATCCTGACCTTTACCGGCACGCTCATCCCGATTGGTATCACCACCAGGGCTGATCATGCATCAGCGATCGAGACATAAATTAATTTTGGGCTGCCAATCAACTCAATGGTGCAATTTATGATTAGAGCGATAAAGCCATTAATCGCTGGAACTGTATTGGCCGCGTTTTGCTTTTTAACTCCGGGTTTAAGCCACGCCCAGAGCACCCACTATTGTTACAATCATCCCACCGATAATTCGCATTTCTGCTTCTGTTACCACCATCCGGACAGATGTAATGAGGGCTACCGCTCGCGCTATCCGGACTGGAACCAACCTCCCGATTGGCGCCAGCATCCCGACTGGTATCGGCACGATCATCCCGATTGGTATAGGGGCGACTGGGATCATCATGCTGATTGGGGACATGGGCCCGGCCCTTATGCCGCAAACCACAGCTTCTATCGGAATCATCCCGAGGTACGCGCGGATGCTGGTCACCCAAATCATGGTCATGGCGATCATCACCATGACGAACATTAGAGCCGTTTGACTTGATAAGGATGCGCCGCTTAAGAACTGCTACGAACCGCGCAAGCGGCGCATCTTGCAGCGCTAGAGGATCCTCAGTGCGCGGGACGGCGGATTTTCGGTTTGCGCGCGTAAAGCGTCGGGTCCGCCACTCCCGCTTCCAAGAAACCCTCCACGCGTTCAGCGCATTTTGTGCACTCGCCACAATGGATATTGCCGTGCAGACGAGCGCACGAGACGGTTAGCTCAAGCGGCATCCCAGAGCCGCGCTGCACCACCTCGGCTTTGCTACGGCCGGCGAACGGCGCTCTGATCTTGAGCTTGATGCCGACGCCCAAATCCACCGCCCTGGCGAAGGCACGGAAGAATTCCGGACGCGCGTCGGGAAATGGATTGCTCTCCAGCGGAGCCATCGCGATTTCGCCAATCCTCTCGCGAGCACAAAAGATCGCGGCCTTAGTCAGCAGGCTCAGGTTGCGGCCCAGAATATAGTTGGACGAAACAGCAGCGTTATAACCCGGTACGCCGCGCCCGGTCACGCTCCAATGGTCACCGGCTAGATCAGTCATCGGCAACTTGAAGATTTTGACCGGCTCCAGATTGGGCAGCATGAGCGCTCGAACGAAACGTTTGAGCGTCGGCAATTCGTGCTTTTCCCAGGCCAGGCCTGCCTGAATATAAATCGGATAGACGTGGCGTCCGTGAAGCGCAATCTCTCCTAGCATCACCGAACTGTCGAGACCGCCGCTGGCCAGAACCGCAATACGATCGGGCACCGGCTCGATCCGATAGTCCTCCGGCACCGCCTTTGCGTGCGTAGCTGGATTCCGGGTATTGGTTTGGCGCGCCAACGGTCAGTTGAGCAGCCGGCCGCCGTCGAGCATGAGAGTTGAGCCGGTGGCAAAATCGGTGCTCTCGCAGAAGAACAAGACTGCCCGCGCAACGTCTTCGGGTGTGCCGAGGGTCTTGGTCAGCGTACCCTTTCTCAGGGTCTCGATTTCCGCCTGGTCGTAATCGGCTGGCGGCATCACAGGGCCTAGCGC
>DATJUF010000204.1:0-9554 GCA_035502655.1 Binataceae bacterium (SeqCode)
CGACAACGAAGCGATACCGATACTGATCACCGCCCTCGGCGAAGATTTCAGCCGCTCCGCGGCCGAAGACGGTCTCGCAAAGCTCGGTGCATCTGCTCGACAAGCATTAGCTGCAGCAGTGGCATCGCGCCAGCCTTCACCCGAATGGGAAAGCCCCTCAAGCCTGCGCCGCCGCCGAAGCGCACTTCGCTTGCTGCTAAAGGTTGGTGTCAATTCCAAGGACTTGCCTGGCCTGCGGCCTCTCATGCAGGAGAGCGATCCAACGCTCGCATTCTTCGCCTGCAAACTCTCGCTTGCAAGTAGTGATAGCGGCGACAGAGCGGAGATCATCGGGCGGCTGATTACTCTCTTGAAGAGTGCCGATTGGTTTCTTGGCCGCGATATTGAAGACTGCCTGGTTCAATATTTTCCAGACGCTCAAGAGTTCGTGGACGAAGCGCTGAGAGACGGAATCCAGCCCCGGTCCAAAGAAGGCGATCATCGCCTGGTTCGGGTGCTCCATAGAGTCAAAGCGCGCGTTGCAGCCTCGGGGTAGAGGCCAGTATGTGCTCGCCAAGTGTACAACTCAACGGCGTTAGCCTGCGGCAAACCCCTCCCCATGAGGCGCTTCGCAGCTATCAGGCTCTTAACCTCGAACTCGGCAGCATTGTTCAGGCGGCAATGCGCCTCTGCCGAGAATTAAATGACGACGAAGGGCAACGGCTTTACCAGGCACTACTAGCTCGTATCGCCGAAGATCGCTTCAACCTTGCAGTCCTGGGTTCGTTCAACCGGGGAAAGAGCACATTAATGAATGCGATCCTCGGAATGGATCGCTTGCCCACTGGGGTACTGCCACACACCTCAGTCATCACCACGGTTACGTATGGATCGCAGGAGAAGGTCTTGATTCGCTGCGCCGGCTGGCCAATTCCACAGGAAATCCCGTTGGAGAAGCTCGCCCAGTACGTAACTGAGCAAGGCAACCCGAGCAACTACCGGGAGGTTATTTCGGCCGAGATTCAGATTCCCTCAGAGATTCTGCGGCAAGGTTTGTATTTTATCGACACCCCGGGGGCCGGGTCCGGAATTGCTGCGAACTCTGCGGCAACTGAAGGCTTTATTCCCGAAATCGACGCGGCGATCTTTGTCTCCAGCGTCGAATCACCGATCGGCGAAAATGAACTTCGATTTCTCCATCGCGTTTATGACGAAGTACGAAGAGTTTTCGTCGTAATTAACAAACTGGATCTGCTGCCGCAGAAAGACTGCGATGAAGTGATTCGTTTCGCTGGGCAGCGGCTTGATGCGGAACTAGGGGCCGGAAACTATGATCTCTTTGCGCTCTCAGCCAGAAGCGGACTCGATGCCAAGCTGTCCGGCGACACCAGAGCGTTCGCGAGTTCAGGCCTGCCGCAGCTAGAGCAGGCTCTTTGGGCATTCCTGCAGAAGGACAAGCTGCGCCAGGTTTCTGACCGGTCGCTCGATCGTCTCGTGCGGTTGCTCAAGCGGCAACAAATCGAGCTTTCCATCGCCCTTGCGACGAATGACCACAACGATACCGCGAAGGAGTTGCACGACCGATTTAGTAATGAGGTGGGCAAGCTATCAGCACAGGCCGCCAGCATGGGGTCGCTGCTTCGCGGAAAAGTGTCAAGAGCGATTGCGGACGAAATTGCCGCGCCAATTGATAGCCTCTTTCTAGAGCTGGGCGAACGCGTAACCAGGAAATTTCTTGGGCGGCTAGCGTCCCGCTCGGTATTGCTTCATCGCCCGCAAAGCTCCCGCATACTCCAAGAGGCCGCGGCCTTTTGCGAACAAGCGATTAACGAATGGCTGGCTGGCAGCGCGGCGCTGGTGATCCAGCCAGCGACGAGCAGAATTGGGGGTCAGACGCTCGTCAAGCTCCTGCGCGCGCCCGAGGAGGTTTCGCGCATCGCCGCTGAATGCGCCGAGCCGCACGGATCGCCTGGTACGTTAAATGCGGGCTATTCTGATCCCGCCGCCAGCATCCCTTCCAGCCTTGGTTTGCCTCACTTGCAGCATACGCCTTGGCCCCAGCTTGCGCCGAGGCGTCTTGGCCTTTTGCCGCTGCGCAAACGCGAGGAAGTGGCTAGGCGATGGTTCAGTAAGAGCACGAGCGACGCCCTGGCTCAATATCGAAAGCAGCTAGTAGCACTAATCAAGGCAGCCGTTGCGGATTCTATCACAGCGTTGACGCATGAAGTCGAAGGCAAGATTAGAGACGCCGCAGCGCGCATCACCAGCCGCATCGGATCGCCTGAATGTAACGCCCAAGCTAGGGAGATACGCGAATTACTCCACCGAGCGGCCCGGTTGCGCGATCAGTTGAAGGCCCCTGAAATGACGAACGGATCAGCGGCAGCCGAACCGGAAACAGATGTCGCGCTGGGCGATAGCCAGTGTCCTATCTGTGTCCAGGTGGCCGAGGTCCTTTTTGCGTTTCTTAGCAAATTCCAGTTTACCATTGGCGCCAGTGAAGAGGGTCAAGCCTCGCATGCAGAAAGAGGTGGATTTTGCGCGATACATACCTGGATGTATGCGGAAATGACCTCGCCTCAGGGGATTTGCCTCGCTTATCCTCGGTTATTATCTGGAGTGAGCCGCAGGCTAATGGATCGAGTCGAATCACAGTGCGGAACCGACGATCTCGACATTGCAGTCCGGCTCATCCTGCGAAGAAGCAGAAACTGCCCAGTCTGTGCCGTCGTTGAGAACATGGAGACGGAAATAGCATCGGAAGTTGCCCGCGGATGGACTAGGGAAGCGATCCGTACAGACGGCTTGCCTGTTCTCTGCCTGGTTCATCTGCAAAAGGTTTTGGCGGCGGGCCCGTCCGACGCTATGGCGCGCGCTCTAAGCGAACGGACCGCACGAGGGTTGGAACGGTGCGCCGATAATATGCGGCGTTACGCACTGAAACATGACGCAATCCGGCGCAATCTTTTGACCGGTGAGGAGCGTATTGCATATATCCTGGGGCTCGCGCGGGTAGCGTGTGACAAACGGCTCGTGGCGCACTGGGTAAAGAACGAACTGTGAATTGGTCCGGTGAAGTGGCATGACCTTTTTCTGTTGGAAATGCTTTAATGAAGTTGAATCGCTATCAGGCACTTGTGGAAGTTGTGGTGCGTCGCAGGATAGCGATCACCTCACTTATTCTAAGAAATTGCGCGCAGCGCTGGTTCATCCGCTAGCAGAAACGCGGCGCAGGGCTATTTTCCTGATCGGAGAAAAGCGCGACGCCGAGGCAGTGGATGATCTGAGCCAGATCATCGCAGCCGAATCCGATCCGTTCCTAGCCGAGGAAGCTGCGATCGCTCTAGGCAAAATCAGTAACGAGCCGGCGCTTTACGCGTTGACCGCGGCGGCACGCCATCCCTCCTTTATGGTACGGGCGCGGGCGCTGGCAGCCTTACGCGAGGCCGGCGGATACTGGACCCGTTTGGCCCACAATTGGGCGCGAAGCGATCCGAGTGCTATGGTCAGGCGAGACCAAGGCTAGCGTGACGGTCTAAAAACTTCCGATGACCGAGGCCCAACTGAGACATTTGTCGTCCGTCATGCGGCTGCTGGACGAAGCGCTGCTGGAAATCGAAAACGGGATCGGACCGAGCGGGCATAAAGAAATTATATTTATTCGTCAGAATGATGTGCCGTCCTCGCGGAAGCCAGCGATACTTGCAGAAATCGAAAGCCTGCGCCACGAGCTGCGAAACGTCAAAGAGCGATATAATCTCACCGTTGAGACGATCTCTGAACAGCACAACTTCACGGCGAAACTAGCGCTGATCGCCATAGAGCTGGAGAGTGCGACCTCGCGCTACATGGCGGGGTACGGAGTAGTGGATGAAGGGGAACGGGCTCCGCTCGATAGCCAGATCAGCCGCATCATCAAAATAGTCGACAGCTTGCGCGCGATGATCGCTGCACCAAGCTGCTAAATGTCAGATAACTCCGCGGCAAATCATGCGTGGGGTATCGGCGCTAGGCAACCTGCTAGCAGAAGCCATAAATTGTTAGAGTATATGATGGATTCGGCCGAACAGAACGAAGTGACGCGTTACCATACCGCACTTAAATTTGCTCTGATGATTGGCGTTGTCATTTTTTTGCTGACTTTACGTACGAAGGCTCGCGCAGCATCACAGGACCCTACCTTGAAACTCTAGGCGCTACCGGTACTGCCGTAGGAATCATCGCCGGAGTGGGTGAGTTGCTTGGCTATGGGCTACGGCTGGTCTCCGGGGCGTCTCAGCGAGAAGACCGGCGAATTTTGGCCAATCACATTGGCCGGTTACTTCGTGCAGATGCTCGCGGTGCCAGCCCTGGCTTTGGCTGAAAATTGGCAAGTTGCACCTGCGCTTATAATCCTGGAGCGAATCGGCAAGGCGATTCGCAATCCTCCACGCGACGTGATGCTGTCTCACGCGGCGAAGCAAATGGGCTATGGCTGGGGTTTTGGCGTTCATGAAGCTCTGGACCAGAGATACCGTCTAGTCGATCAAGTATTTTGTTGGTCGGGAGGGCACATTCGGCCTAGCCGTTTTCTACCGCCCCCGCCCGCAGAATTGCGTACGGGGAAAAAGCATTGATCACGAACGGGCGACAATTTTTGGCGATGCTGTACACTGCAGCCAAAAGCTTTCGCGTAGTTGCAATCATCGCCACTTTGGGAGCTTTGCCGGCGGCGCCCAGACGATAGTAATAGGCGTGCAACCAGGGGTTGAGGGGCCCCGCGACCAAGACCGGCATCCACAACGCGCGGCGCAGTCGAGCATTGCCGAGCGGCATTAACGGCTTGCCCGTACGCTTGCGTTTTCCCGACTGACGGAGACGTGGGACGACGCCCACATAACTGGCGAGCGCGGCCGCACTACGAAATCGCGCTGGATCTCCGGCTTCAGCAATTATGCGCGCAGCTGTGAGTGTGTTTACCCCTTCAATCGTGGTGAGGAGCTTGCCTTCCCCGTAATTTTTTAGTTTGCGCGCGATGTTGGACTTGAGTTTGCGGGCCCGGCAACGAAGAGCGATGATATCCTGACAGGCATAGCGTACCTGCAGCTCATAGGGTTCTCCATGGTAATGGCCCACCGAGACTTTGGCCTCGTCGATTAGAGTACGGGCAAGCACAAGGCCAACACGACGGCGGCCGTCGAAGCAGAGCGCAGCAAGCTTACGTACAGATGCATCGCGCAGCGCAGCCGCAGTCGGATAGTGAGAAAGGATCGTAATGGCAAGCCCCGTATCGAGACCACGCACGTGACGGGTGAATTCCGGAAAGGTCAAATCCAGCGGCTGGTGAAGGTTACGGACACGGTTGCCAAGATGCTGCACGGCCATTTCTCGCAGGCGTACCATTTGACGTAACTCGTCGACAGGCGGTTCGGGAATGTCGGTGGGTGCCGGTCGCTTCTGAGCAGCGAAGCGAGCGATCGCGAGCGCATCCACCTTGTCGGTCTTGGTTCGCTGCAACTCCTCCTCGGCCAAGCGCCGCGTGCGTATTGGATTGAGCAGTGCGATCGAGAAACCCTGGGCGACAAGCCAAGCAAACAAGTTGCATCAGTAATGGCCGGTTGCCTCCATCGCGACCAAATACCTTTCGAGCTCCCAAACATCGGCCGAGGGCGCCAATCTCTGGCACGAGGACTTCTTCGCCTCATCGCAGCGGGGGGCGACTCCTCCGGACGAATGTGCCCGACCGAAACAGGCTAATCGAGAAGATACAAGCGAAGCGGTCCGATGGACTGGCGCGGCGGATTTGAGCGGGAGCGGCGCAAGGCGGGGCAGGGCGGTATTGTCGAACCACCGGATCAGCGGGGTACAATGGCCCCCTTATGGACTTGCCTGCCGGTTTTTCCGTGATCGCCGAGACCGCCCAAGAGCTTCAACCGATCAGAATTGGTCCGCACGCTTTACGAACATTTCGGAGCGAACGGCGGAGAGGGGCAGGGCCCGCGGCTTAGGCGGCGGGAGGAGGCCGAGCGCCTGGTCAGCTGCTTGCTGGAAGAGATTGCCAGCGCGCTGGAGTGCGGCATGCGGGTGGAATTGCGCGGGCTCGGCGCGCTCAACGTCAAGGCAAAGCGCGAACGGCAGGGGCGTAATCCGCGCACAGGCGAAACGGTGACGATCGATGCCCGCCGTGTGGTGCGCTTCCGGGCCAGCTGGCTGCTGCTCGCCCGGCTTAACCGGCGTACGAACCTGCGGCCGCAACGCACCAAGCTGGATCCGCGCCAGCTGGCTTTCCCTATTGAAGACCCGCAGGTATCGGCGGCTGCCGAAGCACAGCATCAGAATCCTGAGGCACCGAATCAGTCCGGACCTGACGCAATCCAAGAGCGGCAGTCCGATGCTGGCGAGCCCGCGGCTCAACCGGATCAGGGCCAAACGCACGAGGCCGACGTGGACGGCGAGAATCTAGCGATGCTGCTGCAAGGGCACCTCGCGGCCCTTGCCCCGGGCGCGATCGCGGACATCGGCAAGCTCGCGGCATTGCTGGCCGGCTGCTTGCATCAATTTGCGGGTATGCATGCGCAAGGCATGCACGCGGGCAGGCTGGCGCGCATGGAAGCGGTGCATTGGGAACCACCGCTATTAAGCTTCACCATTGAGCGCCACGGCGCGATGGCGCTGGGTTCGACCCGCGCCGAGCTTCAGCGTTGGCGCGTGGATATCCGCCGCTTGCAGGCGAGCTGCATCAAGGATCGCGGTTACCGCCAGCTGCGCCAGCGCGCCGAGCCAGTAAAGACCGAGCCGATGGCGGCGGAGCTCGCGGAGGTGATCAGCGAAGGGCGCGCTGACGACGGGATAAAGTGGGGACACGACGGCACCGTGCGTGTGGTGCTAACCAAGGTTTTCCCCTATGGCTCGGGCTATATGCAGACCATTGCCGGACGGCGTAAGCGGTTTCGCGCGGCGCTCACCGAGCTTCTGGCCGCGCGCCGCTGGCGCGAAGTCCGGCGCGACGTTTACTCCCGCGAAACTCCAGCCGGGTAACGAGGCGAAACGGTATTGAGCGCACGCAGGCGCTTATAGAACGGCCTCACCACTGGATTGAACCGCACCGAAGCAACTGTGGCCGGATACAGGACCCGGCGCAGCCGTTTGACGGCCGCCCTGAATCTTGCGCGGCCCGCGCAGGGGTGCTGCTGTCGCAATTGAACGGCGCTACGCCCGCCAGCGCAGCGATCTCGCGGCGGTTAAGCCGGCCCAACTCTGGAAGATCCGAAAGCAGCGCCACGCTTAGCACCGGTCCCACACCCGGCACACTGCTCAGCAGTTCATACTTGTCCCACAATGCTGAGTTGCGCACAGCGCGATCCAGGTCGTGATCGGCCTGTTTGAACTGTTTGCGCAGGTAAGCAATATGCGCCCGCAGGCTTCGATGCAGCGCCTTCGGGGCGTGCTCGAGCCGGTTCTCTTCCATGACCAGCATCTCGATTAGCTGTTCGCGTCTGACCCGTCGCCAGCGCAATGCCTGGTTCTGCTCGGCGGGCAGCTCCCGCACCGGCGGCTGAATCCGCTCACCGTAATCGGCCAGGACCCGGGCATCGATATGGTCGGTCTTGGCCACCCGTCCGACGCTCTTGGCAAATTCCCGGACCCGCCGCGGATTGATAATCACCACTGGTAATTCCGCCGCGCGCAGCGCCGCAATTTAAGACGTTCTGATATAAACCGCCTTCGATCAACACCCGCTCACAGCCCAGCTGGGCCAGCCGCGCAATTGCGCGGGGCTGGTTGGGCTCTACGAATAGCTCGCCATTACTGCCCAGCGCGACTCCAGCTGATGCTTTCCCACATCAATCGCCGCATTTATTCCGCCCATCGCCGTCACCTTCACCGGTGCCGGAGTTATGGCCCTGCCTTGCACTTTAATCCGAGCTCGCCGTTGCGCGGCGCTCCGCCGACCTCCGGACTCTGCTCCGGGTAGTTGGGCGCGCCGCATCCTGCTCCTCTGCGGCCTCGCTCGGCCCGGGGCGGCTCGAGCTGGCGTGCCCAGTTCCTCCCCTCTCTGCAGATTCCGGCGGCAATATACAAGGGCGGCTGGGTTCGGGGCAGGCGTTTATGCGATAGCCGAATAAATAGCGAATACGATAGTATGATCCGGTGTAGCCCTTCGCACCTGCCCCTGTTCACCGTCAGCACCAGTGAGACAAAATCGCGAGATTGAGTAGGAGATGGTTTGAGCTCATCGTAACCCGCAAAGGAGAAGCGATGAGATCGCCACCAGAGCGGCATTCCGGGGAAGCCGAGCAAATCGTTCGGGACATTCGGCGCGCAGTACGGCGGCAGTATTCGGCCGAAGAAAAAGTGAGGATAGTAATAGCGCCGCTTTGGGTTTGCAATTGCACTGTAGACAGGGAAGGGTGGGCTTTGCCCGGCCCCGGTTTCGTCGCGGTTGTACGCCGGGACTATGTACGGTTCGGCCGGCTGGTCAGGCCACTTTCTCGCGGGCGAGTTAACAAGAGGGGGTAAGGTGAGACACTATGAATCCACAGAGCGGTTTGCAAGAGCCTTTCGCTCAGTTCTTTGAGGACCCTTCACGGGAAACGCTGCGTAATCTTTTGAAGGAATATTTTGGGGAAACAGGCAGCCTAGACTTCAAGGAGCAGTGGCCGACTCGTGCGCGCCTCGCCAAGCACGTGCTTGGTATGGCAAACACTTCAAACGGGTGTCTCGTTATCGGAGTTGGCGAAAAGACAGATAAGACATTAGAGCCTATTGGCTTGAAGGATTTTAAAGACAAGGCTGATATTCAAAACGGCCTTAAGCGTTTTCTTCCGAGTGACTTAATGTGACGATTTCAGGTCCTCGATTTCTCATTCGATGCGTCCGAATACAATAAGATAGCTGGTAAGAGATTTAAGGTGGTTTTAGCGAAATACAGCGTTGACCATGTGCCCTTCTTATCTATAAAGGCAAGAGACGATATTCGAGAGGCTGCGGTCTACGTCCGCCGAGAGCGATTGACTGCGGAAGCTTCGCATGACGAACTGCTACAGATAATTAATCGGCGGATTGAGGCGGGATATTCAACTTCAGATGAAGTTGACTTAAGGCAGCATCTTGAGCAGCTCCGCATCCTCTATTCTGAGGTGCCCCGTTACATTTCCACCATGCCATTCGACAAAACCTGGCCTAAGGTTATCCTCCCGCCAGAGTGGTTTCACGAGAATTCTGCTGCGCTGAAAGAAGACTTCCCGGCGTTCATATGCAAAATGATAGAGGCGAAAAAAGCAGTCATAGCCAAAAGCCTCAACATACCAAATCCGGCTTAATATTCGGACCCCAATTTAGGAAAAGTGTGCATGCGTGGAAAGTTCGCATAAACGCCGGTTATGAAACCTTGAACGCGCCAGGCGGCCTGCGTCGAGTTTGATCCGCAGCGTCGCGGTGCTCAAGGGGGTTTTATGGTGTTGAAGAAGGTCGCGTTTGAAAGCGTTTCTGAATAACGCCGATCAGGTTTTTCAAACAAAATTGAGAGCTGATATCCGCTGCTCCGGCATGGAGCGCGGCTTAGTGTGGGTCGGATCTGGTATTCATCCGCTTCC
>DATJUF010000205.1:0-15196 GCA_035502655.1 Binataceae bacterium (SeqCode)
ACGGGACGTGGTAAACCGAGACGCGCAGGGACGAAAACGGAAGGCAAAGTAAAGCGGGTCGAGATGATCACGTCGGTGCTGAAGCGCCATCCGGCGATGACGGTGCGTGAGTTGATCGAGGCAGTCGGCAAGGAATACGGCTGGCAATGTACTGAGAGCAATATCACAGGGCATTTGTATACGAATCCCAAGCGCTTCACGCATACCAAAGCTGATCGCGTAAACAAAAAACCGATCACCTGGTCTTTGCGCTAAAAAATTGGGCCCGGGCCGGTAATGAAGCTGGCGCCTGGTGAGAACGCTGTGATAGGGCGGGCTCTGCGAGCGCGGTCAGAATTCTTGAGGCGTGAGACTGGCGGATTCGATGAAATCGAGCCTACGAGACCGTACCTTCGCGCGGCCTAAAAACTGAGGCGTCCTATGAACCGCGCCCGTGACTGAATACACCGGCCTAGGCCGGTGTGGCGGGCGAGGTACCGCCGATCGAGCGCCGCGGTCGGCTTTGCAATCGTCAACGCCCATCTCCTCGCGCCGAGACTGCGGAGCGAAGGGACCTAGGGATTACGATTGACTGCCCGAGTACAAACTCGGATTCGCCAGCGGTACGCGCGACGCAGTGCGTTCGGTTGCTCGTACTAAAGCCGGTAATCAGCAAAATGCTGAACCCAGAAAGAGAGCGTCGAGCGCGCCGCTGATATTAAAGCTGGCTAATCGGCTACCGCGATTGCGGAGGCTGCTGGCCCACCTGATTGGACTCGGGTCAGACCCGAGCATGTGCGGACCCCCCTGGCGCAGTGAAAACACGCCAAACTTACACTGCTCTAAGCGAGAATCAAGCTCAAGCGGATAGCGCCAATTAGTTACGGCTCTGTTTACGATTCATCCATTCGTTAACGGTCTCAGTGTTAAACCGCCAGTCAGAACCGACGCGAAAGGCCGGTAAGCTATTGCTTTTAAGCAGGCGATACACAGTGCTGCGATGTACACGCAGGAAATCGGCCAATTCATTGACAGTCATCACCCGCGACGGAGTGCCCCGATTAGCGTCAAAACCAGACTTTTTCAAGTCTATACCTCCAAAAGTTGATCTAAGCCTGTTTCGATAGGTGCAGGCTTCATCCACATAATTAGCGACGAAGGTCACAAAAAGAAAATTCACACGCCGTGAGCAATTAAAACGATGATGCCTAAACAAGCATACAAACGCGCTTCACACGCCAGCGTACAATAAGTAGCTGTGCGGCCGATTACGCGATGTGGGCAGCATCGAGTGATCGTTGGCCGGCTTAGGCTACGACGCGGTGAGACGCTGTCGTCGCCACTCATTAGCGCGCTCCGCGTCCAAGCCAGTGGCAGCCGAACCTCAAGCTTTTCAAGGCCAGCGGGCTGGTAGAGTCGCCTGCCGTGTCGCTTTGCTTCACTATTTTGCTCACCGCGTCACCTTTGGCTCCGCCATTGGTGCAGGCTGGGGTTGCAAGCAAATTCCCTCCAGACTCGCGCCCGACCGCTCTCGCAGGCGAGAACTACGTCACCGGCACGCGCCTCATGAGCGAGGCGATAGCATGCGCACCGCATGGGATTGCTGCAAAACCCTATTTAGCCGAGTCGAAATTGTAGGTCAGCCGCAGCAGAACGTTTTGCGATGTATAGTCGGGAGCGACCTTGACGTTGTCGGCTCCGCCGACGTTAGCCGTAAAGCCGGGCCGCAGCGTGGCGAAATAGCGATACTCCGCGGCCAGGCTGAGCCTGGGTGAGAAGGCGTAGGACACGCCGGCGATCCCTTGATAAGCGAAGACCGCGTCGTCGCCGCCGTAATTGCCAGTGCCGGTGCCAAAGGCCGGGCGGAGATTGTTGAGCACGACGGTCGATTCACCAACGCCACCACCGATGTAAGGGGTGAAGGGCGTCGAGTTGTGCCAGCCATAATAGCCATTAGTCATAATTGAATAGCTATGGGCATCGCCGCCGGTCAGGAGAGGGCCGCCCGTCGTGGCGACCCGGTCAATATGGCTCTCGCGGAAAGTAAACTCCTCTTCGAGTGCGAAGCCGAGCGGCAATTCGTAGCCTGCGGAGGCACCGGCGAGCCATCCAACGTCAAAGTTGGTATGTGAGCCAATAGTAGGAGCGGGAGGAATGACTACTCGTGTATAGTCGTCATTGAAGAAAGTGGCGCCGCCTTGCACGCCTGCATAAAAGCCTTCGGCATGGGCAGGTGAGATCCCGCCGAGTAGCAGGACTATTGAGCAAGCTGCGGCACTCAGTAAACAGGTACGCTGATTCATAGAAACCTCTCGCTAATCGCAATTTATACAAACAGGGCAATACTCATTACGGGATTGGAACCAAAAAAAGATAACCTGCAATCGCAATAACCAGCATAAAAGGACAACCCGGAGCTAGGCCGGCGGCACCACCACAACCCACAGCGACACACAGTCTAACGGAGTGCGGCAGCCCATTTCCAGAGAAAAAAGCTGATCAGAATGTAGTAAACGAAGCAGGTTAACTAGGCCATTGGCGTCTTGTGAGCGTTATCAATCCCGTGGTGTCGTTACCGGACGCAAATGCGGCGGGAAATAAAGTTCGCAGCGGATAAGCGGTGATGCCTGACAGACGGAAATACGGCCTATATTGTAGATCCATTGCCAATAATAGCCGATAGGTATCGAAGAATGTCTGGCAGCAGGCGAAAGACGCATGCTGGACGAAAACCGGTTATCGTGGATCGAAAGGTGGGAATAGTGGCCGCTCTGATGCGGGCCGTTCTGGTGCTGGTATGCGCTGCGGCGGTGAGCAAGGCAGGCGCCGCAGAGAGAGTGCCGGATGCTTGCGGACTGCTGTCACGCACGGAGATTCAACGGGCGATTGGCGGAACGGCCGCGGGTTTCAATCATGCGACTACGTTCCGCGGCGGATCGACCTCGATGTGCCAGGGGAATATCGCTGGCGCGACGGTAACGGTGCGTGTGTCGATTGAGTCGAAGCAGGATGAGGCGAATGAACAGACAATCGCCCAGATGATGAGTAGCAGTGGCGGTAAAGTCGAGACCGTGACGGCGGGAGCGGTGACATGCACGACGATAACCCCGCCGCGATCAATGGTGGCATACGGATACGACTCGATGTGCAGGATCAGCCAAGGCTGGCGCGAAGTAGCGGTTCAGGCGAGTACGCGCGACCGTAAGGCAGTAGTGGCGATAACGCCGCTCAGGCAGTTGGTGACGCTGGCGGCAAGGCGCTTAAGCGCGGCTGCGCAATAAGGCGGCCTTTCGCCTGCGAAGCGTGTCTGAAATAATCCGTGGCAGTGGCGAAGAAGCTCACATCGGAAGAAGTCCTGGCGGCGCTGGGACGGGTCGATTACCCCGGCTATACGACTGATATCGTGAGTCTCGGGATAGTCGAAGAGTTAACGCCGGCGGCGGACGGCGGATGGTCGGTAATGCTGCGGGCACCGAGCGACCGGCAGGAGCCGCTGCGTGAAATCGCCTCGCGGATTCATACTTTGCTTACGCACGAACTGGGCGTACCGAAGATCGAGTTCAAAGTGCGCAAGGTCGAGCCTGAACTTGGTGAAAAGACTGGCAAAGTAAGGATCGAGGGGACGCGCCATATTATTGCGGTGGCGAGCGGCAAGGGCGGGGTCGGCAAGTCGACCGTCGCGGCGAATCTGGCAGTAGGGCTCAACCGGCTCGGCTACAAGGTGGGCCTGCTCGATGCGGATATTTATGGGCCGTCAGTACCGATGATGTTCGGGACCGAGGATGAGCGTCCGCGCGGAGCGGGCGGGCAGAATTTTTTTCCAATCGAGAAATATGGAATCAAGCTGGCCTCGATGGGTTTCTTCCTCGGCGAGAAGGCGCCGGTTATCTGGCGCGGCCCTATGGTGATGGGGGCGATACAGCAGTTCTTGAAGGACGTGCTATGGGGCACGCTCGATTTCCTGGTGGTGGACCTGCCGCCTGGAACCGGTGACGCGCAATTGACGCTGGCACAGCAGGTTTCGCTCGATGGCGCGGTAATCGTTACGACGCCACAGGACGTGGCGGTGGCGGATGCGCTGCGGGCGGTGCGGATGCTGCGCCAGGTGCATTGCCCGCTGCTCGGCGTGGTCGAGAATATGAGTTACTTCGATTGCCCTGATTGCGGCGATCGCGACGAGATTTTTGGTCAGGGCGGCGGCGCGAAACTGGCGGGCGGCGAGGCGATGCCGCTGCTGGCGCAGATACCGCTGTTCGCCGAGGTGCGGGCGAGCGGAGATGAGGGAATGCCGATCACGCTCGCAAATCCGGAGCATCCGGTGAGCCAGTCCTTCATGGAACTGGCACAGCGGGTGGCGGCGGCGATGCCGCAGCGTTAGCTGGATAATCCCTCCGAATTAACCCTGGCGCGATGGCGACGGTAATCACCGAGGAATGTATCAACTGCGGCGCTTGCCTGCCGCGATGCCCGAACAATGCGATTTATGCTGCCGGTGAGCCGTGGGAATTGGATGGCGTGGCGCACGATGCGATTGCGCCGGACATCTACTATATAGTTCCCGGCAAATGCACCGAGTGCGTGGGCTTCTTTGATCACGAAGAATGCGCGGCGGCGTGCCCGGTGGATTGCTGCGTTCCCGATCCGGCGATTCCCGAAAGCGAAGAAGCTTTGCTTGAGCGGGCGCGGCAGCTCCATCCGGAGGCGAGCTTCGCCGAGCCGGTCGTGTCGCGCTTTCGCCGCGGCTGACGCCGGGCCTGAGGCCTCGGGCTGGAGCAGCCAGGCGGCGGACTATCTGGCGGATTTGAGCATGGTATGCAGATCAGCCGCCATCAGCGCGCCGATACGCTCGATGGTGATGTCGGGTTCGGGATATTTAGCGAGCTCTTTTTCGTCCGTCGCGTAATGGCCCTGGCGTGGGAAAATGGTTGTGACGCGCGAGCCCCAGGCGGCTTTGACGGCGCTGAGGATTCGCACCTTATCGTCGATGAAGACGTAGTGGCTGGCGGGATAGCGTTCGGTGATATCGTCGAGTTCCATTTCCTTGTGGATATAGATGAGGACTTTGCCGTCGAAGGCTTCGTACAGGCCGGAGCGGCCGATCTTGAAGGGCTGAAAGACCACGTCACCGTCGGTGACAATTACGGTCTCGCCAAGGGTCTGGCAGAGATCGACGACGTCGAGTGAATTCGGGAAGAGGCGGTTGGCGAAGGGATAGTTGAGCAGGTAGGAGGAAACCGCGAGGATATGGAAGTCGCGGGGCCGCTCGATGCGATAGCGCTGCAAGGCGCCGAGATAATCGGCGTAGCCGAGTTCGCTGCGCAGCTCCTCGAAGAGGGCCCAGTAGCGTTCTGCTGGCTCGTGGCCGATGTCGCGCTCGAGATGGCGCATCAGGTCAGCGATGACATGGTCGTTATCCACCAGTGTGTTATCGACGTCGAAGAGAAAAATGGTTTCTTGATCAGCCATCACGGCCCCGCCTTGGTTTTGCGCTTCAAAACAGCAGACAGCGTTCGGGCGCCGCCTGCGTTTCTCGTCGGCAATCGTGCCGCTCGGGCCGGGTTCATGCAAGGGGGCCGTGTTCTCTGGGTTGAATCGCGGAGCAGCGGGCTTTGGGAGGCGCGGCGAATGCTGCTACGGTTGGGCGAACAGCCGGCTGAGGGGACCAAGCTAGTTTCGCGGCGCCATTGACATTGCGGTTGGCGGTGGTAGCGGCGCGCGGCTCTCCATGTTGTGACGATCGGGTGGGCGGACCAAACGCGTCGAATACTGGCCGGAGCTGCAGATGTTGGAGGTCATGGAAGGCCGGCAGGAAGGCTTCGTTGGTTGCACCGATCCCGACGGCACCGTGATCGAGTTAATCCAGGCCTAGCCGCTGGAGGGCGAGTGATGGCGGAGGCGAAAATGCGCAACTATGAGGATGTCGCGCAATTTAAACTCGAAGCCGGCGCGCTTGAACGGCTGCTGAGCATGCAGACGGAGTGCACTTTCTGCTGGCGTACGGCAGATGGCTGGCCGATCGGAATAATCATGAGCTATGTCTGGCGGGACGGCCAGGTATGGATGACGGCAAGTAGCCAGCGGCCGCGAGTCGGCGCGGTGAAGCGGGACGATCGGGTTTCGGTGGTGGTATCGTCAGCCGGAACCAGCCTGCCGCCACAGACTGTGACGATCAGAGGGCGCTGCCGGATTCTGGAGGACGCGGCGGCCAAAGAATGGTTCTATCCGGCGCTGGCGGAAGTGCTGATTCCGGGCAACGCGGTGCGGCGGCGGCGCTTCGTCACGATGCTAGACTCGCCGCGGCGGGTGGTGATGGCGGTGAAACCGGAGAAGCTGATCACTTTCGATTCGGTCAAAATGGGCGAATACTGGCGCGGCGGCGCTGAACCGTCGAAATCATCGTAACGATCCGAAGTTGAAGTAAAGGCCGTGCCGCCACTGCGGTAGAGCAGCGGCTCAGGGAGAATGAGATGGCCGAAGAACTTTACAATAAACGCCTCATTTCCGCTGACTCTCATGTGATGGAGCCGCGCGATCTATGGGAGAAGCGGATCGATCTCAAGTGGCGCGATCGTGCTCCGCGGATCGAGGCGCTGGACGACAGCGGCGATTACATGGTGATTGACGGGATGCGGGCGCGCCCGCTTGCGTTCGAGGGGCCGATGGCCGACTTGAAGGCGCAAGGCGTCGATATCCCTACACCCAAGGGTTATCGCTACGAGCAGAACCGTCCCGGTTCATGGGAGCCGAATGCGCGGCTGGCGGATCAAGACCTGGATGGCGTTTCGGGCGAGGTGATTTATCCCGGGTTGGGACTGCATATCGTACGCGCACCGGACGCCGAATATATCTATGCGTGCTGCCGCGCCTATAACGATTGGCTGGCGGAATTCTGCTCGGTTCATCCGAAGCGGCTGAAGGGTGCGGCGATGGTGCCGAATCGCGGGCCGATAGAGTGGGCGGTCAAGGAAGCCGAGCGCGCGGCGAAAATGGGACTCGCTACGGTGATGCTGCCGGCCTGGGTGGACGATCGCCCATTCAATCTGCCGGAATGGGACGCGTTGTGGGCGGCGGTGCAGGATCTAAATCTCGTCGCGAGCATGCATCTGAGCGGCCGCGAGCCTTACGGGATTGCGCATGGGCCCGGGGCGGGCGGAATCAATGTCGGCGTGATCAAATTCGGAATGTACGACACGGTGATGCGGATTATCTGGGGTGGCGCGCCGATGCGTTTCCCGAAGCTGAAATGGTCGATGGTTGAAGGCGGGATCGGCTGGATCGCGTCGGTGCTGCAGTTCATGGACCATTGGTGGGAAGATCATAAGGGCTGGATGGAGCCGAAGCTGCCGGAGACGCCGAGCTTTTATTTCCGGCGGCAATTCTTTGCGACGTTCGAGGATGATCGCGCCGGGGTGCTGACGCGCGATATTATCGGCACAGAGAATCTGATGTGGGGTTCTGACTATCCGCATACCGAAGGCGTATGGCCGTTCTCACGGCGGCAGGTCGCGCGCAACTTTGCCGGAATCAACGAGGAAGATACGCGCAAGATGGTGCATGACAATGTAGCGCGCGTCTTCGGCTTTCCGCTCAATTGAGGCAGGCGAATGAGCGTATCGCTCAAGAATAAAGTCGCGATTGTAGGCGCCGCGGATACCGAAGTCGGCGTGGTGCCAAACCTGAGCGCGACCCAGCTTTACGTCAAGGCGGCCAAGCTGGCGCTTGAAGATGCGGGGATCACGAAGGACCAGGTCGATGGGCTAATCACCTGTGTCTCGTTCGTCGAGCCGTATATGTATCACGCGGAAATGATCGCCGAGTATTTACAGATATTTCCGCGCTACTGCATGACCGCGCCGAGTGGCGGCGGCACCACGATCGCGATGATTCATCATGCGGCATCAGCGATCGTCACCGGGATGTGCGACACGATCCTGATGACGATGGGCGATAGCCAGCTTTCGGGACTATCGCGCGACAAGGCGATCGAGGCGATGTCGGGCGCGGGCCATCCGCAATTCGAGCGGCCGTACGGGCCGCCGATCCCGGCGTTCTACGCATTGCTGGCGCGTGCGCACGAGCATGCGTATGGCACGACGGCGGCGCAGCGGGCGGCGGTCGCGGTTGCATGCCGCAAGCACGCGTCGATGAATCCAGCAGCACAGATGCGCAAGCCAATCACAATCGATGACGTGCTCAATTCGCGGATGATCGCCGACCCGCTCCATCTATTGGATTGCTCGCTGGTCTCGGATGGCGGCGCGGCGATTATCATGACCTCGGCGGAGCGGGCGCGCGATTTTCCAAAGAAACCGGTCTATATATTGGGCGTAGGGGAGGGCCATTCGCACGAGCATGTAAGCCAGGCGATCAGCCTCACCACCTCGGCGGCGAAAGAGGCGGGCGAGCGAACCTACAAAATGGCCGGGCTAGGCCCCAAAGATGTCGACGTGGCGGAACTCTACGATTGCTTCACGCCGGTGGTGATTATCGAGCTGGAAGACCTGGGTTTTTGTCCGAAGGGCGAAGGCGGGCGCTTTGTCGAGAATGGCCGGATCGAGCTAGGCGGCGAGTTACCGATCAATACACACGGCGGGCTGCTCTCGCATTGCCATCCGGGACAGCCGGGGTCGATGTTCTCGGTAACTGAGGCCGTCCGGCAATTGCGCGGCGAATGCGGGCCGCGCCAGGTAGAGGACGCCAAGATTGCGCTGGTACATGGCCAGGGTGGAATTATGTCGACACATTGCTCGATGCTGCTGGGGAGTGAGCAGGTCTGATGGCGGCGCTCAGCAAACCAATTCCGGTTCCGACGCGCGAGACCAAGCCGTACTGGGAAGGCTGCAAGGCGCACGAGCTGAGAATCCAGCGTTGCGAGGCGTGCGGGCACAATCAATTCTACCCGCGTATCTATTGCACGCAATGCATGAGCGATCGCGTCGAGTGGATCAAGGCGTCGGGACGTGGACACGTGCTGTCGTACACGATCGTGCATCGGCCGGTATCGCCGGCTTTCGCGGGAGAGGTCCCTTATGTAGTCGCGCTGGTGACGCTGGACGAAGGTCCGGCGATGATGACCAATCTCGTCGGATGTGTACCAGAGCGGCTGGAAATCGGGATGCCGGTGATGGTCACGTTCGAGGATTGGACCGAGGAGATCGCTATTCCGAAATTCCGTCCGGCGTGAGTGCCTCAGTAGGTGAATGCGGAGGATCGGGCGATACTGGCGCGGGGCGTCGCATTATTCAATGACGGCGAGTACTTCGAATGCCATGAAACGTGGGAGAAACTGTGGAAGCGGAGTGAGGGCGAGGAGCGGGCGGCACTACAAGGACTGATACAGGCGGCGGTCGCGATTTTGCACGCAGAGCGAGGGAACCGGCGTGGGGCGCTATCGGTCTATCGCAAGGCTATACGGAATCTGGAAAGAGTCCCACCCGATTGTATCGGAATTAAGCTAACGAAATTCCGCTCGGCGCTGAACAATTTCTTTGCAGATGTTGGCACGAGTGAAAGGCGGCTAGCTCGTCCCAAACTAGCTTGGTGCGCCGAGTAAAGGTAGCGCTATGCCAGCGCCTCGTGCGAAATCTTCCCCGGACTCTTATTTTTGGAAGGCGCCTGCTTAGAACGGGATGTCTTCGTCGTCCATCGCGTGGGGCATGTCGGAGGGGCCGAAGTCGGCTGGCTCTTCCATTCCGCCATTCGCACCTGCACCGGCGCGACCGCCGAGAAACTGGATACGCTGGACGACGATTTCAGTGCGGTAGCGCTTGCCGCTGCCGTCCTTCGCTTCCCATTGGCGGTTCGAGATGCGTCCTTCGACGTAGACCTGCCGGCCCTTCTTGAGGTACTGCCCGCATAACTCGGCTTGCTTGCCGTAAACGACGATATTGTGCCAATCGGTGCGCTCCTGTTTGGCACCGCCACGATCCGTGTACGAATCGCTGGTCGCGAGCGTGAAGTTGGCCACGGTCTGTCCGGACGGCAAGTAGCGCAGTTCCGGATCACGGCCGAGGTTGCCAACCAATATTGCTTTGTTTACCGCCATCGCAGCACGTCCTCAGAGAAAACCGTAAGCCGGCTGGAAGTTCAACGCAAGCGGCGGGCGGCTGCGGCTATGCACAAAGGATGACGGATTTGGGTGCATAGCTTGTGGAGAGGCTGGGCAAAAGATCGCAGGATTTGCCCGCGGGGAGCAATCAGATGGGCCAAGTGGCTGCTTTCGCAAGCTCTTTTGCCTTAATATAGTTCCGCGCTCCGCAGCCGCGGAATGCTTTGAGGGGGGTGTGGGGATGAAGCGATGGTGAAGGATTTAGCCGACGCACGCGAGGCCATTCCGGTAAGGATTGTGCCATTAGGTGGGCTGGGCGAAATCGGGCTCAACCTGATGGTGATCGAATGCGGCGCGCACGCGATCATTATCGACGCCGGCGTCATGTTCCCCGAAGAGCGCGATTTTGGAATCGGTCTGATTCTGCCAGAGCTCGCCTATCTTGAGCAAAGCCGGCTGATACTCGACGGGATCGTGCTGACGCATGGTCATGAGGACCACATCGGAGCTTTGTCGAGCTTGCTGCGGCGTTTTCCCGCGCCTGTCTACGGAACTGAAGTAACACTTGCATTTGCGCGGCGTGGCCTGGCGGAAGACGGGCTGGCAGGCGCCGACCTGCGTGAGATATGGCCAGGGCGGATAATCGAGCTGGGCCCATTTATGGTTGAGCCGATCCGCGTGACCCATTCCACGCCGGATTCGGTGGCGCTCGCGATCAGAACGCCGGGCGGCCTGATCGTTCATTCGGGCGATTTCAAGATCGATCCGTCACCGGTGGACGGGCAGCTTTTTGATACGGAGCGGTTCGCGCAGCTTGGCGAAGAAGGGGTGGCACTGCTGCTATCGGATTCCACGAACGTTGAGCGCGAGGGCCGATCTGGGTCGGAAAGTTCGATTAAACCAGTCCTGACCGATTTGATTAAGCGCACGCGTGGCCGTTTTCTGCTGACTTCGTTTTCTTCGCACCTCCATCGGATACGCCAGTTCGCCGAGGTCGCCCATGAGGCGGGCCGCTATGTGATCCCGTTGGGACGGCGGATGGCCGAGAGTGTACGGATGGGGGCGGAGACCGGGCAGCTGAATTTGCCGCCTGGAACCTTTATCGATCGCGGCGAGGCTGATTTTCTCGAGCCGCAGCGGCTGGCGTTTCTGGCCAGCGGAAGCCAGGGTGAACCATTATCGGCAATGGCCAAGCTGGCGGCCGATACTCATCCACAGGTTCATCTGGATGAGGGCGACGTGGTGGTGCTGTCGTCGCGCCCGATCCCTGGCAATGAGCGGCTGATCAACGGGGTGATCAACAATCTCTACAAGCGCGGAGCCGAGGTCTATTACGAGGGGGTGGCGCCGGTACACGTCTCGGGCCATGCGAACCGCGGCGAGCTGATCGAATTGATTCGGCTGGTCAAGCCACGCCATTTTGTGCCGGTACATGGGGAATATAGGCATCTCACGCGTCATTGGCAGTTAGCAATTGAGGCGGGGCTGCCGGCGGCCAATTGCTTTCTGATGCAGGACGGCGAGACGCTGGTGCTCGAGGGCGGCGTGGCGCGGCGGGGGCGGACCGTCACTGCGGGCCGGATCGTGGCCGATGGTGACGAAATTGCGGCCGACTCGCTGCTGCGCGAACGCCGGGCGCTCGCCCGTGACGGTACGCTGGTAGCAGTAATCGCCATTTCGGGGCATAGCGGTAAACTTGTGGCCGGTCCCGACTTGCTCTCGCGCGGGCTAGTGGCCGAAAACGGCGCGTCGCCGCATATGAAGCGCGCTCGCGCGGAATTGGCAGGGCGGTTGCGCGCATTGCAAGGGGAAGCGTGGGCCGACCCGGAACGGCTCAAGGACGAGATGGTGCGGGTGCTGCGGCGTTATTTTATCGACGAAACGGGCAAGCGGCCAATCGTCGTCCCCTACGTTGTGGAGGTCTGAAGGGTATCGCTCGCCAAGCGAAAACCCAGCCGATTCCGCTGATCACGATCGCCGAACCGAAGCAAAGCGGGCGGATCGCGCGGGAAATGCTGACGCTGGCGATAGCGGCCGCGTCTGGATGGGCGCTGCTCAGCTTGCTTGCGCTGAGCCTGGGCCGTCCGGCGAATCCGGGCGGTCCGTTGGGTAAATCGTTGGCCGAGGCCTTGACCAGGACGTTTGGCTATCAGGCCTACGCCGCCGTGGTACTGGTGGGCCTGTTCGGATGGCGCTTATGGAAGGCACCGACGGGAGTAGCCTTGGCGCGCGAGGTAAGCGGCGGCGCCGCATTAATCCTGGCGCTTAGTACGGCCGCGAGTCTGCTGAATCTGCCAGGGCTCGAAACCGGTGGCAGCGCCGGTGCCGCGGTCGCGTTAATTCTCAACCAATACATCAGTATTGTAGGCGGCTACATAGCAGTAATAGTCGTGCTGGTCGGGGGATTGGCGCTGATGCTGCATCAGGCGCCGGGCGATTTGCTAGCGGCGATAACGGGAGCGGTCACGTTTGCGCGAAGGCGTGGCAGTGGCAATCTGGCCGACGAAGGCCGAATGGCAGATGCCGCGTTCAAAGCTGACGTGACGGCGCCAGTGCTGCTGAAGGAGCCGTCGGTGGCTGACATTCCGGCGATTCCGAGCGAAGTGCGGCTGCGGCCAGAGGCCAAAATCATTCGTGAGCGCGAACTTAAACCCGCCATTCCAGCGGCGCCGCGGCCGCGGCTCAGTGGTGGTTTCAAATTACCGCCACTCGCGCTGCTGGACACGCCTCCTCTCGAACATACACAGATTGATGAAACTGCTTTGCAGCGCAGCGCCCGTATTCTCGAACAGAAGCTGGCGGACTTCGGCGTTCAGGGGCAAGTGGTGGAGGTCCAGCCGGGTCCAGTCGTCACGATGTACAAGCTGGAGCCAGGATCGGGGATCAAAGTGAGCCAGATCGTGAATCTGGCCGACGATCTATCGATGGCGTTACGCGCAGCGACGGTGAGGATTCAGGCTCCGGTGCCGGGCGAAGCAGTGGTGGGAATCGAGGTGCCGAATCGCCAGCGCGAGATGATTTATCTCCGCGAGATCATCGAAGCAAGTGAGTTCAGTGCCGCGCAGAGCCATCTTACAATCGCCTTGGGCAAGGATATCGCCGGCTATCCGGTGGCGGCAGACCTTGCGACAATGCCTCATCTGTTGATCGCAGGGGCGACCGGGACAGGCAAGTCCGTCTCGATTCACACGATGATTGCCTCGATCCTCTTCGACGCGACCGCAGACGATGTGCGCTTTATCCTGATTGACCCCAAGATGCTTGAGCTTTCGGTCTATGAGGGGATACCGCATCTATTAGTTCCGGTGGTGGTGGACCCTGAAAAGGCGGCGGCGGCACTGTTGTGGTCGACGCAGGAAATGGAACGGCGTTATCGGATGATGCGCGACCTGGGGGTCCGCAATATCGACGGCTACAACCGGGTAATCGGCGAAGGGCGCGAACTGGTCGAACTGCGGCGCGGGACGGCGGCGGACAATGGTAATGGGGATAACGACAACGAGGACTGGATCGACACGCCGGTCAAATACGCCAAGCTGCCTAAGATTGTCATCATTATAGATGAGCTTGCCGACCTGCTGTTGAGTGAGGGCAAGACAGTGGAGCGCGATATCACGCGGCTGGCGCAAAAAGCACGAGCGGCGGGAATCCATCTGATTTTGGCAACGCAGCGACCGTCGGTGGACGTGCTGACCGGGCTGATCAAGGCGAATTTGCCGGCCCGAATCTCGCTGCAGGTGACCTCACGAGTCGACTCGCGTACGATCCTCGATTCGATTGGCGCGGAGCGGCTGCTTGGCGCCGGTGATATGCTTTTTATGCCGCCGGGAACGGCGAAGCTGCGGCGGCTGCACGGGCCGTTCGTGTCGGAAATCGAGATCCGCAAGGTTTGCGACTTTCTGCGGGCCCAAGGCGCGCCCGACTATCAGATGGAGATTCTCGAGACGGCCGCGCCGGGCGATGGCGAGAGCGAAGGCGGGTTCGAGCGGGACGAGCTTTACGACGAGGCGGTACGAATTGTGCTCGAGACTAATCAGGCATCGATTTCGATGATCCAGCGGCGTCTTCGGATTGGCTACAATCGGGCGGCGCGAATGGTCGAGTTGATGGAGCAGGAAGGGCTGGTGATGCCGGCTGATGGAGCACGGCCGCGGGAAGTGCGGATGCGGCCGCCGGGCTAACGGTGTGATTCATAACTTCAAGCTTAAGTTTAAATCCGCGCGCAGGAAGAAAGCGGCATCAAAATGCCTCTGAGCCGTCAGCGGGGCGCTTGGCGCTGTAGTCGGGCGAGGTTGAGAAAGTTTTCAACGATGCGGCGGGTGAAGGGCTTTCTGCTGACGCTGGTGGCAGGGCTAGGGTTTGCCTTGTCAGCAGGGCCGGTGATGACTGCGCAAGCGCAGGCGGCGACGATCGCCAATCCGCCGCAACTTAATATGTTGGTTGAGCATTTGCAGAAGCACTACCAGGCCACGCAATCGTTCAGTGCGAAATTCGTGGAGACGATCAGGCGTGTCGGTGGACCGCCGCAGGAACGCCATGGCACGATTTATTATCGTAAGCCAGGCCAAATAAGGTTCGATTTTACCTCGCCACAGCCGGAGACGCTGGTGAGCGATGGAACGACTTTCTACGACTACGACCCCGGGCTCAACCAAGTGATTGAAACGCCACTGAGCAACGTATTGAAAACTCCGAGCGCGGCTGCATTTCTGATGGGCGCGGGGAACCTTGAACGCGAATTCGAAGCGATTCCGGGGCCGCGAAGCGCAGAGGATCTGGAAAATGTCGGGCTAATTCCGAAAGCTGGCGGGGATCGCATCGAGCTTGGGGTGGACCCGGCAAACTTCGACATCGTGACCTTGCAGTTAAAAGATGCGTTGGGCAATGTCACGATTTTTCGGTTCAGCGATATCAGAATTAATGTACCGCTTGAAAAAGAGCTGTTCGCATTCAAAGTGCCCGCGGGCGCAGATATCGTAAGCCCATCAGGAACGCACTAAAGCCCGTTTATTAATTAATCGGCAAAGCGAATCCGATGCTGCCAGATGCGGCGTTGGCGTGGCTCGTGCTATGCTGAAGGCGAACTACGCATTGCATGACGGCGAACTGGCGAATAGAGATAGATTCCTCGTAATTAATTTGATGGAAAAGGTGCACTTTTTGACTTTG
>DATJUF010000206.1:0-3812 GCA_035502655.1 Binataceae bacterium (SeqCode)
TCGCCGCTGCTAGACGGCGGAAAAACGATCACGCTGCCGCCGCCATTAGGCCCGCCAAAATAGTTGGATACATAAAGATTCCCCGTGCCGTCCAGTGTGAAGGCGCTTGGGTCAGTGAGACTCGTGTTACTACCGGTGATAGTGAGCGCGGGTTCGGCGTTGCCATCGCTTCCGGCCGGGTACACATTGACTCCGTAGCCTGCGAAATTAGCGTTATCGATAAAAGTTTCCGCGTAAATGTTTCCGGTGGAATCGAGGGCGATCGCTCCCGTATCGGAAAGCCCAGCATCAGGGCCGGTTATCAATGCGACGGGGACCGCATCACCATCACTGCCGGCGGCATAAACCGTGATGCTCCCGCCCGCAAAATTGTCTCCAACGTTGGCGGTGTCGAAATTCGCGATGTAGATGTCATTGGCGGAATCCAAGGCGATGCCTGCTGGGAAGGACAATCCGGTCGAGGCGCCC
Source organism: Binataceae bacterium (SeqCode) (assembly GCA_035502655.1). GTDB lineage: Bacteria > Desulfobacterota > Binatia > Binatales > Binataceae > DATJUF01. The sequence continues at coordinate 469 of DATJUF010000206.1, forward strand.
TGAATGATGGCGGCCGGCTTGACGTTACCATTGGCGCCCTGAGGGTAAATTGTCACGCTGCCGACGTCGAGCTTTTGACCCTTTACGCGCAGGCCGCCGGTTTCATTGGTGACGTAAATTCTTCCTTCGGCGTCTACCGCAACGGCGGATGGATCATTCAAGCCGGTTTTGTCCCCGGCGATAATCGCGGTTGGCGCTTCGTTGATGACTCCAGTTTGGGCGCCGGGGGGTGGATATACATTAATCGCGCCTTTCGGGTAATTGGCACTGTTAACAACATAAAGTCGGCCGGCCGCATCGAGCGTAACACGCCCAGGACTCGCCAGTTTGGTATTTGAGCCGCCGATTACCGCGAGCGGTGCGACGTTACCATTGCTGCCTGATGGATAGACCGTGACCGTGTTGGTGGCTTCATTGGTGACGTAGATGCGGCCGCTGGAATCGCGTGCGAGGCCACTGACGTAGGCCATATCGGTCGTCACGGCCAACGGAGGAAGATTACCGCCATGCTGATTGGAATAGGCAGTAACGTCATAAGAGTTGACGACGAGGAGCGTGCCTTTCGCGGGCGGCCACGAGTAGACAGTGGCGGCGCCTTTGCCTTGGAGCGTGGACGCAAGACCGAATAACAGGATGATGCTGAAGATCCGGCTGATTGGCACTCGGCTTTTGACAGGCGAGTCGGAGCCGGCCTTGCAAGCCTTAGCAGGGAGAGGAAATATGTCTTTCAAAGATGCTCTGATAACCGATATGGCACTTTAAGCCATAGGATAGTGCATCTTCTGGCAAAATCAAATCGTTATCCGAACGAATCGGGGGAACGTTCAGAATGCGACCTGCGTCTCGGCGTTTGATGAGACAGCGCGGAGGGGATAGAGGCAGGCGGCGGCGGTCAATGAGATCGCGCCGGCGAGAATCCAGGCCGGTCCGAAGCCCGCATAGTCAGCGACGGCGCCGCCGAGCAGGAGCCCGATAGAACCGCCGATCGTCGAGAAGGTGCTATTGAATGACAGGAGGGTGGCGCGCTCGTCAGAGGCTATCGAGGCGTTGAACCAGGTCTGCATCATCGGCATCACGGCGCCGAAACAAAGATTGAGCCCGAAGAGCGCGGCAGTCACCAGCCAGATATGGCGGTTGCCGAGACCGGCGGCGATCAGGAATGAACCGAGCACGACGGCGATCGTGGTCAGGCGCAAGGCGCGAGTATGGCGATGGCGAGCGTTGTGCGGCTCGGTGATAGCTGTGGGAATCAGCCGGACGACGATTTCCGCCCCGGCCATCCGGGCGAGCGTGAAGAGGCTGAAGTACCATCCGACGATCCAGATGCCGGTGTGCCAAGCGTCGTTGAAATACTGCGGCCATTCGAGCCAGTAGGGCGCCCATGCGGCGAAGAAAATCCCGTTGGCGAGGCTGAGGAGCAGGACGGTGCGGTTGCGCCATCCTTGACGGAAGCCAGCGATGACGCGGCCGGTGAGCATCCGGGGGATGCCGCGCAGGTCGAGACGGGCGGTGACGGCACGCACCTCGTGCATGAGGAGCATCCCGGCGAGGCCCGCGATGAAGTAGCCGGCCGCGCCGAGCAGCCAGGGCCACGCGATATTAATGTTGGCAGCGTAGGCGCCGATGATCGCGGAGAGCATGAAGCCGAAGTTGCTGAGCTGGGAGATGCGCGAGAACAGTCGGTCTTTCTGGAGGCCGTAACCGCCGGCGTCGAGCGCGTCGACACCCCAAGCGTCGATGGCGCCATTGCAGAAGGTGGTGCCGATGCCGTCGATGGATTCGGCGACGAGAAAGAAGGCGTAGCGGTGGGCGAAGAAGTAGGTGAGAAAGGCGATGAAGCGCAGCGAGCATCCGAGGACGAAGGAGCGGCGGCGGCCGAGTGCGTCGGCAAAGGCGCCGGTCGGGACGTCGGTCAGGAAGGTGACGAAGAAGTAGGTCGCGAGCACGCTGTTCATCTGGAACTGGCCGAGGCCGCGCGAGCGCAGGAAGAGCGGATAGACGCCATAGAGGAAACCGCCGCCGAAGGAATAGACGGCCCAGACGCTGTAGTAGCGGCGCAGAATCGAGTGGACGGTCAGGCTCGGGGGCGCGAGCGTGCCGCCTTCGGCGATGACGGTATCGGCGTTGGCGGTGGTCTGTACGGGGTCCATACTTTAGACTATTAGCTCTAAGCTTTCGGGTGGCGGAGGCTCATACCTGAGCCGGCTTCGACAGATGCAGGCTAGTGCAACAGGTTGTTTTCGATCAGCTTGATAAAATCGCAGGCAGAATCTTCAACAGGCCGCGCCAGTGCCAGGCCGAAACTCACACTGGTGCCGGATTTGGCCGGCGCTATTGAGCCGGGGCTGGCGGCGCGGATTTACCGGTTCGCCAGCGTGGCGTGGCTCGCGCTACGGATTTATCTGCCATACAAGGCGATCCAGCTATGGTCGCGCATGACCGGTAGCAAAGGCAATAAGCCCAAGGACATAAGGACGGAGGCGCGTTATCGGCGTCAGGACTTGCGAGCGGCGCGGGCGCTGTACGCTACCTCGATCCGATTGGAAGGGCTGTTGATCAAGGCCGGGCAGTTTATCGGGACGCGCGCGGATATTTTGCCGGAGGAATGGGTCACCACGTTGACGGGCTTGCAGGATCGCGTACCGCCGAAGCCCCTCGGAATTATCAAGCAGCAGGTGGAGCGGGAACTCGGGCGGCCAATCGGGCAGATGTTCGCGAGCTTCGAGGCGGCGCCGATCGCGGCGGCCTCGCTTGCGCAGGTCCATCGGGCGGTGACGGTTGACGGGCGCCGATGCGCGGTCAAGGTGCAGTATCCAGGAATCGACGGAATCGTGCGCTGCGACCTGCGTAATTTGATGCTGACGCTGAAGGTTCTGGCGTGGCTCGAACCCCATTTCGATTTCCAGGTAATCGCTGGTGAGATCCTGAAATACATCCCGATGGAGCTGGACTTCGTTAACGAGGCACGCAACTGCGATATCGTAAGGAAGAATTTCGCGAAGCAGCCCGACGTGGTGATTCCGCGGGTCTATCACGAATTGACCAGCCGCCGGGTCCTGACAATGGAACTGGCCGATGGACTTCGCGTAACAGATATCGAAGGAATGGCCTGTGCGGGAATCGACAAGCGGGCGGTAGGGCAGAAGCTAATCGAGATTTTCACCGAACAGATTCTGCGCGACGGCTTTTTCCATGCCGACCCTCATCCGGGGAATATCCTGGTGCAGCCGGGGCCGCGAATCGTGCTGTTGGATTTTGGGCTGGCGAAGGATTTTCCGCCGGCGTTTCGCGAGGCGATGGTGCGGCTGACGTTCGCGATTCTGACCTCGAATCGCGAGGGGATA
>DATJUF010000207.1:0-2236 GCA_035502655.1 Binataceae bacterium (SeqCode)
GCGATCGACCGCGACGGACATCTTTTCGTCTCCTGCCGCAACGACGGCACGATTCACCGCGTCTCGCCCGACGGCCGCGCGATCCAGTGGATTGAAGGCATGGGCATCGCGACCGGGATCGCGTTCGACAAAAACGGCAGCCTCTACGTGGGCGATCGCAGCGGGACCATTTTCAAGATCGGGCCGGATCGCGAGATTTTCGTTTTCGCGACACTCGAGCCTTCGATGGCCGCGTACCATCTGGCGTTCAGTCCGGCGGGCGAGCTGTTCGTCACCGGGCCGACCACGTCGAGCTTCGATCGCGTGTATCGCATCACGCCGGCGGGCGAGGTGGAAGTGTTTTTTCGCGGGCTAGGCCGGCCGCAAGGGCTCGCGTTCGACCGCCTCGGCAATCTGTACGTAGCGGCGTCGCTCGGCGGCAAGCGCGGCATCGTGCGCCTCACGCCGCAGGCTGAGCCGGAGCTGGTCCTCAGCGGCGCGAATATCGTCGGCCTCGCGCTGCTGCCCAGCCATCGCGCCGTGATCGCCACCAATAGCGCCCTCTTCACCCTCGACTGGGACGTCGCCGGCCTTCCACTCAACGGCTGAGCGCGCCGGTCGTACCGGTGTGGTGCGGCTGACCTATCAGGCTGCACGGCCCGCGACCGGTGCGAGCACGGCCATCTCTCTCCGCATCAGCAACCTGAACACGAGCACGTGCGTGATCAACAGGAGAGGAACTCCCAAGACCGGGAGGAAGTAAGCCGCGCCCAATACGCCTGGCGCGTTTGCAAGCGAAATGTGGATGCCCTGGTAAAACGCATTCAACAGGTCCGCAGTCCCAAGTATGTTGAAGATCCAGAGCAGGGGCGTGGACAGTTTCGTTTTGAGAGCCGCGAGCGCGATCAGCGCCAAGGTCGCCGCTGCCACGTCGCCAAAGGCGAGCTCCCGAGCGAATAGGGTGGTTGACAATTCCGGAGAGACGACGCCAGGAATCAAGGCTGCGAGGCCAATGTATCTAAACCCATGCAGCACGAGAATCGGCCTGAGTGCTTCTGCGCGCTCCCGCGTGCTAATTGCGGGCCAGATGTATTGCGCGGCGAAAACACCCCAGGCGAGGAATGCGAAAGCCACAGTTACACCCCAGATCAGAGGAATAGGCATGATGCGCTCCTTTCTTCGCCGACCCTGAAAGCTCGTGCGCTCTCAGGGACAGACCAAATACCCTGCATGTGATGACTCAGATTGTTTGCGCGATTCTGCCGCCAATCGGATTGCCGGCGCGCGTTCGCAAGCTCAAAACATGCAGCACCCGCGCGGAATTGGAGGTGACTACTCGGCGTCGCCGATGCCAGGCGTTGTGCAACGCGCCGAAATGCTGATTTACGATAATTTACGATAAATGAAAGCTTTCGTGGAGTTGCGAATGACGACCGGAACATCCGCAACAGGCAAATTGGCGTGGCTTGGGGTGATTGTGCTGGCTCTTCTCTGCGGGCTGTGCACGATCTTCGCGACAGTCACGACGGTCACGCAAGCCTGGCAAGAGCACGTCCAATCGCAGTGGCCGGAGGTGACGGCGCGCGTCGACCGATGTGCCATGCTGAAGACCAGCGCTGGTCGGAAAATGTTCTACATCGATTGCCGCCTGAGCTACGCGGTGGGCACCGAACAGAATATAGCCACCGTTTACTCGCTCTGGGTCTATCCGTCCGCAAATGGGCCGTTGGCCGAGTGGGTGGACGAGCATCCGCAGGGAACGCCAATCCTCGTGCGCTACAATCCCGCCGACCACACCAAGGTCGTGCAGCTGGCGCCGCTCATGCCGGGCGGCGGACTGCACACGCCGAATAATATCAAGCTACTGGAATTCTTCGCGGCGAGTTTTCTGGTCCTCGCGCTGATTACGCTGCTCACACGCCCGCGAACCCCTGTGCCGAGCGGATATTCTTCCACGCCGCTAAAGGCTTAGGCGTCGCGCGACCGGGATGTCGCCGGGCTTCCACGCAACGGCTCAGCTCGAGGCGCGGCCTTCAACGTTCTTGTACAGACAGCGTGGCGATCTTTGAGGCGGTGGTATACTAGGTCAAGAGAAGTTTCGGGAGGATCCGTTGCGAAAGAAGGCAAAGCACCCGACAAAGCAAAGGATCTCCGCTCGGAAATTTACCGCAGATTTCACGAAGGTTATCTCGGCGCATCTCGCAAACCTCTCACCGGAAGAGCAGGATAAGCGCATTCGTGCTGCCCATCGGAAGGC
>DATJUF010000208.1:0-7132 GCA_035502655.1 Binataceae bacterium (SeqCode)
GTACCGCATCAATCGCAAGCACACGGATCGAGTTGATACAGAGCTGATCGAGATTGGAACTATTTAGCTTTGCTTTAGGTGCAGTTGCCACCGCTGCTCCCTTCCGAATCAATTTGATCGTTTGAAATTCAGGCTTACTGCTCTGCCCGGCCGCGTATGACGAATCATTTGCTGGTTGAGTGATTCCGGAGCCGGACTCCGGCAACTTGCCTTACCAGTCGCCGTTCGGTTCGTCCTTCGGATCGCCCGCTTTATGCCGCATGATACTAACTGCCTCTTTAGCCGCTCCCTTGTCACCGGCACTGAGCGCCTCAGTGAAACGTTGGGCAAGCAACCGCATCATGGCGCCCTCTTCCGCATCTACTTCAATGCCGAGCCGCGCCATGCGTTCCATCGCCCGACGAATCAAAAGTAGCGCTCCGTTCGTGTCTCCCGCCTGACGCAAAGCCGCCGCTTGCGCGAGAGTTTCGCGTATTTCGCCAATAGCCGCTCGCGCATCGGAACCTACCAGCAACTCCAACTCGCGTAAGCTATCGCCCAGATTTAGAAAGACCTCGAACCCGGCATTATCAAGCGGCATGAATAATTCTCCCACTTGCCAGAAGCGGGAATCAAGGCACCTTTGCGGCCTCGCGGTTGGCTATCCTGACGCAATACTCGGGCAGCTTGATTTCACCCTCGCGTTACCCACGCTATTGACCGCGCAACACCTTTGCCGGTAGCAAATCATTGCAGCGCGATCTCGGTATAACACTGGCGGGATTAGCATTGCGGAGGTTACGATGGCTCAGGCCAAAGTTGATCAGATAAAGATTGAACCCTTCACGATCAATGCCGGCGAGGAGGTCTTGAAGGACCTTCGCGAGCGTCTCGGCCGCACCCGCTGGCCCGGCGAAGTGCCCGATACAGGATGGGAATACGGCACTAATCTCGCCTACTTACGTGAACTGATCGAGTACTGGCGGACCAAATATGACTGGCGCAAGCACGAAGCTGAACTGAACCGCTTCAAACATTTCCGCACCACAATTGATGGCCTTGGCATTCATTTCATCCGCGAAGAGGGTCGCGGACCGAATCCCAAGCCGCTGTTGCTTTCCCACGGATGGCCCGGCTCGATCTGCGAGTTCATGCAGATCATCCCGATGCTGACCGATCCGGCCGCGCACGGCGCCGACCCAAATCAATCATTTACTGTCATTGCGCCGTCACTGCCCGGCTATGGCTTCTCGGACCATCCGCGTGCCCGCGGAATGAATATCCAGGGCATCGCCGAGATCTTCCACAAGCTAATGACCGAAGTGCTCGGCTATGAGCGTTATTGCGCCCAGGGTGGTGATTGGGGCTCAGCTATTACGTCGCGCCTCGGCGAGGCTCACAGTGACAGCCTCTACGGCATCCATTTGAATCTGGTTTTCGCCGGCAATCGCCGCGACCGCGCCGCCGAATTGACCGAAGAAGAAAAGATTTTCCTCGCTGACATGGATCATTTTCAGCGTGAAGAAAGCGGCTATCAGGGAATCCAGAGCACCAAGCCGCAGACCCTTGCCTACGGCCTCAACGATTCGCCCGCCGGTCTCGCTGCCTGGATCGTTGAAAAGTTTCGTACCTGGTCGGATTGCGGCGGCGACGTCGAAAAGCGCTTCACCAAGGATCAATTACTCACCAATGTGATGATCTATTGGATTACTCAGTCGATTAATTCGTCAACGCGGCTCTACTATGAAGCGCGTCATCATCCGTGGCGTCCCGATAAGACCAAACGCATCGAAACCCCGACCGCGGCCGCATTATTTCCGCGCGAAATCGGCAAGCCGCCCCGTGATTGGGCTGAGCAAGCCTTCAATATCCAGCAATGGACGGTGATGCCGCGCGGTGGTCATTTCGCGGCAATGGAAGAACCGAAGCTACTAGCAGACGACATCCGAAATTTCTTCAGCAAGATGAAATAGCTTCGGCCGCTGGGCTTGATTGCGGTCATTCGTGGTGGTTGGCAGACGTGGAAACCCTAGTTTGCCAACGAACAAGGGCGGATGAATACGACTCTGCGGCAAAACACTTTCCGGGCAGCTTTGATCAGCGGTTGCTGATGTCGACTATTGCAAGTTTAGCGCTCGTTGGATCGTAAGCGACCGCGGGACAGATCTACTAAGCATTAATAGCCGTCCGGAGTCAAAAGAGGCGACACAACGACGGGATCAGCCGTCAAAGTATCTGCCGTTACACTTGATGACACGAAGAAGGGAAAGGCGTGAAGTCGGGCCGCATACAAGATGCACTCCGGATCCTTCTCCGTTCCGGAAGCCATACAATTCCCAGGTACTGCTATCGGCGGCAGCTTCCACACCGCCAGATTGCGGTCACTCCACGAATACGTATTGGGATTCTTGTACACCTCCTCAAAGCGCCTCTCGCGGTCGCGCGCGATCACAACGTCCCGTTGTAGCTGCTCGATCGTCAGCGGCTCGCGGGTTGCAGGGTCCCCATAAGGAAAAGGATATGGACCCGGGTATCGCGTTCTTCCAGCACAGCCGAACGCGCCTACGCTCAGAGCGATTGCGGCCATAATCCTTCGTGAACGAACGACATTACGCATTTAACGGTCAACTTTATACCAACTTTGCGAGTCACCGATCTTTAGGTTCCAACACGGCAGGCCAGCGCGGCTGTCGATGTGTTCATCAGTGTCCGATAAGGTCTGTGTCTAGAAAATCAAAAGTGCCACCGGAAGTTGGGGGCTGGGAAGGTCCCAGCCCCCGGCCATCCCCACAACCGCCAGCCCCGCACCACACTCGTCAAAGCGAACCAGGAGGTGCCCGCCTCAACCTCTTTGAGCCCCGTCAAACCGCCCCCTTGCCACCCCCGCTACCGCCTCCACTTGCAAACCACCGCTCCGCCCATCCTGGCAGTACTCCTCCGAGGCTCCGAGCCTTAAGCCAAGCCGATCCCGGCTTGCGCCAATAAGCAGCCGCTAAATATTCAAACCTTTCATCGGTGCACCGAACTCGTTACTGCGCCGCAAAGACGCTGGCCGCTCGAATCATCGGCCGGCCGTCCGAGGCATATCTGTGCGCCATGCTCGCGCGATTCGGCATGCAGCCGCCATCGCTGCGATCCCTTATCCTCGAACCATAGCGTCACTCCGCAGCGTGAACATTTGAAACTCATCTCGAACGGCTGTTCGGTTAACGAGGTGAGAATCGCTCCGTCTTTGAGGTCGTGGCCAAGTTTGAGTTGCAACGCGAACGCTTCACATTCCCGCACACGCCGCCGCGTCTCGGCAAGCTTCACTCCCGCTTCGATCATGCACCCCTCCTCTACTTGTCAAGATTCAGAGGTAAAGATCACGAACATCCGCTGGTAGCTCCGCAATTCATACATTTGTAACAGGTGCCATTGCGCACCATGATACATCCGCAGTCCGGGCACGGCGGCGCGTCTGCCTGATTGATAAACGCGGCCCGCAGTATCTCTTCCCGGCTCTTGCCTGCTTCAGTGGCGCCATCACGCGCAATAGCTCCAGTCGCCGAGACTAGTTTCGCTGGAGCCGGATTCTCAGTCACCGTTGCGAATGGCGCCACGACGCCTACTTCCTGTTTGGCCTGTTCATCGAGAAACTTCGAGGCTAGCCAGCGAAACAGGTAGTCGACGATTGACTTTGCGTAGGGGATCTGGGGATTTTTGGTGAAACCTGACGGCTCAAAGCGCATGTGCGCGAACTTGTCGACCAGGAATTGCAGCGGCACGCCATATTGCAACGCGTACGAGATCGCGGTCGCGAAGGAATCCATCAGCCCGGAGATGGTCGATCCCTGCTTCGACATCGAGACGAAAATCTCACCCGGCGTGCCGTCTTCATACATCCCAACCGTCAGATAGCCTTCGTGGCCCGCGATATCGAACTTATGGGTGATCGAGCGGCGCTCATCGGGCAGCTTGCGGCGGTAAGGCCTGAACTCGTCGGCCGCCGCAGACGCAGCGGCAGTTAACGAGTTCTTTAGCGTATCTGCGGCTTCCGCCGCCTTGCCGGTATTGAGCGGCTGGGTACGCTTTGAACCGTCACGATAGATCGCTACTGCTTTCAGCCCCAGCCGCCATGCCGTCAGATAGGCCTCAGCAACTTCCTCGACTGAGGCATTGGCAGGCATGTTGATCGTTTTCGAGATCGCGCCTGAAATAAACGGCTGCACCGCGCCCATCATCTTGAGATGGCCGTTATATTGAATGGTGCGCGAGCCTGATCGCGGCTTGAAGGCACAATCAAAAATCGCCAGATGCGCATCTGGTAGATGCGGCGCACCCTCAATCGTTTCATGCTCGTCGAGATACTCGACGATTTCCTGAATCTCGCGCGCATCATAGCCAAGCCGCTTCAGAGCGCGGGGCACCGTGTTGTTGACGATCTTGAGCATGCCGCCGCCGACCAGCTTCTTGTATTTGATCAGCGCGATGTCAGGTTCGATCCCGGTCGTGTCGCAATCCATCATGAACGCGATCGTCCCGGTCGGTGCGATCACCGTCGCCTGCGAATTGCGATACCCAGCGTGCTGGCCGAGCTTTAGCGCGTCGTCCCACGCCTCGCGCGCGGCCCGTAGCAGATCGAGCGGCACGTACGCGGTTTCGAGCTTATGGGCATATTCCCGATGACGTTCGATCACGCGCAGCATCGGCTCCCGGTTAGGCGCATAGCCCTCGAACGATCCCATCGCTTGAGCAATTCGAGCCGATTGCAGATAGGCCTCGCCGGTCATCAGAGCGGTGATCGCGCCCGCGTAGCTGCGCCCCTGATCGGAGTCGTAGGGCATCCCCAGCGCCATAAGCGTGGCACCGAGATTCGCGTAGCCAAGCCCCAGTTCGCGAAAGCCGTGCGCGTTGCGGCCAATTTCATCGGTTGGATATGACGAATTGTCTACCAGGATATCCTGAGCCGTGATCATCACATCGACGGCATGGCGAAAGGCCTTAACGTCAAATTCGCCTGCGTCATCTAGAAATGCCAGCAGGTTCAACGAAGCCAAATTGCAGGCCGAATTATCCAGATGCATGTACTCGCTGCACGGATTCGACGCATTGATCCGGCCCGAGTTGGGACAGGTATGCCACGCATTGATGGTGGTATCGAACTGCATCCCGGGATCGCCGCAAGCCCACGCCGCTTCCGCGATCATTCTGAGCAGGTCGCGTGCACGCAGTTCCTCGGCGACTTCCTTGCTTTTGATAAAGCGCGTACGCCAGTTGCCATCATCGGCGATCGCCTGCATGAATTCATCGGTAGCTCGCACTGAATTGTTGGCGTTCTGGAAGAAAACCGAGCTGTAGGCGGCGCCGTCGAGTGACGCGTCGTAGCCGGCTTCAATCAGCGCCCAAGCCTTTTTCTCCTCGTCAACTTTGCAGGTGATGAATTCCTTGATATCCGGATGGTCGGCGTTGAGCACCACCATCTTGGCCGCACGCCGGGTCTTGCCACCCGACTTGATCACGCCCGCCGAAGCGTCGGCCGCTTTCATGAACGACAGCGGACCCGAAGCGGTGCCGCCCGCCGACAACTTCTCGCGGCACGAGCGCAGCGCCGACAGGTTTACTCCCGAGCCTGAGCCGCCTTTGAAAATCATCCCTTCGTTGCGGTACCAGCCCAGGATCGATTCCATGCTGTCCTCGACCTTGAGAATAAAGCAGGCCGAGCACTGCGGCTTCGACTCGATACCGACGTTGAAATAGACCGGGCTGTTAAAAGCAGCTTTCTGGTGAAGCAGCAGATAGGTCAGCTCGGCCTTGAAACTTTCGCGATCAGCCTCAGCTGCAAAGTAGTACTGGCGCTCGCCCCAAGCCGCGACCGTATCGACCACCCGCGCGATCAACTGCCGCACACTGGTTTCGCGCCGCGGACTGCCGAGCGGGCCACGAAAGTACTTCGAGACCACGACATTGGTGGCGGTCTGCGACCATGCGCGCGGCACTTCGACGTCGCGCTGTTCGAAAACCACGCGGCCGTCTTCACCGGAAATCAGGGCTGAGCGCAACTCCCACTCGACTTCGGCCATTGGATCGGCGCCCGGCCGGGTAAAATAGCGTTCGACCGTGATACCCTCGCCGGCCGGAGTCAGGCGCTCGCGTGCACCCTCGCGATTGGGGCTTCGAGTTTCCGCCGGATACATTTCTGGTCTCTCGATGCTCTGCGCCATTGTTGTTCCCTTCTAGCCACCACATCAGCCGAGATGCATGACATCACGCTTGACGTAAGGGTGAAATATTACCCACCGCAGTCCATGTCAAGGGTGGCATACCACAGGTAGTGTGGACATCCCTGTTAATAACAACATATCATGCTGTTCACAGGTTTTCTACTAATGTTCGCCTGACCGATTCTAGCTATTTTTAACTTAGCTATGCAGATGCGCCGAACCGGGGTACGTACTCTTAAAATTTCATATAAATTGCCTGTCTGGGCGAGCGTTGAAAGTACGCCACCAAAGCTGTCGCTAGACCACAATCGAAGCTGGCTGTTTCGCCAAGAGAGCAGCGCCGCTATCAACCCTTGTGGACAATCATCGGTTGCACTGATTCCAGGCAATTCCATCGCGATTGTTGCGATCGGTGCCCGCGGCTGATGATCAGCGGAATCGGTTGGCTCCAGCCGCAAACTGGGCCAAGGAAGCTGTCTGCTCCAATTTCTTATGGAGTAAGCTATCGGGCGGCGCGGCCCCAGGCCTCGATTAAGCTAGCGAAGGCCTGCCGCAACGCGGGATCTTTGAGCTCCGGCAGTTCGATACCATGGCGAGGCGAACGCGGCACCGCGCGCAACCGAGGGCGGTCGCGCCGGCTCAGCTTTCCCATCACGAAGCGCAAATCGCGCACTGAATCGTCGCCGAGAGCCTCGCGCAGACGGCTGAGAATCTGCGGCTTCATCAGGTTGAGCTCCTGAATCCACATCGCGCCCGAAACCTTAACCACGGCCGTATGGAATTTCACGCTCGCGACTTCCGTCCGGCGAGCAATCGCTTCGCCCACGGTTTCGGGCCAAATTCTAATCAGCCGAATCAGATCGAAATGCCCGCCAGAGTCGAGCTGGGCCAGGATTCCATGCAGCGCTGCACCGACCTGCTGTGGATATGTCCGTTTCGCGGCTGCCATC
>DATJUF010000209.1:0-5645 GCA_035502655.1 Binataceae bacterium (SeqCode)
CGCGCCATCATTCATCTTTGCGATCAAATGAATACGCGTACTTCACAGAATTCGCTTCCGCCCTGCCTCTCGTATCTGGATGTGCCTTGTTGCCGCATATCTTCGCCACTCGGTGTCCCTCGGTGAGCACTTCGACTGCAATTAACGCCGCAACGCTTGCCCGCGGTCTGAATCAAAAAAGGATCATAACGATGACCACTTATGCCGTGGAAATATTTGCGACTGACAATTCGATCTGTCCCTCGCGAAACAAGTGGCGTCACGGGATGCGCTGTTAGACGGGCGAGTGATCCCGGGAATCGGCGCGCCTGGAACGCCGAAGAGATAGAAGAGTATGGGGTGCCGTTCAAGACGCGCTGGCGGTTAACCGGTGAGCGAGTCAAGGAGTTGAAGCGGCTGGATGAATTGGCGGCAGTCGCGGCGCAGGCAGGCTGAACCTCGCGGCGGGCGGGGATACGGCGTGCGGCCGCATCCCCGCCGCCCTCCGCTTCTCGGAGACTAGCGAAGCTGCGGGTCCACGATAATCTTGGCGTGGGTTTCGGGAGAGGCCAGATCGGTAAAAGCCTGGGCGACGCCGTCAAGTCCGACCTTGCCGGTAATCAGTGGACTGCCGTCGATGCGTCCCTCGGCGAGATTCTGCAAGGTCGCGGCAAATTCCTCGCCGGTATAGCCCAGCACGAACTGGATATTCAATTCCTTGTTGATGCCGAAGGACGGCTCGAAGTGATCCTGTTCCATGCATACGCCGACCACCACAATGCGGGCGTTAGCGGGGGCGGCGGCCATTATAGAATCAATCACGCCCGGGACGCCGACGCATTCGAAGATAACGGCTGGGCGGAGCGCCGGTCCGGGCATCCATGGCGGCAGTTTTGGAGCCTTGGCCGGGTCGGTATAGGCTGCCATCTGCTTCCAGCTTTCGAAGGCGGACTTCTCTTTCGGATCGATAACCACGTCGGCGCCGGTCTCGGCGGCTAGCTGGCGGCGGCGCGGTGAAAAATCGGCGGCGACAATCGGATGGATGCCGCTCAATTTGAGTGCGGTAATGACCGCGAGGCCGACCGGGCCGCATCCGATGACCAGGGGCACGTCGTCGTTACCGAGGCGGGCTTTTTGGACCGCATGGTAGCCGACCGAAAGCGGCTCCGTGAGCGCGGCCTTATCCGTGGGAAGGCCGTTGGGAACTTCGAGCAGGAGTTTCTCCGTGAGACGCATATATTCGCCGTAACCGCCGGGATTTTCGTTTGAGTAGCCAACGGTCTCGACGCCAGTCGGGCGCATCAGGAGCGGCATCGAACAGACGCGGGTGCCGGGCTTGAGGCGGCCGCCGGTTTGAGGGCCGTAATCGACGACCTCGGCACAGAACTCATGGCCCATCACGATGTCGCGATTCAAGTCCATCAGGAAGGGGCTACCTGAGCGGCGGGCGGTCTCGACGAAGCGGTCAGCGTGTTTCAAGGCGTGGAGGTCGGAGCCGCAGATGCCGCAGGCAAGAGTTTTTACCAGAACTTCGCCAGGTCCGGGCTGAGGGACCGGAATCTCGGCGAGAGAGAGCTTTTTGTTTCGCATCGCAACAACGCGCATCGGTGTTCGCCTCCAGCGGAAAAGATCTGGGGGGAATGTAGCATGGCGGGGCGGGAGCGCTATAACAGTGGTGAAGTACAATGAAGCGGGATCCCCGCCAGGGCGAGACAAGGAGGGGCGATGATCGTTCAAATCTACAGCATGACGTCGGTGGCCGAAGCGATCGTGACGGCCGAGGCCGGGGCCGGACTGATTGGCGTAGTAGTGGCCGAGCCGGGAATCGTGCCGGAGGGAATTAGCGCGGAGCAGGCGCGGGAAATCCTGGCGGCGATTCGGCCGCGATCGTGGGGCGCGGTGCTGTCATTAGCGGATGATCGCGAGGAGATTTGCGCGATGGCCGAGGCGGTGCGGCCGGACATTCTGCATGTCGCGGCACGTGAAATCGAACCAGAAGACTGCGTGTGGATTCGCCAGCGGATTGCGCCAATCCGGTTGCTGCGGGCGGTCGCGGTGCGGGCGGGAGAAACCGTGGCCGAAGCGGAGACCCATCAGGGCGCCGTCGATTACCTGATGCTTGAAGCGGGAGCGAAAGGGCTGCCGTTCGCCGGTGCAGGCGGCGAGACGCATGACTGGGCGGATTGCAGGACGGTAGTCGAGCGCTCACGGGTGCCGGTGATTCTCGCAGGCGGGCTGACGGCGCAGAATGTCGGCGAAGCGATTCGCGCGGTGCGGCCGTGGGGGGTCGACTCGTTTACGCATACGGATGTGCTGGGCAATCGTGGGCATAAGGATCCAGCGCGCGTGCGTGCGTTCGTCGCAGCGGCGATGCGGGGATTCGCGGACGTAATCGAGAGCGTATAATTGCAACGCACGCGGGAGGATTTTGGGATGCAATCGGAGAAGACACTTTATCTCAGGCTCGGGGGATATGACGTGATCGCAGCGATCGTGGATGAGTTCCTACAAACCACGGCGGCCGATCCGCGAATGGCGCGTTTCGGCTCTGCAATGAATCTGGAACGGCGCAAGCGCAACCGGCAACTCACGCTGGATTACATCTGCGCGGTCACGGGCGGGCCGGTGCTCTATCTGGGACAAGATATGAAGACGGCGCACGCAGGTCTCGGAATAACCAGGCACGAGTGGCAGATCGCGGTGGAGCAGGTCGAGCGCGCGCTGGCGAAATTCAAGGTGCAGGAGCGCGAGAGCAAAGAACTCATATCACTGTTTGCCGGTTTAAGCGGCGAGATCGTCGAAGCGTGACGGTCAAACGTTCCCGCTGCTGATCGAGCGCTTTCAGTCCGGTGCCATAGAGGAAGAATTGCGCGCGCCTAGTGCTCGGACGATGTCGAAATCGGTTATAACCCCTACTACGTCTCCGCTTCTGCTAACGACTATCAGTAAACGATCCCGCGGTTGCTGTGCCATTAGCCGCACCGCCTCGCTCAGGTCGGCATCTTCCCTGATCTCTGAGATCTTGCGGCGAGCGACTGTGCTTACGAGCGTTTGCTTCGATTGATCGGCGGGAAGCTGGCTAACGTCCGAGATTGAGATCGATCCTGCCGCTACGCTGCCATCCAAAACCGGATAAACTCGATAGCTATCCATGTTCGCCACATTATCAATGAAGTCCCGGACGGTCGCCTGCGCCTGGACGCCGAATACTTTGGCGTGCATTACTTTGCCGACCTGGATGCCAGTCGGTTGGTGGAACTTGAAGACTTCGTGCAGGCGCTGCTCCGCTGAGATGGAAATCTCCCCTGAAACCGCGTAGGCAACCGCGGCGCCAATCAAGGTTGGGATCAGAAATGACAGGCCGCCGGTGGTTTCGGCTACGAATATCACGCCCGCCAGTGGAGTTTTGTAACCTGCCGCGATAAAGGAAGCCATTCCAACCGCCGCATAGAGGTCGATTCCCGATAAATGTAGTATCGACTGGCCGAATACTTTGCCGATCGATCCGCCCAGCAATAGCAAGGGTACGAACATCGCACTGACCCCGCCGACACCAAGGCTGAACAGCGTCGCGGCTGCTTTCAGTGCTGCAAATACCAGCAGGCAGTGGGACGGATGAGGCCGCGCAAGGATTTCCTTGACGGCCTCATAGTTGGCGCCCAGCGGCATCAGTGGCTGGGCCGGGTAAATGGAGACGAATGCCAGGCCGCAAACTCCGGTTAGGAATCCGCCTGCGGTCATTTTCAGGAAATGTGGAATCCGCGCCTTTACTGAGAAGCTGCGAAATCGGCGGAAGACGACTGCGAACGTCATTGCTACGAGTCCGCACAGCGCGCCCAGCAGAGCCGACCAGGCCAAATCCTTTTCCGCAAACTGCGCACTACCGATGAAGCCAAACAATGGTTCAGAGCCGAGCAGTGCAACCAGCGTCCCATAGGATACGACCGAAGCGATAAGCGAAGGCAGCAGTGCCTCGTGTGCCAGGTCGTCCCGATAGGGCATCTCCAGCGCGAATATCAGTCCGGTCAACGGCGCGCGAAAAACCGCAGCCATTCCGGCAGCGGCCCCGCTGATGAGCATCACCCGGCGGTCAGCCTCGGTAAATTTAACGCCCCAGATCCGCTTCCAGAGCCATGATCCCACGCCGCCGCCACCGTAAATGCTTGGACCTTCCAGCGCCGCGCTGCCGCCGAATCCTACTGTGGTTGCAGCGGCCAGCAACTTGAACCAGTAGGGCCGGAAGTTTATGACGCCTTGATGCTCGTGATAGGAACGTATGATCTCCTCGGTCGAGTGCTCGTCGGGATCAGGCGTCAGGTACTGCATGATCAGCCCGGTCAGGATAAAGCCGAATGTAGTTATAGGAATGATTAGGAGATGGTGACGATAGTAGAGCGGCAGCACCCGGCTCCACATAGCATCAAGGATCACCAGCACCACGCCCGTGATAACTAGTCCGCTGACCACTCCGATCAAAGGAGCTACGAGCAGCCATTTCTGAATATCGCGGGAATAAGCCGCGAGCAGATCGCTGTGAATCAGGCTAAGGAATTTTCCGAATCGCGAACTCTTCATTCCAACTGCCGAGCGCTAGCGGGAGGTCTTGCGGTAGGCGGTGAGGGCTGCGGTGGCGCGGGAGGCTTCGCGGCGGAGCAGAATCAGGTCAGTGCCGTAGAGGAGGAATTGTGCGCCGCCTTCGATCACCGATGCCACATTTTCGGGACGCTCAATGGCGCCGGCAATGGCGATGCCGCGCTCTTTGCATAATTGGCGGACCTTGTCGTTGGCAGCACGCAGCAGCGGGTTTCGATAATCTCCCGGCACGCCAAGACTTTGCGCCAAATCCTGATGCCCGACTAGAACTAGATCGATCCCCGGCAGTAGCATCTCTTCAAGATTATCGACGGCCTCGCGAGTTTCGATGAGCACGGCGAGCAGGGTATTGGCGTTAGCGTGCGCCATCGCTTCGGCGGGCGCGACGTCTTCGTAGTTGGTGCTGGCGCCCAGATAGATCGCCATCCCACGGCGGCCTTCGGGATGATATTTAGCAAACTCGATAAAGCGGCGGACCTCATCGCCGGTGCGGGCGTGAGGAAGAATCAGGCTTTGGCATCCACTATCGAGCAGGCGCGTTACCCACTCGTACTGGAGGTCGGGGATGCGCACGATCGGCGCGATACCGGCAGCATGCGCATGCGCCACCATGTCTGTAACCGTATCGAGGCTATAGTCGGAATGCTCCATGCAAATGAAAACAAAGTCCATCCCGGCTTGCGCGAGCGTGTAGATGACGCCGCGGCCGTGCGTACCCCACATCAGAGTGCCGAGAACTGGTTCGCCGGCTTTCAGCTTTGATCGTAGTTGATTAATGCGCATAGTAACCTCCAGCGGAAGCCAGATTCCGGCATTAGCCGAAAATCTCCAGATGACACGGCGCCGCTCGATTATTTGAATGCGGCTAAAATGTAATCTTGCAGGACGATAAGCGCCAGCCGCAGCTCGTATAGCGGAGAGGCGCAGCGTGGGCTGCGCCCCTCCCGGCTGGATACTAGATCAGGACCGCGGACCTATGAGACCTGCTTGGTGAAGGTGCCGAGATCGAAGTAATCGCGCCACACTTTAATCTTACCGGCATTGTCGAGCTCAAACATGCCGGCCACTGGAAT
>DATJUF010000210.1:0-19859 GCA_035502655.1 Binataceae bacterium (SeqCode)
CATCCGAGCATGTAGGTTTTGCATTTGCCCCGATTAAGTTCACGGAAGAACATCGTTCCCCTCCTCTGGCTGGCCGCGAACCGCGAGGCGTACCAGTTGACTTGACTTCATTTGCTACTCGTTTGTCCCGCTCTGCAAGCCTACACCTACCGAATAGGACTCCTGGTACCTGCGCAACGTCGCAGATCGCTGGTGCGAAGGCTAGCAGAGGCCGAGCGGGGATGAGAGAGTCGTTACCCTGAGCCGCGGTGTTCTCACTTGTCGCGCACACGCCGGCATGCGTACTACATCAGGATCTTAACTGTGGCCTTCTACAATCTAACTGTAATCGCCCCTTTAGTATTGGCCGCCGCGGGAAGCCTCGTCGCAATCAGAAGCTGGAAATAGTGCGACGAGTGGGTATCAAAGCTGCGGTTAGTAACAGCCGTGCCGGGAAGGCTGCTGGCCGTGGCAACCGATAGCTTCGATTTCGGGCTAAATTCTGTGATTAGTTCTGTTTTGATGAAAGTTGACATCAAGACCAACACAAAGATAATTATACTGACAACTAATAGCCAGCGATAAAGGGAAGCCTGGTCTGGGAGGGAGACTAATAGGTGAAATCAGTTAACTCGGCGTTTTTGCCAGTTGTGGCGCTAGTGCTAACTTCCCTTACGGGCCGTGCGATAGCGGGAGAACCACCGTCAGTCACTTACCAGGTTACGGTCACGAGCCTGACGGGTGGTGCAGCCGGCTTCAATCATGCCGGCGAGCCGGGTGGCGAGTATTTCGCACCGATTTTTATGCTAACGCAGGACAGCAGTGTAACCCTGTTCACTCCGGGCCAGCCGCCGAGCCTTGCGCTCGCCGAAGTTGCAGAGGCCGGAAATCCAACCCCGCTGGTCACGCAGTACACGGGCAATAGCCACGTCGGCGACATCGTTACGACCTCCCCTCTGCCGTCCGGACAATCAAAGACTTTCACGATTCAAGCCGCGGCCAACTTCCATTACTTCAGCATCGCAGCGATGCTCTTCCCCACCAACGACGAGTTTATGGGGCTTAGCATCGCAGCCTTGCCGCTGTTTACCCGTACCGAGACCTACTATGTGAACGCATGGGACGCTGACTCAAAGCCCGACGATGAATTATGCGCAAACATGGCGCCGTCGCCTGATCCGTCGGTTTTTCCGGTGCCGGAGTGCTCAGGACCTCAGACTGGGTTCATTCCTCCGGTGCCCTCGAATGCGGAGGTGCATATCTCGAACGGGATTCATGGTATCGGAAGCATCCCTGCTGACGTATACGATTGGCGCAACCCGGTGGCAGTGATCACAATCACTAATCAGGGTTTGCCCCGGGACTGAGCGGCAGCAGTAGCCGCGAATCGCGCAGCACTGACCCGCGGTAAGCCGTTTTGAATGCCACTGCAGATTCGGGCGCGCACAAAGCGCGGCCGAGGTCACTGGCTCACTACCGGGCGGCTATTGGCGTATTTCAAGCTCGCGAGAATGGACGGCGCGGCTTGGCAGCGCGGGGCTGCTATGATTCGATTTGCGCGTGAATGAAGTTCGTCAACGGCATTCAGAATCAAAGCGAACCGCTAGCAACTAGCTGCCAGCGGAAAATGCGGATGCGCCGAACCGTTCAGTTTCTCCTTGTCGCTGCGCTTCTTGCCAGGGCAGGGCTGGCCTGGGGAGCGAATGCTGATCAAAATCCGATCGGTTCCGTTACCGCAGTCACTGGCATTGTTGGCCTCGAACGAAAGGGGCATGAGTCAAATGTTGCCCCATCATCCGCAGTATTTGTGGGTGACGTTTATACAACCAAGCCGTCCTCTACACTAATCATCAGGCTTCTTGGAGGAACAGAACTTGACGTCGGCCAATCGACCTCCATCGTCATGGATCAAGATACGCTCGTTTCTGCGACACGCGCGCAACTCACGATAATTAAGCTGCTTGGAGGAAAGCTCCATTCCTTCGTTAACGCTCTGGCTACGGGCGGCCAGTTTTTCGTGCGGACAGACAATGCGATTTGCGGCGTGAGAGGCACCGAATTCGAGACAGCGTATATAGTGGGCAGGCCATGTCCGGATGCTCCAACATGTCTTCGTTATACGGATGTCGCTGTCTATAAGGGAACGGTCGAGGTCACTAATCCAACTAATCCGCAGCGCGCATCGGTGATGGTGGGCAAGGGCCAGGAGACTGCGGTCCCATGTGAACTAGCTCCAACTTCTCCGTCGCCCTTGGGCATGCGGGAACTAGGAACCTTATATCATTGAACTAGATGTATTAGGGGTGTGAATGGTCCAATGATATCATGCCAGGTGAGCAGCAAGCTGAAATGGCTAAAGCCGTGCTGGACGGTCACGATAGCGCTATTTATATTTACGTTACTGAGCACTACCGCCGCACAGGCTTCGCTGTATTCTGATTTTCTCACTGTAAGCGAGCCCCCGCATCTAAGTCTAACTATCTTCACTTCCGGCTATGGGAGCGATAGTTATGACATGACTCAGGAGGGATTTGAGTTCGAGCAGAGCTTGACTCGATTCGTTGGATTAGCCGGGCGGGTGTCAGCGTACCAGAGTTACAGGGGCGACGGATATAATTCTCCGTTTCCATTTTCAGATACCGACGTTTTCGCTAGGGGTAATCCGCGGAATTTTGGTCTTTTCGAAGGTGGACTAGACCTGACTCCAATTGAAGGGACTAGCGTCAAAATAATGGGAGGAAGGGCTGTCGGAGACAGCAACACGCCTCTGATCGATGGAGAGTTGTCAACCTGGATTCTGTTTCACAGCCTTCATCCGATAAATTTCTCGTCCACTGTGACCACTTATCAAGAGGCTGAAACTCGTAATTTCAGTACCATGGACTTGCGAACAGTCGCATATTCGAACGGCAGGTTAATGCTGTTAGCGGGTGCTGGCGGAGCGATATGGGGCGGGGGAGGCTCGGATTTGCAGGGACAAGCTGGCCCAGACATCGGCGTTTTCGTGAATACCTGGGACGCCGAGATCGATGTGCAAATCGGTTACGGCGGAAATCCTCATACATACGGATTAGTCACTGTTTCAAAACAGTTTGGCTGGGATGAATAAAGAATGAAGTCAGCGAAATCCAAAGCGATGAATATGCTATCCGAACCGCAGCCATCTGGGTGGAATGTCAAAGAGTTAGTGCAGTTGAGCCCGCGCTGAAAACACCGGTACTGGCCTGGCGAAGCCTTTGAGCTCAGCAGCACCGATGCTTTCAAACGTGCAAAGATCGGTGGTATCGCTGATCAGGCCGACGGTCCGATGGCCGACGAGAACCTGACCCGATTTGGCGTAGCTTGACAGCCGAGCCGCCAGATTTACTGGTGGGCCAATTGCCGTGTATTCCAGGTGATCCGAACTCGCAATGGTACCGATATTTACGAAACCACTGGCGACGCCAACCCCAACGCCGAGCTGGATTCCGAGTCTTTGCCAGGAGCGGATTAGCTGGTCAAAATTGTTCAAGATTTCAAGTCCAATGCGGACTGCACGTTGAGCATGATCGGTGAAGGGCGCCGGCGCCCCAACTATTGAAAGGATGCCGTCGCCGGCATAGCCAAGAATCGAGCCGCCTGCCTCGGCTACTACTTTACCAGCCATCTCGTAATATTCATGAAGGAACCTCATTACATCCTCTGGAGCAGCAGTTTCTGAAAATGCGGTAAAGCCGCGCAGATCGCAGGCCACGATCGAGAGTTCGGCCCGGTTTTGCTGCATTGTATCAGCGATTCCATGTTCCCGAACCACGCGCGATAGCTGAGGCGACAGAAACCGCCCAAGGAATTCGCTGTGACGCCATTCAGTGATGTAGCGATGGCTGACAACGGCAAGATATGTGAACCATAAGGTGAGCAACGGAAGAGCAATCCCGGCCTGTGTTCCGTTTAATGTCAGCCGGAAGATCACATAGCTGATATAGCCGAAAGTCAGGAAGAGCATCGTTGCAAGGCTGAAGACGGCGGTGGCAAGGGCCGCGGTAATTGCGATCGCAAGTCCGAGAAACCAGCTAATCAGCTCGTCTTCATATTTGGTCTCCAGCGAATGGTGAATGAAATTGCCGGCCAAAACATCGTCGGCCGCAGTCGCGAGGATTTCTGCGCCTGGGAAATCGGTGCCGATGGGAGTGGCGAACCGATCGCCGAGACCCTGCGCCGTAATGCCGGCCACGACAGCTTTGCCAGCGAGTGCGGTAAACGGAATACGATGGTCAATTATATCGGCGATAGAATATCGAGGAATTGTTCCGGCGGGACCGCGGAAATACAGTGTCATCCGCCCTATCTCATCGACCGGTATCACTCTATTGCCTATCTCAACCTTGGCAACACCGTAGCCGGCGAGATCGAGACGCAACGGTGCGTCATGCAGATACGCGTCCGCGACGGCGAGAAATAGTGGAACGCAATACAGGCCGTCGAAGCGGACGACCACGGGATAGGAGCGCACGGCACCGTCCTCGTCCTCATCGACATTAAGAAATGCCGTACCACGTGCCGCAGCATTTAATTCCGGAATTGAAGGCAGATAGGCATCCGCGCGCGGAGGTTGCCGGTATGCGCCGGACTCTTTGCTTACGACGTTATAAGTTAGTGGAGGAGGATTGAGGACAGTCCTCTTGTAGACGAAGAGATTGGCATTTTTGATCGGATGGCTATTGAAAAAATAGCCTAAGTAGGTGGAGTTCTGGGCGGCAATAGCCAGCGCGAAAGCGCGATCATTGGCAGCTGAGTCCGGCTCGCCGAACACCATGTCAAACGCAGCCACGGCAACATGGTAGTTCCTGAGGCTATCGGCTAGACGGGCTTCGACGGTACGCGGCCATGGCCATCGCCCGAATTCGGCGATGCTCCGCTCGTCGACGGTTGCGATAACCACATGCCCTGTAGGCGGAGGCAACTTCAGGTGGTAGAGAACAAAATCCGACGCAATCAGCTCCAAACGCTGCATTGGCGCTGTGATGTTGAAGAGAGACACGGCCGCGATAGCAAGCAATCCGGTAGCTATGGTTCTGGGAGCCCTCCAGCCCCGATTGATGAATTTCAGAGCCATAACCGTTAGAAAGCTTAACGAGTCAGTTATTAAGGGGCAATGGAATAGAAAATGGACTTAAGGATCGGGCGGAAGCCGGAGTGACTCCGCTTTATGAGCCGGTTACAATGCGCCGTTCTTTGACCGGCCCGCGAATTAGGTGGCACCGTAGATAGCAAGGCATCGCAGATTATGGCAGCAAAAAAATCCCCTCTCGAGCGCGTCGCCGGCGCGCGCATCGACCCTCGCCAAGTCACCGGCAAGATGACCGCGGCCGACCTCATCGATACCTCGTTTCTCGCATACAATGGCCGGCGCCTGCGTGAAGCCTGCCGCCTGTTCGCGGAAAAGATGCTGGCGGAAGACACTGTAGTGGGTATCAGCCTGACCGGTGCGTTGACACCGGCCGGCCTGGGGATGTCGTGCATCATCCCGCTGATCGAAAATGGCTTCGTCGATTGGATGGTCTCGACTGGCGCGAATCTTTATCACGATACTCATTTCGGGCTGGGCCTCAAGATGTTTCAGGGTTCCGCTGACGCCGATGATGTGGCTCTGCGCAAGGCCGGTGTGGTGAGAATCTACGATATCTTCTTTGATTATCGCGTGCTGCTTTCGACTGACGCGTTCTTTCGCGAGATCGCACGCGACGAAGAATTTCAGGCGCCGATGAGCACGGCGGAGTTCCATTACCGGGCCGGCCGATATGTCGCCGAGCGGGAGCGGATCCTCAAGCTCGATCGTCGTTCGCTATTGGCGGCGGCGCATAAGCATGCGCTGCCGGTTTACACTTCGTCGCCGGGCGATTCCTCGATCGGGATGAATCTCGCGCTGCTCGAACTGGAAGGTTACAAGCTCAGGCTCGATCCGCTGGCGGACGTCAACGAGACGGCGGCGATCGTCTATGGGGCCAAAGCGATGGGAATGAAGAGCGCGGTGCTAATCCTCGGCGGCGGCTCACCCAAAAATTTCATGCTGCAAACGGAGCCGCAAATCCAGGAAGTGATGGGCGTCGCGGAAAAAGGCCACGACTATTTCCTTCAGGTTACAGATGCGCGGCCCGATACTGGCGGGCTGTCAGGGGCAACGCCCAACGAGGCGGTTAGCTGGGGCAAGATTGACCCCGATCGCCTGCCGGATTCAGTAGTGTGTTACGTCGATACGACCGTTGCACTGCCGCTGCTGACAGCCTACGCGCTGGCGCGCCGCAAGCCGCGCAAGCCGCGGCGGCTCTATGAACAGCGCGAGGCGATGATGGCGCGGCTGACCGGAGCGTATGAAAAAGTCCGGCGTAAGCGCGAGCGCACGAAGAAAGCCTGAGCAAGGCACAGCGGCGTGTGGCGGTGACGGGCCGGCGGAACCGCGTTTCATCCAAGCGGTTGTTTCCCTTAGGATAAGGCGCGGGAGTAACCTAATCAGGATGAGCACTTACGACGAATCAGCGCCGCAGCAAACTGCGGCGGACGCCGAAAACTACTTCCGGGAATTGGAACTGGCGAAAAGCGCGGCCAGCGCGGCAGGTGAAATCCTTCGCGGTTACTATCAGGACCGCGGCTTTACGATCGATCAAAAAGGCAAGGACAATCCGGTCACGACCGCTGACTTTGCCGCCGACCGCAAGCTCAAGGAAATGCTGCGCGACGGCTTTCCCGCCTACGGTTGGCTATCCGAAGAGACCGCCGACGATGGCAAACGGCTGCAATGCCGGCGGGCATGGATCGTAGATCCGCTTGACGGCACGAAGGAATTCATCAAGGGCGTGCCGGAATTCGTGGTTGCGATTGCGCTGACGGACAATGGCGTGCCGGTGATGGGCGTGAGCTATAACCCGATCAAGAACGAGATGTTCAGCGGGATCGTTGGCGCGGGCTGCTGGTTCAACGATCATCCCGCTCATACGACGGCGACAAGATCGCTCGAAAGTGCGGTAATTCTCGCCAGCCGCAGCGAAACCTCGCGCGGCGAATGGAAATCCTACGAAGGCAAGGTGATCATCAAGCCGGTGGGAAGTGTCGCCTATAAGCTGGCGCTGGTCGCGGTTGGACAGGCCGACGCCACCTTTACGCGCTCACCGAAGAGCGAATGGGATATCGCGGCCGGTACGGCGCTGATCATCTCGGGGGGCGGCAGGGTTAGCGATAGCGACGGTAAGGAGTTGCGCTTCAACAAGGCTTCGGTCAGGGTTCCGGGCATGGTTGGGTCGAATGGACATCTGCACGAGCCGATTGAGCGGCTCCTAGGCCATTACCGTTAAGATATCGAGACTCGCGCCTCAGCTTCTTGGTACCAGCTATCTGGCAAAGCCCATCGACGATACGCGAGGAAACAAAGCGTGATTACGGTCGTGCCAATCAGTATTGAAAAGGGCTAGCCGGCTTTGGGATGATCAAATCTTGCGCTCGCCGCTGCCCAGCAGCAGGTAGCAAATGCCGCCAACCAGATAGATTGCGACGGTCAGGTAGAAGGCGGCTGCGAAGGAGCCAGTGGTTTCGACAATGAAGCCGGTTGCGGCGACACCGATAATTCCCGGCAGGGTGGCGAAAGTATTCGAGAGGCCCATTAGGATGCCAGCATAGCGCGGCGCCACGTCGAGGTGGTTGACGGCGAAGCCCCCTGCGCCCAGAGCCGTTCCGGCAATCGAGAGCGTCACAAGAGCCACCGCAGTTATCGGCGAGTGTGCGTGCGGCAGCACCAGCAATGGGATGGCGCCCAAGGTGAAGGCCGATGTCTGCAACAATTTGCGTACGGTGGTAAGAGTGAGACCCCGTTGATTCAGGTTGTCGGCGACCCATCCGCTGCTGTTCTGCATGATGAAAGCAACGATCCATGGGACGACGGAGAAGAAGCCGAGGCGCGCCATCGGAACGTTGAAGGTTCGTGTCAGATAGCTCGGCAGCCACAGCAAAATGATATAGAAGCCGAAATTGTTGCACAGATGGGCGATGACGATGGCCCATACTGCCGGTTCATGGAGAATCAGCTTCCACGGGATGCTGTCGGCCAGCGGCGCGTCGTCGCGTCCGTCGCGAATTACATCCATCTCATGGGCAGTAACGCCGGGACAATCTTCGGGGCCGTCGGCCGCCTTCCAGTGCCATAGCAGCAGCCAAATCAGGCCGAGGCTGCCCGAGATGTAGAAGACAGAAGGCCATCCCAGCCAAATTACCAGCGCGGGACTGAGTAGCAAGGCGACTATCGTACCGAAGGCGACCCCGCTGAAATGCAAGGAGATTGCCCGGGCGCGTTCAGCAGCGATGGTCCAGCGCGCGGCGATACTGTGGACGGCGGGGAAATTGACTGCCTCTCCAGCGCCGAGCAGCACGCGCATCACAAGCAGAATTCCGAAGGAAAGCGATACGGCGACTGGTGTGAAAAAGGTCGCGAGCGACCATAACGCGACACCGGCCATCAGGACTTTTTTGCCGCCGAAGCGGTCGGCGACCCATCCGCCGGGCATCTGAAGCCATAGATAGCCCCAGAAAAACGCGGAGAGCACGAGACCCTTGGCGCCGGCGTCGTAACCCTTGGCGCGGGCCAGCGGAATAATCGCAATTGAGATATTGACGCGGTCGATGTAGCAAAGCGCGGTGGCCAGCGCGAACAGCAGAACTACCGTGTAGCGGCGCGGCCAAGCCCGTGCCTCAGCGCCCGCCAACGCGGCATCGAATGGCAAGGAGGAATTAGGCATGGGCCTTCCTTCAAGCCGCGCGGCGTCAGCGATGCGGCGCTGGCGCGTCCCGCGTCAGCCGTTGAGTTGCTGGCAGAGCCGGCGCCAGGTGGCGTCGTCGAAAGCGGCCTTATAGGGAATGTAAAAGGCAACACGGTCGAGCAGGCCGTCGAAACGCTCGCGCACTTTGTCACCGATATTGTCGTAAGTGCCGGTTACGGCGTAAACGTCAAGCATTTCATCGGTGATGAGCTTGGGCATCGAAGCCCAATCGCCCTTGGCCGTCAATGCGTTGAGTTGCGGCGCGACCTCGCCCCATCCATGAGTATCGAGGACAATCTGATAAGTACGGGTCGAGGCGTAGAACGAAATCTGCTGACGGACGCCTGCCCTGGCTCGCTCGATCTCCTCCTGATTACGCCCGACGATCACGAAGGCGGTGGTGGCAATCGTGAAATCCTTGCGCGGCTTACCGGCTTTTTTGAGACCCTCCTCGACGTGGGGGAGGACGAATTCACGCAGGTACTTGGCCGAGGTAAACGGATGCGCGTGCAGGCCGTCGCACAACTCACCGGCGGTGCGCAGGACCAGTTCGTTGACGCCGGCAATATA
Organism: Binataceae bacterium (SeqCode); assembly: GCA_035502655.1. GTDB lineage: Bacteria > Desulfobacterota > Binatia > Binatales > Binataceae > DATJUF01. The sequence goes on from DATJUF010000210.1 coordinate 9,333, forward strand.
GATGGGGATCTGATAGTTGTGCGGCTTGGGCGCGAAAAACGGCGTCATCAGAGACAGATTGTAGTACTTCCCCTGAAACGAGAGCTTCTTGCCGCCATTTTCCCAGCATTTGAAGATCGTGCGGAGCGCCTGGATATACTCGCGGAGTTTGGGGACCGGCGGCTCCCATTTGACGCCATAGCGCCGTTCGATATGGCCTTTCACCTGGGTACCAAGGCCGAGGATAAAGCGGCCTTTCGATTGCGCAGCGAGATCCCAGGCTGTGTAAGCCATCGCCATTGGACTTCGCGGAAAGGCAATAGCGACTGAGGGTCCAAGCTTGATTCGTTTGGTGTGCTCGGCCGCGAGGGCGAGCGGCAGGAAGCCGTCGTTGCCGGCTTCCATCGACCAGAGCGCGTCGAAGCCGAGCTCTTCAGCATGCCTGGCCTCAGCCGGCACCTCGGTCAGGTCACGTGTCGTCAATCCGATATCCAGCTTCATCCGGGTAGGCCTCCAGCGCAATCAAGTTGCGGCCTGTGGGTAATCGAAAACGGGCGGATCGTACCAGAATTCCCGGCGAAGCGGAAAAGTAAATCCAAATGGGGGGCAGGGAGCCGCGGGAAAAGAACAGGTGCTCAGCGGGTGATCGATTCGCGGCCGCTAATTACCGCTGCTGTGCGGGCTGCGACGACATGGCCTTGAGTCCAAGCGATTGCGGAGGTGTGCGCAGGGGACGAGCCGATCGGTCCAGTCACGGCTTCCGCGGGCGCGCTAGATGCAGCGGAACTGGCGGCGAGAATTGGATGCGCGACCATAAAGTGACCGCCAAAATCGGGCAGGCGGCTAAGAATCGCCAGATAATTCTGCTTGAGATGGTCGAATAGTGACCGCATGGCAGGCGATACGTGATGCTCGACGCCCAGATTCTGCGACAGCGGGTCAATGTATTCGCCGTTACGTTCGAGGCCAAAGTGCAGATGCGGCCCCGTGGAGAGTCCACTAGTGCCGAGGCGCCCAATCACTTGGCCGACTTTGACAGCGTCACCGGGCTCGAGACCTCCAGTGATTTCGGACAGATGACCATAGATGCTGACGAGGCCGCCTTCATGCTGAATCCTCACGCAGCGGCCCAGTCCCCCGCACCATCCCGCTTCTTCGATGCGGCCGTCGGCCACAGCCTTGACGGGGGTGCCATAGCGCGCGACCAAATCGATACCGTAGTGGGGGCGGTACTCGTGCAGAATTGGGTGATAGCGATGGAAGCTGAAGCCTGAGGATATGTACTCAAAATTGAGCGGAAAGCGCAGTTCCTGCTGGCCAAGCGCGATGCCATTGGCGTCGTACAGGTGCGCGTCGCCATTGGCGTCGCGAAAGGCAAATGCGTCCAAGGTTTTATCCGGCAGCCTAATTTGCGCCGCCTGCAAGCCTGTGATCATCGTCGTAGTGCCGTCGCGGCTGACCATTTCCTGGTAAATCAGCTTGATGGCCGAACCTCGCGGAAGCGCCGAAAGAGAGGCGCGATCCTGAAAGGCGTTTTTCAGTGTCGCAATAATCGGCTGCGGCAAGTCGATGCGGGCGGCGTCATGCGAGAAGCCGTCGCGCAGGCGGAAGGCGACCGCGACCGGACGAATCATGTAGGTGATTAGCTCCTGCGACGAACGCAGCACGCCGTCACCATAGGTCTTCTCGCGCAACGCAACGTGGTCATCCAGATTGTATTTAATTTCACGGAGGCTGCCGTTTTCTGGATCTTTATACAGTGTGATGCAATGGCCTTGGATGAGCGTATCGCTATCGGAAGCGCGCTCGAAGAAGTCCGCCCAATGTGCGGCGTCGGCACTACTCAAGCCGGCATCTTCGAGAAAGCCCTGCACCGAGGACGAGTGGTCTATATTCAGTGCGATTGCAATCGGCTCGGGGGCAGGCTTGACTACTTCGGGTTCATCGGCGAAGACCGGAGCCACATGACCGGCCGCGTCGAGGAGTTGCTGATTGGCGGCCTGTTGCTGGCCGCTATCGGCCGGGGTCATGAAAATGCGTGCAGAACCAAAGCTGGCGAAGCCGGCAACTATCATTGCCGTGATAAGGCGGGGCCACCGCCAGCCAAGCTTCCTCCCGTTCATCAAGCGTGAGGCTACGAGAAGCAGATATGAGAATCAACCCTGCGGATAGCGATTTTGCACATAGAAATCGCAGGATTTCATTTTGCAAAGATGCTGAGACGTATTAGTGCGGCTACTGGATGATAATAGCATCACTTGACTTCGGGAAGCGCCGGATTGGTTTGGCTGTCGCCTACGGCGAGGACGGCGTGGTAATCCCGATCGAAGCATTAGAGCGCAAGTCGCTGGCGCGTGACCTCGCACGGATTGTGGCACGGCTGGCCGAGTTGGAGGTCAGCCGGGTGATCGTCGGATCGCCGTTGAACATGGATGGGACCGAGGGTCCTCAGGCACGGGCGGCGGCGCGGTTCGCCAATCAATTACATGCGGCCAGCGGATTAGCAGTGGAACTGTTCGACGAACGATTGTCGAGCTTTGAGGCGCGCGAGCGGCTGCGCGAATCCGGGGGCCGGCGTCCGCGCGGCGGGATAGATGCGATCGCCGCGGCGATTATCCTCGAAAGCTGGCTCGCGCGAGGGAAGTCCAGCCGGCCCGCTTAGATTGGACGCGCGCTTTGAAGGCGAGTAGCGCGAACGGCGACGCGCTTCCGCTAATATACAATCCAGATTGTTAGCCGCAGGTTGGCGATGAAGCGCGTTGTGTATGGAGTGCTCGGGATACTGCTAGCCGCCGCTGCGGCAGTGGCGCTTGCCTACTTGGCAGTGTTTGCGCCGACGGAGCGCTTTAATCCGCCACGGCAGGTTTCGATTCAAAAGGGCGAATCGCTGGCCGCGGCTGCTCGCGAGCTCGAGCGGGCTGGCGTCATTCGTAATGAAATTGCCTTCGTCATCTATGCCGAAATGAGCGGCAAGGCCCGCCAAGTTAAGCCCGGCGATTATGCGTTCGTGGGTGGCGAGAATACGCCTGAGGTGCTGGAGCATCTGGTCAGGGGCGATTTCATGGTGATCACCGTGACGATTCCAGAGGGCATGACGCTCCATCAGATAGGCCAGCGGCTGGAAGAGAACGGACTCTTGTGTGATTACGCCTTTGACCACGCGGCAATGCTTGGCAAGATACCGCGCGAGCTCGGGCTGGGATCGCTTGGAGCGGAAGGCTTCCTGTTTCCGGCAACCTACCGGTTCAGACCTCATGTCACGGCTGACGAGGCTGTCGCAGCGATGCTTGCGCGTTTCTACGAAATTCTAACGCCGGCGGTGGAGGAGCGTTTGTTCGAGTTGGGGCTCACGGCTCGCCAGATGGTCACTATGGCGTCAATCGTAGAAAAAGAAGCGAAGGTGCCAGGCGAACGCCCGTTAATTGCGGGAGTTTTCTATAACCGGCTGCGTCTCGGGATGCCGCTGCAATCGGACCCGACGGCACAATACAATGCGTCGGGCGAAGTCGAGCATGCGGTGGCGGCGGTGCGGATGCCTTCCGCCTACAACACCTATAGTATTGTGGGGCTGCCGCCGGGGCCGATTGCGAATCCGGGACTTTCGTCGATCATGGCGGCGCTCTATCCCGACCATACGGATTATCTGTATTTTGTTGCACGCAGCGATGGGACGCATATCTTCTCAAAGTCATTCGAGGAACACGAGCGTGCGATTGCCGAGCTGCGCAGGACGGCGGACCGTGCGGGTCCGCCGCACGGATAAAGGCAAACGCCGAGTTGCGCGTAGATGAGGCTTAACGGGAGGAATGCAGCGCCTGGGGGCCATGAATAGTCCAGTTGAATTGATCAGCAGGACCCGGCGCTATCTGGCGCGAATCAACGCCTTGCGCGGGGCGTTGAACCTTGCGCTTCCGCTGTTGATCACTCTCGGGCTGGTGGCTGGATTTGATCATATCCGCGAGTTCGCCTGGGATCGCTGGGGCTATGCGTTGACGGCAGATCGTGCAGCGCTTATGAGGGATATCCTGCGCGCGGCGGCCGCCGCGGAACTGATTACGATGGCCGTGCTCGCGGTGCGCGGCTATCTCCGGATGGATGATTACGTTGGGGCGGCGGCGCATATCGATGATCACATCGGTGCTCATCAGGAGATCCTGACGCTCGCGACGATGACCGATCCAGCGCATCCGGAGCTGCGTGATCGGCGGTCTCCGCTGTTCCCGATGCTGTGGCGGCGGGCGATCGCGTATTTCGATCTATTCGAGCCGCGCCGCGAATTTCCACTTAAGCCGCTTGCACCGCTCGGGCGTTCGACGATCCTGGCTAGCGCCGGCCTTGTAGCGCTGGCCTTTGGCCTGGCAGCGATGGTCGAGCCGCCGACAGCGATGGAGCGGATCGCGCACGATTTGCGCAACCTTGCGGGTACGGTGGCGGGTCCGGGCTCGAGTCCGGCGAGTCACGATTTGGCGGAGGCGGTGCGCGGGGTCAGCGCCGATCTGGAGAATCCGAAGCTGCCGCCCGAACAAAAGATGCAGGAACTCGCCGCCCTCAAGCGCGAAGTCGAAGACCTCGAGCAGCAGAATCAAAAGCATAATGGTGCGGGGGCGAGTCCCCTCGCGCGAGCAGCTAGCGGGGGTGGGAGCGGTTCAGGCAATAGCAAAGGCGCCGGGAACGGTATCGGCAGTGGGCAGGGCAAAGGCGCTGGCAGTGGTCAAGGCAACGGCTCCGCTCAGGCGGGCGGCAATGGGCCCGGCCAAAGCAATGGAGCGGGCGGCAAGGACAACAATAATGGCCAGCAAATGGTCAAGCTGAGCAACGAAATATCGAAAGCTCAGGCGCAGATTGCGAAGGATTCGGGGCCGCGCGACAAGACTCAAGGATCGCAGCAATTGGCCAACAACGGCAGCGGTGTAGCGCCCAAGGCTGGGAACAATCCCAATGCGTCGGGGCCGCGCAGCGATCTTAACACGGCCGGCAATGCGCAGACGCCGAAGCCCGGCGGGCGGAACGGCGACAGCGCCAGCCGCAGCGCGGTCCCAGGGCCGCTGGCCAGCGGCTCGAGCGGCCGCAAGGATGACACGGGTTCGGCGGGCGATACCCATCTCGGCGAGTTTCCCAAGGCGGAGAACTTTGCGCGCTTTTACGCGGCCGGTGAAGGACCGCCGATTCGTATCCATGATGCGCGCTATGCGACTTTTCGGATACCGGCGGCAGTTGAAAGTAATGGCGCGGGCGGCAGCCTTGTCGCCGATAATGGGACAACCAGAGCGGTCACGCCATACAGCAATCTGCCACTTAAGCAAGATAAGATCACCGACACGCCGGACGAACAGCAGTTAGTACCGCCGCGCTATCGTGACTTGATTCATTAGGCGGCTGACCGGGAGAAGGATTATCGATGGGAGCGGCTCCCCAAATCTCACCAAACGAACGGGTGGCGGAATTCCGCCGAACTTTTGCGCAGGCCGAGAACGAGGTCGGCCGGGTAATCGTGGGTCATCGGGAGGTTATACGCAAAGTTCTGGCAGCGCTGTTTTGCGGCGGTCACATCCTGATCGAAGGGGTACCAGGGCTCGGTAAGACGCTACTCGTCAAGACCGCGGCCGACGTGCTCGGCTTAAGTTTCAAGCGGATCCAGTTCACGCCCGACCTGATGCCGTCGGATATCGTTGGCACCCAGGTCCTGACTGAGGCGGAGGGACGGCGCGAATTTCGTTTTGCCGCGGGGCCGATCTTTGCTCATGTCGTGCTGGGCGACGAAATCAATCGGGCCACGCCGAAGACGCAATCCGCGGTGCTCGAAGCGATGGAAGAGCGGCAGGTCACGGTGCTCGGCACGACGTATGTGCTGGAGCCGCCATTCTTCGTGCTGGCGACGCAGAACCCGATCGAGCTCGAAGGCACCTATCCTTTGCCGGAAGCGCAAATGGATCGCTTCTTGTTCAAAGTGGTGATGGGCGCGCCTAAACCTGAAGAATTACGTGAAATTCTGAATCGCACGACCGGCTCAGCCGTCTACAAGGTTGAATCGATCTTCGATGCCGCAGACGCCTCGGCCCGTATTGAGCAATTAAAGGCGCTGGTGCGCGAAGTGATGGTCGGCGATCCGGTGGAGCGTTACATCATCGCGATAATAGGCGCTTGTACGCCGGGCGGCCCAAACGCCACACCTGAGGTATCGCAGTACCTGCGCTTCGGCCCGAGTCCGCGCGGCGCCCAAGCATTGATCCTATCGGCAAAGGTCAACGCGCTGCTTGAAGGGCGCGTAACCGCCAGTTACGAGGACGTGGAGGACGCGATTATTCCGGCGCTGCGCCATCGGCTCTTGCGCAACTTTCAAGCAGAGGCGGAGAACGTCACGACTGAATCGATCCTCGAACAGGCGGTCAAGCGGCTTAAGAAGCCCCGCTAGTGCCGATGCTAGGACTGCCGGAAGAATTCACGCCCGACTTTATCGCACGGCTGGAGCAGTTGCGGATCAAGACGCGGCGCGAGTACGCGGGACTCGGCAAAGGGACGCATCTGTCGCCCCGGCGCGGCTCCTCGCTCGAATTCAACGACTACCGCTATTATTCGACTGGCGACGACTTCCGCTATATCGACTGGGGCTTGTACGGACGCACCGACAAGCTCTACATCAAGTTGTTCAAGGAAGAGGAAGACTTGCTGACGTACGTGTTTATCGACGCCAGTGGGTCAATGAACTGGCCTGAGCGTGATCACAAGTTCGCCTCGGCGGTGGCGATCGCGCTCGCGCTCGCGTATGTGGCGCTGGCCTCGGGGGACCGCGTGATGATTCGCGTCGTCGGCGGCGAGGGTAAGCGGCCGGCGCCGATTTTCGTACTGGGGCGGCATCGGATTGTCGATCTCGCGCGATCGCTAAGTGCAATCCGTCCGGCGGGAGCGGCCGATCTGGCGCCGGCACTAGCGCAAGAGATGGTTTCGATTCGGCGAGCCGGCAAGCTTTTTCTGATTTCGGATTTCCTGATGAATCCGGCGGCGGCGGACCGCGCACTCGGCCTGTTCAACGCGGCGAACATGGACGTTACGGCGATTCAGATACTCGGTGGCCTTGAACTTCAGGGCCAAGGACTGAGCGGCGACGTGGAAGTGGTGGACGCCGAAAGCGGTGAGCGCGTGCGTGTTTCGATCGGAAATCGCGAGCGCGAGCAGTATCGGCAGACGCTGTTGCGGCTCACGCGCGAAATCAAGGTCTTTTGCCTGCGTAACGGGATTCGTTACGCGCTTTATACTACAGACGCTCGGTTCCAGGATTTCTTTCTGCGTGCGGTAGCAGACCTTGGACTGGCGCACTAGCGACGGTCACGGCTCGCACGATTACCTGAATCTGAGCGCCTGAGCTCATTAGATCCCGATGGGTTGGCTGAACACGATAGGATGGCTGGAGCCGGGAGCGATATATTTTCTCGCGATCGTTCCGCTTCTGATCCTCGCTTATCTGGCACGCGAGCGGCCACGCCAGGCGACGGTTTCCAGCGTTATCGCGTTTCGTGCGCTGCACGTGATGCGCGGGCAGCGCTTCGGCGGGCGGCCACGTTTCACCTGGACTTTTTTTCTCGAACTGTTGTTGCTGTGTCTCGCGGTGCTGGCGATGGCGCGGCCTTACCTGATCCGCCGCGGCCGGCCGCTGGCTGTAGTGCTCGACAATTCGGCGGCGATGCAGGCCCAGACAGCCTCGGGCCAGACGCGTTTCGCCGCCGCGATCGGCGCGATAAGAAACGCTCTCGCGCGGCAGAGCGATAGCGGGCAAACCGCAATCTATCTGACTGCTCCGCAACCCCATCAGTTGGGTGGCGGAACTTTCACCAGTGCCGCCGAAGCCTCGGCAGCGCTAAGCAGCGCGCGCGTCAGCGACGCACCCGATGATCCGGCGGCGGTCTCAGGACTGGTGGGCCAGCTTAACGCGGATACGCATATCGGCACGATTTTGTGGGCGAGCTATCGGCCGATCACTCCGCCGGTGCCGGCTAAGATCAGGCCGGTCTTCGGCAGCGAGGCGATTGCAAATTACGCTATCGGCTCGCTTACGCTCAGCCGTGAATCCTTCGGGGCGACGGCCTTGCAAGCCCGAATTACGCTTGCGAACTTCAGTCCCTCGGCAGCGAACCTCCGCGTTTCGCTCACCGGTGATGACCGCCCGGCTGGTCATGCAGAAGCCGAGGTGCAGCCGGGTGCGGTGGTGGCGCTTGACTTGCAGAACCTGCCACCGGCGGAAACCTACCGCGCGACGCTGGAACCCGCCGATGGATTCATGCTGGACAACGTAGCGTGGGCAACCGGTTCCGGCCTGCGCACGATTGCGATCCTATTCGTCAGCCCGGTGCCGTCCGATGCGGCGGGTCTCGCTTCAATCCCCGGAGTCAGCATGCGGACCGTTGCCCCGGCGAGCTACCTCCCTGCCGATCTCGCGAATTACGACGTGGTCATTTTCGAGTACACGGTACCGAAGGAGTTGCCTGCGATACCGGCCTTGATGGTGATGCCGCCGCCGGGCGATCCGGTTTTCCGTTTCGGCGTGAAGCCTGTGCGGCAGATCGAGGTCACCACCTGGCCGTCGGTCGATCCGCTCACGGATGAGGTTAATTTCCGCCTGCTCAATCTCCATTCGGGCGAGTACCTGAGCCAGCATCCGTGGCTGCAAACCACAGTATCCGGCAGTGGCGGCGGCCTGATTTTAGATGGCCAGCGCGAAGGCCATCGGATAGTGGCGACCGGCTTTAATCCATTTCCCTATCTCGGCAAGCGCAACCTGCCGATGTCGGTGCTGACACTAAATATGCTTGGCTATCTGGCGGGCTTCGGTGGACGAACCGGCGGCTTCCATACCGGCGAGCCGTGGATGATTCCGGCGGGTGTCACCAGCGTGACGCTGCCGTCCGGACGGCGGGTTGCGGCCGAACCTTCGACGGTTTTCACCACGACCGAGGCCCAGGGAATCTATTACCTGAATAGCGCACATTCACGGACGGCGCGGGCGGTCAATCTTGAGGATCTGAGGACCTCGGACCTAGAGACGGTAGCGCCGATTACGGTGAGCGGTGGTCTCGCCAGCAATGTCCAATCCTCGGCGACGGCGCACATGCCGCTCACGCCTTATATACTGGCAGCGATTCTGTTGCTGATCGTGCTCGAAGCAATGCTCGTTTACCGGCGCCGTCCGGCGATTCAGGCCTAGGTCTGCGGATGTATCCGATCAATCTGGGCGCAATTGCCGAGTGGCTCCATTTGCCGCCGAACGGCATGCCGTTGCCAGAGCATGTCAGCCTCGGGCGGCCCGAAGCCCTCTATCTACTGCCGGTTGTTGGCCTGCTACTGATTGTATGGCTGGTCCAGGCGCGCACTCCTTGGCGATTCATCGCGCCGGTTGTGCGGGCATTGGTGCTGGCGCTGTTCGTGGCCGCGCTGGCCAGCCCGCGCACCATGATGCGCTCGGAAGGCGCGGCGCGTCCGGTAGTTATCGACGCATCCGCCAGTATCACCGCGCCGATGCGGACCTATACGATTGGCCTGCTTGAGGATCAGCTCAAGCTGCGCGCTGGCGATCCTGCGATCGTGTTTGCCGGTGCGCCGGTCGAAGAGGACACTAGCGCGGCGGTAGACATGCTCGAAAATTCTGCGGGATGTGCCGCTTGCGATCCTGGCGCGACAAATCTCGAAGCCGCCCTGAACCGGATCGCGGCAAATGGTGACACGCGCGGGGGAACGGTCGTACTGGTGACCGACGGCTGGCAAAATCGCGGTGATGCCAATCGGGCGCTGCCGGCTTTGCGTGCGGAGGGTATCTCGCTCGATATTTTCACACCGCCGGGCGCGCGATCGGTGCCGAACGTGGCGATGACCCAGCTTGAGATTCCGCCCGCGCTGGAAAAAGCGGAACCATTCGCGCTCGGTGTGACGATGACGAATTTCAACGCCGTTCCTGCGGCGGGGACGATCACGCTTTACCGCAATGGCCAGTTGATCGAAACCCGTCCGGTGACAGTCCAGCCAGGGCAGACGCGTTACGACTTTCCAGTCCATGCCGACGCCTCGGGCCTGATCTCGTTTCATGCCGTGTTCAAGGCGTCAAATCCTGCGCTTGACGCCTATCCGGAGGACGACGCGCTTGAAGGATGGGTGGGAATCGGCGCCCAGCGGAAAATATTGATTCTGACTGATAACGCGCGTGATGCGAGCTATCTGGCGGAGGCAGCCAGCGGCGCAGGCCTGCAACCGCGGGTCGAAATCGCAAACGGCGAATGGGACGGCAATCTCAAGGGCTACGATGCGGTGATCCTGAACAACGTCGCTAGCGGCCATGTTGCGCCGGTGGCGCAAAACGCAATTGTCCAATACGTCGCGGACGGGGGTTCACTCGCGATGGTTGGGGGCGATCAGAGCTTCGGCCTCGGCGGATGGCAGAACAGCCCGGTGGCGCACATCATGCCCGTGTTGATGAAGCCGCCCGAGCGGCGCGAGCGCAAACGCGCGCTGATCCTGATTATCGACAAGTCAGGCTCGATGGGCCGTAATCAGAAGCTCGAATAT